>JAODNO010000112.1 GCA_025465235.1 Pseudonocardia sp.
GGCGAGGTACTCCTCCGCCTTGCGCGCGACGTTGCGGGGGTCGCGGCTGTAGGGCTCGCCCGTGATCGGGTCGTGCACGAAGAAGTTGATGTTGAGCGTCTTGTGCTTCCGGAACGGGTCGAGCCGAGCCGTGGCGGCGTCGGGAAAGAGCGCCATGTCGGACTCGTTGATCGCCTGTAAGCCGCGGACGGACGACCCGTCGAACGCGATGCCGTCGTCGATCAGGTCCTGCGTGAAGGTCGACGCGGGGACGGTGAGGTGCTGCATCACGCCAGGAAGGTCGCAGAACCTGATGTCGACGTACTCGACCTTCTCGTCGGAGATGTAGCTCAGAACCTCTTCAGAGTTGCTGAACACCCTCACTGGCTCCTTCCAAACGACGTGCGGGTCGGATGACCATCCGACACTCTCCCCAGCGACGCTATGGCCGTCTTGTTGCCCGGCGGTCACTCAGTCGTTTCACAGAGGTTAACGGACCCGGTCGGCGGCTCGACCAGGTCACACGGCCTAGGCTAGGCGACATGGCCCGTTGGATCGAATCCTGGATGCCTGGATCGGGCGCTGGGGCCTTCGGTCGTAGTGAAAGCGCCCACCCGGGCGAGCAGTTCGGGCTCCCTGCCGACGGGGTGAGCTCGGTCGCCGGTTTCGGGCGCCGGTTCGGGGCGCTCGCCATCGACTGGACGCTCGGATACCTGATCGCGCTGCTGATCCTGGGCTCCGACGAGCTCGGTGGCCCCAACATCTCCTGGACGGTGCTCGCCGTCTGGTTCCTGCTCACGGCCGTGCCGGTCGCGGCGTTCGGGGCGAGCGCGGGGATGACGGCCCTCGGAATCCGGGTCGCCTCGATCGACTCCGCGGCCGTGATCGGCGTCCCGCGGGCGGTGCTGCGCACGGCCTTGGTCGCCCTGGTCCTCCCGCCGCTCTTCCGCGACCCCGACGGCCGTGGCTGGCACGACCGCGCCACCCGGACGATCGTCGTCCGTACGCGGGCTTGACCCTCCCCGTACGGGAGACCGGAGCGTCGACGGCAGCTGGTCGGGGTGACCGGTCCGGTGCGGGCGGACGCGCTCGACGTCGACACCGGGGCGCTGTGCGCTGCGGTGCTGCGATCAGGCGCTGGGCAGGGGCGCGAGCCGCTCGTGGGGGTCTTCCCGCTCGCTTGACCTGGTGGAGGAGTTCGACGCGTCGGTCGGAGTACCTGCGCCGGCCGAGACCTCGGACGCCACCGTCGTGCTGTCCGGCGGTCCGTGGGCGGCCACCCTGCACGTGGGGCCGTACGAGGAGCTGCCACTGGCCTAGACCGCGCTGCTGGAGCACGTCCGCGAGCACGGGCACCAGGCGCTGGGGCCGGTGACGGAGACCCGCCTGACAGACCCGAGCATCGCGGCACCCGAGGAGCTCGTCACCCGGGTCGCGATGGCACTGGAGCGCATAAGGCGGCTCAGCGGCGACGGACAGTGCGCTGCACGCTGCGCATCTTCGCACCTGCCGGCATCGGGCCCTTCGGCATCGCGGCGGCACGCGAGCCGAGCGCGGCGAGGCGCGCCTCCATCGACTCCATCTGCTTGGCGTCGATGTTGCGCGGCAACTTCATGATGTGCCGCTGCAGCTGCTTCAGCGGCACCTGGCCTTCCTCGTTGCCCACGATCACGTCGTAGATCGGCGTGCTGCCCGCCACCCGGGCGGTGCGCTTCTTCTCCTGGGCGAGCAGGCTCTTCACGCGGTGCGGAGCGCCTTCGGCGACGAGGATGATGCCGGGGCGGCCGATGACCCGGTGCACCGCGTCGAGATGCGTGGTGCCGGCGACGCCCGGCGTGATCCGCCACTGGCCGCGCATGTTGTCCAGCGCCCAGCCCGCTGCGCCCGGCTGGCCGTCCGCCTTCGTGTACACCGACCGCTGTACGCGCCTGCCGAAGACGCTGATCGCGGCGAGGACGCCGATCGCGACGCCCACCGGCAGCAGGATCCAGTGCAGGTTGAAGAACAGCCCGACGCCGAAGACGACGACCACGGACAGCAGGAAGACACCGACCATCCACGGGATCAGCGCCTTGTCCTCCCGGCGCTGCATCTTGAACGCCTCGAAGATCTGCTTCCGGCGCGCTTTCGACGCCGCGCGCTTGGCGCGCCTGGCTTCCTGCTTCGCTGCCTTGTCGGGCTTACCGGCCATACTGCTCAGGATACGGGTAGCCGGCCCGTGATCGCGGGCAGATCCACCGCCGTTGCGGAGGCGGGTTCGTGGCGGCGGGCCGGCCCGGATTCAGCGGGCCAGCAGGGAACGTGCCTCCTGTGCGGCTGCGCCCTCGCCGGCCAGGTGGGCCAGCCCGGGGGAGAGCTCCTCGCCCCGATGCGCCACCGTCTGGGCATAGAGCCGACCGGCGCGGTACGACGAACGCACCAGCGGGCCGGCCATCACCCCGGCGAACCCCAGCTCCTCGGCAACGGCGGAGTGCTCGACGAACTCCTCCGGCTTCACCCACCGCTCCACCGGGTGGTGGCGGGCCGAAGGCCGCAGGTACTGGGTGATCGTGATGATCTCGCATCCGGCGTCGTGCAGGTCGCGCAGCGCGGAGACGACCTCCTCCGGCGTCTCGCCCATGCCGAGGATGAGGTTGGACTTGGTGACCAGCCCGGCGCCCCGAGCCTTGCTGATCACCTCGAGCGACCGCTCGTAGCGGAACGCAGGACGGATCCGCTTGAAGATCCGCGGCACCGTCTCCAGGTTGTGCGCCAGCACCTCGGGACGGGAGCCGAACACCTCGCCGAGCTGGTCATCGCGCGAGTTGAAGTCCGGGATAAGCAGCTCGACGCCTGTGCCAGGGTTGAGCGCGTGGATCCGGCGGACGGTCTCGGCGTAGAGCCACGCACCGCCGTCGGGCAGGTCGTCGCGTGCCACACCGGTGACGGTGGAGTAGCGCAGCCCCATCGTCCGCACCGACTCGGCGACCCGACGGGGCTCGTCGCGATCGAGCTCGGCGGGCTTCCCGGTGTCGATCTGGCAGAAGTCACACCGCCGGGTGCACTGCTCCCCGCCGATGAGGAACGTGGCCTCGCGGTCCTCCCAGCACTCGTAGATGTTGGGGCAGCCCGCCTCCTCGCACACCGTGTGCAGGCCGCCGGATCGGACCAGGCTCTTCAGTTCGGTGTACTGCGGACCGGTGCGGGCTTTCGTCCGGATCCACGGCGGCTTCCGCTCGATCGGGGTCTCGCTGTTGCGGACCTCGAGGCGCAGGAGCTTGCGACCCTCTGGTGCGATCGTCACGAAGCTCAGGTTACGCGGGAGGGTGACGGAGGGATCCCCTCGCATGTGAGCTGCGGCGCGCCACGGGTCATCGGCCTGGTCGGTCGTGCCGGGCGGGGGTTAGCGTTTCCCTCGTGGACCTCAGGATCTTCACCGAGCCCCAGCAAGGGGCCAGCTACGACGACCTGCTGCGCGTCGCCAAGGCGACCGAAGACGCCGGCTACGACGCGTTCTTCCGGTCCGACCACTACCTCAAGATGGGTGAGGTGTCCGGCGAGCCGGGTCCGACCGACGCCTGGATCACCCTCGCCGGGCTGGCGCGGGAGACGTCCCGGATCCGGCTCGGCACGCTCGTCAACTCGGCGACGTTCCGACTTCCCGGGCCGCTCGCCATCGCCGTTGCGCAGGTCGACCAGATGTCCGGTGGACGCGTCGAGCTGGGGCTGGGCGCAGGGTGGTTCGAGCAGGAACATGCCGCGTACGGCATCCCGTTCCCCGGCCTCCGAGAACGCTTCGACCGCCTCGAGGAGCAGCTGGAGGTGATCACCGGGCTGTGGCGGACGCTGCCGGGTGAGCGCTACTCCTTCGCCGGCACGCACTACACGCTCACGGACTCGCCCGCGCTGCCGAAGCCGGTGCAGCAGCCGCATCCCCCGGTGATCGTCGGTGGCGGCGGGCCGAAGCGCACCCCCGCCCTCGGCGCCAGGTTCGCCACGGAGTTCAACGTCCCCTTCAGCTCCCCGGACACCGCTGCCGCCCAGTTCGAGCGGGTCGAAGCGGCGTGCCGGGAGATCGGCCGCGACCCGGCCGAGCTGGTCCGGTCCAGCGCGCTCACCATCGCCGTGGGCCGCGACGACGCGGAGGTGGCCAACCGGTGCCAGACGATCGGACGCAAGGTCGACGAGCTGAAGGCCGACGGGCTGGCGGGCACGGTCGCGGAGGTCGTCGACCGGCTGGGGCAGTGGCGGGAGAAGACCGCCATCACGCGGATCTACCTGCAACTGCTCGACCTCGCCGACATCGAGCAGATCGAGCTGATCGCCTCGGAGGTCGCCCCACAGCTGCCGTGACGTCCGGCGCCTACCGGAGCTGGCCCGCGACGTCGGCCACCGCGCTCAGCAGCACCAGCGCCGGGACGACCGCCCGCGGGGCGATTGGGTAGGACCCCCCGCCGTGCTGCTCGACGAGGCGGGAGTGGGTGCGGGACCGCAGGTGGCGGTAGACGGCTCCGGCTGAGTGCGCTCAGCGCAACGACGGGTGCAGCTGCAGGTCCAGACCGGCCGGGGTGGCGGCCCGCTGCACGATGTGCTCG
>JAODNO010000115.1 GCA_025465235.1 Pseudonocardia sp.
GACCTGGAGCGCATTGCGGCCGAGAAGCTGTACGAGTTCGCCTTCTTCGGCGCCTGCATCCGCCTACGTGGCGCGACAGGATCGCCCATCCGCCCAGTAGCGATGCCGCTGGCCGGCTGAGCCCCGCGACGGATGGGCGGCCTCGACTGGGTCGACACAGTGAACGTGGAACTGGTAGGAGGACTCGCACGATGAGCACTGGCGACGTCGGCCGCGGCGCAAGCCGGAACATAACGTCCTACGGTGACGCCGGGTTCAGCCGGTACCTGCGCGGCGCTTTCCTCGGCGCAGCCGGATTCGACCAGGAGGACCTGAGCCGGCCCATCGTCGGTATCACCGATCTGACGTCGGACTTCAATCCGTGTCACCGCGCGTTGCCGAGCATCATCGAGAACGTCAAGCGCGGAGTACTGCAGGCGGGCGGGCTGCCGTTCGTCTTCCCGACCGCGAGCCTCGGCGAGTCGTTCATGTCGCCGACGACCATGCTCTACCGCAACATGCTCGCGATGGAGACCGAGGAGCTCGTGCGGGCCCAGCCGATGGATGCGGTGGTGATGCTCGGCGGCTGCGACAAGACGGTGCCCGCCCAACTGATGGCGGCCGCCGTCAGCGACGTTCCCGTCGTGCTCGACGTCGTCGGTGCCATGACGACCGGTTCGTGGCGCGGAGAGCGGCTGGGCGCCTGCACCGACTGCCGGCGCTACTGGGCGCGCTTCCGCTCCGGCGAGCTTGACCAGACCGAGATCGGCGAGGTGGAGGGCTCGCTCGCCACCACTGCCGGCACCTGCATGGTGATGGGGACAGCCTCCACGATGGCCTCCCTCGCAGAGGCGCTTGGCATGATGCTGCCCGGCGGCGCGACCCCGACCTCGCCGTCCGGCGCCCGGCTGCGGCACGCGACGCAGACCGGGCGGCGGGCCGTCGAACTGGCCCGCGACCCCGTCCTGCCCCGCGAGATCCTGACGCCCGGGGCGTTCGAGAACGCGCTGCACGTGTTGGCGGCCCTGGGTGGCTCGACGAACGCCATCGTGCACCTGCTCGCGGTGGCCCGCCGGGTCGGCGTCGCATTCAGCCTCGACGACGTCGACCGGGTGGCGCGCCAGACGCCCCTACTGGTCGACCTGAAACCGTCCGGCACGCGCTACATGGAGGACTTCCATAACGCTGGGGGAGTCCCGGTGTTGCTTCGTGCCTTGCAGGACCGCCTGGACCTCACCCACGTCGGGGTGAGCGGGCGGCCGCTGCGGGACCTGGTGAGCAGGACCGACCCGCCCGCGGCGTGGCAGGACGTCATCGGCACGCTCGACCGCCCGGTCGGTGCCGCTGGTGCGCTAGCGGTGCTGCGCGGGTCGCTGGCCCCCGACGGAGCGGTACTCAAGGTAGCGGCGGCCTCCCCGCGGCTGTTGCAGCACACCGGGCCGGCGGTCGTCTTTGACTCGCCCGAGGACGCAGCGGCCCGGCTCGACGATCCGGCGCTCGACATCACCGCCGGCCACGTGCTGGTGCTTCGCAACGCCGGCCCGGTCGCGTGCGGCATGCCCGAGGCGGGCTCGCTGCCGATCCCGCGGCGGCTCGCGGCGGCCGGCGTCAAGGACATGGTGCGGGTTTCGGACGCACGGATGAGCGGCACGTCCTACGGCACCGTGGTACTGCACTGCGCCCCCGAGGCCGCCGTTGGAGGTCCGCTGGCGCTCGTCCGCGACGGCGACCTTGTCTGCCTGTATGTCGCGGGCCGGCGCATCGACCTGCTGGTCGATGAGGACGAGTTGGCCCGCCGCCGCGGGTCTGTCGGCAGGGCGAGCCTGCCGGCGCGCGGCTGGGCCCGGCTCTACGCCGAGACGGTGCTGCAGGCGAACCTGGGCGCGGACCTGGCCTTCCTGACCGCCGCCGGCCCCGATGACCCGGGGGCCGCCGGATGACCGGTTCGTTCGGCCTGGACGGAATGGCGCCCTCGATCGTGCGGATTGTGCGGAGACCCTGCACCTGGACGACCTCATGGTGAGCGCCGTCCTGGTCGATCAGTGCACCGCGGCCGGATTCGAGCAAGTCCCCGGGCCGTCCGCTTCAGCGCCCCTCTTCGAGGCCAACGGCCGCATCACGGCCTGGCCGCCCCCGACCGACTCCGACGGAGGACACCCCGAATGATCGTTCTGCGCCCGGGAGTGTGGGGCGTCCTGCCCACGCCGTTCCACAGCGAGTCGCTCGCGGTCGACACCCGCTCTCTCGAGACTCTGGTGGCCGGCTACCGCCGGTTGGCTGTCAACGGAGACGTCGCCGGTTTGGTGGCGCTCGGCGTGTTCGGCGAGGCCGCCCGGCTCGGCGCCGACGAACGCGTGCACGTCCTGCGCACCGTGGCCGCCGCCGCGGATGGTCTGGAGATCGTCGCCGGCATCGCTTTCGCGGACCCGGCGGCTGCCCGCGACGAGGCGGCGCGCCTCGCCGCGGCGGTGCCTGGCCTTCGCGCGGTAATGGTGCAGGTCAGCTCGGCCGACCCGGAGGCACTTGTCGCCGATCTCAGCGCCGTCCACGAGGCGTCCGGCCTGCCGATCGTGGTGCAGGACTACCCGCTCAGCAGCGGGGTGCGCGTCGACGTTGACGCGCTGGCCAGCGCGGTCAACGCCCTGCCCTGCGTCGCGGCCGTGAAGTGCGAGAGCCCGCCGACGTCGGTGGCGATCGCCAGGCTGGC
>JAODNO010000119.1 GCA_025465235.1 Pseudonocardia sp.
AACGGTGAACGTGACGAGCGCCCCCGCCAGCGCCCCGCCCGGACCCGCGACCATCAGACCGGCACATCCGCCGAGCACGGTAGGGCCTGCCGTCCACACCCGCCTGCCGCGTCGGGCGATCCGCAGCGGCCAGAGCACGGCGAACCGTGCCACGGCCGCGGATGCGGGCAGGCAGCCGATCGCCGCCGCCAGCGCAGCGCACGCCATCGCGTTCACCACGGCGCTCGCACCCCACGCTCCGCGAGGAGCCGGCCGAGGGCGTCGCGACCGGAGGTCCAGCCGCCCGTACGGCTCCATGCCCCGGTGACCGTGACGCCCTCGGTGGGCCGGGACAGCACCCCGACGACGTCGAGCACCCTGGCGCCGGACGGCAGCCTGCGCATGTGCAGCACCACCTGCACCGCCGCGGCGAGCTGGCTGTGCAGCGCGGCGCGGGGCAGCCCCCCGACTGCGGCCAACGCCTCCATGCGGGCCGGGACCTCGCCGGCCGAGTTCGCGTGCACCGTGCCGGCCCCGCCGTCGTGGCCGGTGTTGAGCGCGGCCAGGAGATCACAGACCTCGGCCCCCCGCACCTCGCCGACGACGAGCCGGTCGGGCCGCATCCGCAGCGCCTGGCGCACGAGGTCGCGCAGCACGATCCCACCGGCACCCTCGATGTTGGCCGGACGTGCGACGAGCCGCACGACGTGCGGGTGCTGCGGCTTCAGTTCCTCTGCGTCTTCCACGCAGACGATCCGCTCGCGTGGGTCGACGGCGCTGAGCATCGCGGCGAGGATCGTGGTCTTGCCTGTGCCGGTGCCTCCGGACACCAGGAACGCGAGGCGGGCGGCAAGCACCGCCCGGAGCAGCGCCTCGCCGGTGGCGTCGACCGTGCCGAGCGTGCGCAGTGCGGGGAGGTCGTGCGCTGCGGGCCGCAGGACGCGCAGGGACAGGCAGGTGCCGTCGGCGGCAACCGGCGGCAGCACGGCATGCAGGCGCACCCCGACGTCGGCGACCCAGCCGTCGACGTAGGGGCTGGCATCGTCGAGCCGGCGGCCGGCGGCGATGGCCAGGCGCTGGGCGAGCCGGCGAACCGCGGCCTCGTCGGTGAACCGGACGTCGGTGGCCTCGAGCCCCGTCCCGCGGTCGACCCATACGGAGCTGGGGCTGCACACCAGGACATCGGTGGTGCGCGGGTCGCGCAGCAGTTCGTCGAGCGGCCCGGCGCCGACGAACTCCTGGCGCAGGACGCGGAGTGCCGCGAGCACGTCGAGGTCCGAGGCCACGCCGCCGGCCTCCGCGCGCACGGCTGCGGCCACTGCGGCCTGGGAGATCTCCCCGCCCGCCGCAGCGAGCCGGGAGCGCACGCGGTCGACCAGCACTGACGTGGTGCCGCCACTGGCTGTGCCAACGCCCAGGCCGGGTGCGCGCCCGTTCACGACCGGACCCCGGCCGTCGAGCCGGCGATCGCGTGGAGCTCGGCGAGCACCGCACGCGCCGCGCCGGCGAGCGGGCCACGGAACCGGCCCGGTGCGGCGCCGCGCTCCAACGCCCGCGCGAGCCCTGGTTCCGGCCGCATCGCGGCCAGCAGCGGTATCCCGAGGGCCCGCGCCACCTCAGCTGCATCCACTCCTCCCGGAGCGGGACCGCGGACCACCAGGCGGACCGGGCCGCCGTGCTCGGCGAGGACCGCGGCGACCCTGGCCCCCGCGGCGGATGACCGCACGTCGGCCGGCACGATGAGCACGGTCAGATCGGCCGCTGCAAGCGCGGCGACGGCAGCCTCGGTGGGGTAGCGCGGGAGGTCGCAGACGACCGTCTCGCCTGCTCGCCGCCCGGCCTCGATCACGGACCGGACGGCGGCGGGAGAGGGTCCGTGCGCAGACCGGTCGCAGGACAGCACACCGAGCTCGCCCCCGCCCCGCCGGACGACTGTGGGAGCCGGCAGGGCAGCGTGCAGCGCCGTGGCGGGAACGCGCCCGCCGCCGACGCCGATGTCCGGCCACCGCAGGCCGCCGAGATCCTCCGCGCCGAGCACCAGGTCGAGGCCGCCGCCGAGCGGGTCGCAGTCGACGAGCAGCACACGCGACCCGTCGCGCACCGCGGTGACCGCGACGGCGGCCGCGAGCACTGATGCGCCGGCGCCGCCTCGGCCGCCGACGACGGCGAGTACGGCACCACCCCGGCGCGAGCCCTCCGCGGCCTCGGTGAACGCGGCCACCAGCCATGACTCGGCGTCGGGCAATGAGATGACGTGCTCCGCGCCGACCGCAACGGCGTGCTGCCACACCGGGGGTGGCGGTTCGCCACGCACGGCGACCACGACCTCTCCACGGCGGGGCAGCCCGGCCTGCGCGCACTTTTGCGCGGCAGGCGCGTCGAGGAGCACGAGAGGGGCCTGGGTCCAGTGCGGCCGGGCCTGCGCGGCGTCGACCGTGCGGTGGAGCTCGCAACCCGCCGCCGCTGCCAGCCGGAGGATGGTGTCGAGCAACTCGGGGTCGGACACCATCACCAACCCGTGACGTTGGTCTGAGGTCTGTTGCACCGCGGCCTCCCTCGTCGTGCCACTCGGGGGAGCGGCGAGACCAGAGTGCGGTGCGGGTGCTCCTGGCGGAGGACGGATCGCGAACCTGTGGACAGCCGGTAACCGATGTGGACAACCAGGCCGGCCCGGAGCAGACGAGTCGCGTTCTGTCGGGCGTGCCGGGAAGACTGGTTCGGGGGTCCCCACATGGGACGGCCCCCGCCAGGGGGGATTGGCGGGGGCCGTCAGGTGGTTCAGCTCCGGGGGGTCGAGCTGAACCGCACCCGGACATGCCGGGCACGCTCAACTGTAGCCCTTGGCGGGCTGCAACGCGCGCCCCTGGACGGACCATCTGTGCTGCGTCCGGCCCCGTCGGGGACCTGTCAGGCCAGGTTCTGGCAAGCTCGCTCGACGTGCCAGGTCCGCTCCCGACGCTACCCCCGAACCCGCCGCCCGCGGTCTCGGGAGCCGCTGCGTTCTTCGACCTCGACAAAACGATCATCGCCGGGTCGAGTGCACTCGCGTTCAGCCGCCCGTTCCGTCGCCAGGGGCTGATCAGCAGGCGGGCCGCCCTCCACAGTGGTTACGCCCAGTTGCTGCTCGTGCTCGCCGGCGCCGACGCGGACACGATGGACCTGTTGCGCAGGCGCATCACCGCGCTGTGCACCGGGTGGGACGTCGCGCAGATCCGGGCGATCGTCGCGGAGACCCTGCACGACATCGTCGAGCCGCTGGTCTACGCGGAGGCGGCGGGACTGATCGCGGAGCATCGCGCGAACGGCGACGAGGTGGTCGTCCTGTCTGCGTCGGGGCTGGAGGTCGTGGAACCCATCGCCGCTCTCGTGGGCGCGGACCGCTGCCTGGCCACCCGGATGAGCGTGGCGGACGGACGGTACACGGGCGTGATCGACTACTACTGCTACGGCGAGGAGAAGGCCCAGGCCGCCCGGGACATCGCCGCGGAGCAGGGTTACCGGCTCGCCGACTGCCGTGCCTACTCCGACTCGATCACGGACCTCCCACTCCTGGAAGCGGTCGGCCACCCCACCGCGGTCAACCCGGACAAGGCCCTGCGTCGCGAGGCGGTGCAGCGCGGATGGCCGATCCTGACCTTCGCCGACCCCGTGGCACTCCGGCGATTCCGGTCTCCGCAGAGGAGGGCGACGCTGGCCGTCGCCGGACTGGGAGCGGCGGCACTGGTGGGCGCATCCTGGTACGGGCGACGGAGCCACGGCCGGCCCGCGCTGGCGCGGTTGCGGGCGCTGATAGGACGTCGCTCAGCGGAGTGATTGTCACGCTCCGTGCCTGAACCGGTGCACGTCCGCCCGGCCCTTGCTGTGCTCCGCGTCACGGACTACAAAGAGGGCACGGACTCCTGGTCGGCCAGGGGCGGTGCGGCAGAGAAGCACCCGTCCACCCCGAACGGGGCTCCGTGCGCGAAGGTCGGGCGCTCCACGCACAGCACGCCGCGGGAGGCATGTCGTCGTGGGCCTGCGTACCGGGACGCCGGACGCCGAGGCCATTTCCACGACACGTAGTGCACGTCTGGATCTCGATGTTCGCGGGTAGACGGACGGTGTCCTTCGCGGGACGCCGTCCGTTTCGCGTTCATGTTCTGGGGACTTCCGCAGCAGGGCACTTCAGGCGCGGGCGGCAGCGATCGACGTGCCCTCCCGTGCACCCGCCTCCCACTGCGCGCAACAGTGCAGCAGCCAGGTCCTGACGCCGTCCGCCGTGCCCTCCGCGAAGGCAGCGGCCGCACTGCGGTACTCGGGCGCGTGCCGCAGGTGCCCCACCTCCGGTACGGCCAGCCCTTTCGGATCGAGCCCCGCCGCCACGGCCGTGAGCCGCGCCGCGGCTCGCGCGACCACACCGTTGGCGGTCGGGAAGGGGGCGAGCCCCAGCAGCTCCCCGTGCACCACCGCGACGAGCACGGGTGCAGGCGCGGACGTCCCGCCCGTCAGCAGGTCGGCGAGCAGCCCGAGCCGGGCGGACACCCCCTCGGCGGATCGCGGCCTGCCGAGCTCGGCGTCGTGGCGAGCGGCGGGTACGAGATCGGCAGCGGCCACCACGTGCAGGCGGGCGAGCGCCTGCAGTGGTGAGGTACGCCAGACCGCCAACAAGCGGCCGAGCTCCTCGGCCACGCGGACGGCCCCGGCCAGCACGGGGCTGACCACCGCATCACCCGTCCTGAGCCCCGCGCCGCCCGGGGCTGCACTGCCCAGGGCTGCGTCGTTGAGGTCTGGGTCGTTCAGAACCGCGACGTTCAGCGGGGCGCCGTCCAGGGCGGCCGAGGCGCGTGCAGCCCGCAGGCTCGCCTCGGCCGCGCCTGCCGGCCATCCGCGTCGGTTCACCGGATGGTTGTGGACAGCGACCACGGCGTCCCGTGCCCTCGCCACCGCGTCGGGGACCCCGGGCAGGTCGAGCAGCGGGGCGAGCGGGTCGGAGGACGGAGGCACGCTCGCATGCTGCCACCGTCGTCTGGCCCGTTCGACTGATGGGTCCGAGCGTCTGCCGCCGTTCTTGCCCCACCGGCGATGCGCAGCAGATACAGGGGCACTAGCGTCGCAAATGTCGAGTGCGCGCCTCGGGCGGTTGCGCCCGGGGGCGCCCAGAGCAGGAGGGCACTGATGGCCGAGTCCGGACCCACGCTGAGCAACCTGTCCACCGAGAGCCGGAGCTTCTCCCCGAGCGACGAGTTCGCTGCCCAGGCCAACGCCACGGCCGAGTGGTACGACCGGGCCGATGCCGACCGTGAGGGTTTCTGGGCCGAGCAGGCCGACCGGCTGCACTGGCACCAGAAGTGGGATCAGGTCCTGCAGTGGGATGCCCCGTTCGCCAAGTGGTTCGTCGGCGGCCAGCTGAACGTCGCCTACAACTGCGTCGACCGGCATGTCGACGACGGTCACGGTGAGCAGGTCGCGTTCCACTGGGAGGGCGAGCCCGGCGACACCCGCACCATCACCTACGCCGACCTGAAGCGCGAGGTCTGCAAGGCGGCCAATGCGCTGGTCGAGCTCGGCGTGCAGGCCGGCGACCGGGTCGCGATCCAGCTTCCCATGATCCCGGAGGCCGTGGTGTCGATGCTGGCCTGTGCGCGGCTGGGCGCCACGCACAGCGTCGTCTTCGGCGGGTTCTCACCAGGCGCGCTGAGGTCGCGCATCGAGGACGCCGAGGCGAAGCTGCTGATCACGTCGGACGGGCAGTACCGGCGCGGGAAGCCGGCGCCGATGAAGGAGAACACGGACGAGGCGGTCAAGGACACGCCGAGCATCGAGCACGTGCTCGTGGTCAAGCGCACCGAGACCGAGGTGCCCTGGACCGATGGCCGCGACGTCTGGTGGCACGAGATCGTCGAGAAGCAGTCCGACGAGCACGAGGCCCAGCCCTTCGACTCCGAACACCCGCTCTACATCCTGTACACCTCGGGCACGACCGGGAAGCCGAAGGGCATCCTGCACACGTCGGGCGGCTACCTCACCCAGGCCGCCTATACGCACCACGTGGTCTTCGACCACAAGCCCGGCGAGAGCGTCTACTGGTGCACCGCCGACATCGGCTGGGTTACCGGGCACACCTACATCGTGTACGGGCCGCTGGCCAACCGGGCGACGTCGGTGATGTACGAGGGCACGCCGAACACCCCGCACGAGGGCCGGCACTGGGAGATCGTCCAGAAGTACGGCGTCTCGATCTACTACACGGCGCCCACGTTGATCCGTACGTTCATGAAGTGGGGCAAGGAGATCCCGGAGAAGTTCGACCTCTCCTCGCTCAAGGTGCTCGGCACGGTCGGCGAGCCGATCAACCCCGAGGCATGGATGTGGTACCGGGAGAACATCGGGCACGATAACTGCCCGATCGTCGACACCTGGTGGCAGACCGAGACCGGCGCGATCATGATCTCGCCGCTGCCCGGCGTCACCGCGACGAAGCCCGGTTCGGCGATGCGCCCGGTGCCGGGGATCGCCGCGAACGTCGTCGACGAGTCCGGCGAGCCGGTGGGCCCCGGCGGGGGTGGGTACCTCGTGCTCGACAAGCCGTGGCCGTCGATGCTGCGCGGCATCTGGGGCGACGAGGAGCGCTACCGCGAGACCTACTGGTCGCGGTTCGCGGACCAGGGCTACTACTTCGCCGGTGACGGCGCCAAGTACGACGACGACGGCGCGGTCTGGCTGCTCGGCCGCGTCGACGACGTGATGAACGTGTCGGGCCACCGTATTTCCACAACGGAGGTGGAGTCGGCGCTGGTCAGCCACCCGACAGTGGCTGAGGCCGCGGTCGTCGGGGCCTCCGACCCGACCACCGGGCAAGGGATCGTCGCGTTCGTCATCCTTCGCGGCAACGTCGCCCAGGACGAGGCGAAGGGCGCCGACGCCATCAAGGCCCTGCGCGACCACGTCTCCAAGGAGATCGGGCCGATCGCCAAGCCGCGCCAGATCATGGTCGTGGAGGAGTTGCCCAAGACCCGTTCGGGCAAGATCATGCGCAGGCTGCTGCGCGATGTCGCGGAGAACCGCGAGGTCGGGGATGTGACGACGCTGGCCGACTCCTCGGTCATGGACCTCATCTCGGCGGGCCTCTCAGAGGGCGGCAAGTCGGAGGACTGAACGAGTCCTCCCGGCCCGGTGGCGGCACCACCGGGCCGGGAGCCCGCCGTGCCGAACGCCTCGGCACTGTTCCTCCCTCACACCTCCGCGACCTCACGCTCCCGGTGCCGGAAGACGGGCGAGCCGGCGAGGAGACGTGCCCGAGGACCTGTGGCCCACGCTGCCGCGCGGGGGTGTCCAGGACGCCCCTCGTCGCCCTCCAGCCCGTTCCCGGCGCTTCCACGCCGTCCGACGGCACCTGCCCGCTCGGTCCGGAGGGTCCCCTGGTTTCCCGCCCCGTATCCCCCTCTCCATATCGCCGTCACCGCCCACTGCTCGGCGCCACGAGCTCGTGCCCGGAGTGCGGAGCGGCCCGCTCAGCCGGACCTGGGTCGACAGGGGCCCGTGTCTGAGCTGCTCCCCGCGGTCGCATCCGGTGCAGCGCTGGCCGGACGACCAGGCCCCGCCGGTCCGGACAGAAGGAACGAAGCGGTCGGGTAGTGAATAATCGGACAATTAGTGTTGGTAAAGAAAAGTCAAAGCTCAGTATGCGAACAGTAAAAGTCAGGACACTGCGACAACAAATTCTGGACAAAGAGCCATACCGTATGCAGTATGTGAACCAGCCCCGCAGCGGCGAAACGAGGAGATGCGTCACATGTCTCAGCTGGTGCCCGTGATAGTCCTGCGGACGTTCGAGGCCACTCGTACACCCCGAGTGGTTGACTTGCCGATTCCCTGACACCCCGTCTGTCGGCCGGTTTACCAGCGTCTTGCTAGCGGACGCCCCCGGCCAAGCAGGACCGGGCCCGTCCGGGGCTGCCCGCAGCCCGGACGATCCGGAGCCACACCAGCACCACCGAGCGCGCCCGTGCGCGGGTGCGCATTCAGCTGACCCCGAAAATGGAAAGCACGACAAGAGGGCGCTCCACCCTCCCTCCCGTCAAAGGAGACGACGACGATGACTGTCACGGATCGTGAGATAACCGACTCCAACGGACGCGTCTATCGCGTCGGGATACCCGCCGAGGAGATACTCGGCCGCTCACGCAAGTGGATGATGTGGTTGCCATGGGCGTCGATGTTCGGCGTCAGCGTCTTCGAGTACGGCTACGGCGCCGCGGAGAGCACGTTGGAGGATGTCCACGGCTGGACGCTCGGGCAGGCCTTCTGGCTCGTCAGCATCTGGGCGGTGTTCCAGGCGGGCGTCGCGTTCCCGGCCGGACGGCTCCGGGAGAAGGGCATCGTGTCGGCACGAACCGCCATGCTCACCGGTGCTGTCATGGTGTTCCTGGCGTTCCTCGTGCTCGGCCTGACCGGCAACCTGTTTGTGAACTTCATCACCTACTCGGTCATCGGCGGCACCGGCGCCGGTCTCGTGTACGCCACCTGCATCAACATGGTCGGCAAGTGGTTCCCCGAGAAGCGGGGCGGTAAGACCGGCTTCGTCAACGGCGCCTTCGCCTACGGTGCCGTGCCGTTCATCTTCGTCTTCAGCTTCATGTTCAACGAGGCCAACTTCACCCTCGTCCTCTCCCTCATCGCTGTGTACATGCTGGTGGTCGTCGGTCTGTCCGGCTTCCTGTTCAAGGACCCGCCCAAGAACTGGTGGCCGCACGACGTCGACCCGCTGGAGTGGGCAGCGAACCCCAAGTCCGCTCGGAGCCTCGCCAAGAACCCGCCTGCAGTGCGGCAGTACGGGCCGATGGAGGCGATCAAGACTGGTCAGCTGCCGCTGATGTGGTTCTCGCTGGCGATCATCGGTGGTGTGTCGCTGTTCGGGATCGGCTACCAGGTCGACTTCGCGAAGGAGATGGGCTTCGGTCCCTTCATCGCCGCGTCCTCGGCGGGTGTGCTCTCCATCGTCAACGGCTTCGGGCGCGGGTTCGTCGGATGGCTCTCGGACCAGATCGGGCGCAAGGAGTCGCTCATCATGGTGCTGGTGGTCGAGGGGGTCGCGCAGTTCGGCCTGCTCTGGGGTGGGGACACCCACAACGAGGCGCTGTTCATCTTCTTCGCCTTCCTCGCCGGCAT
>JAODNO010000160.1 GCA_025465235.1 Pseudonocardia sp.
CCGGGGAAGCCGGCCGATTCAGGACGCCGACCGTCTCAGGCCGCGGAGGGGCTGCCGGTGGCCTCCTGCAGCAGATCCGTCACCCGCACGATCCCGGCGCAGGCGCGGTCGCCGTCGAGCAGCACGAGGTCGTCGTAGCTGCGGCTGCGGTCGCCGGACAGGCAGAACTGCAGCGCGCTGCGCACGTCGGCGTCCGCGAGGATCGTGCGCGGCTGCTCGGCCAGCGCGGCCGCCGGCCGGTTCGCGTAGAGCGCCCGGCCGAACGGGCCCGAGATGGCCAGCATGAACCGGTTGCGGTCGAGGAAGCCCGTGGGCCTGCCCCTCGGGTCGAGCAGCACCACGCTGCCCGACTGCGGGTGGTCGGCCAGCGCCTGTCGGACGGTCTCGGCGGTCACCGACTCGGGCAGGGCCACCGCGGCCTGGGCGAGATCGGCAACGGACGGCCGGGGGAGTTGTGGCACGGCCGGGGCTGCGGGGGGCGCGGCGGGATGCGGCTGCGGCGCGCGCATCCGGGGCATCAGGTCCACCGGGAGCAGGATCCCGGCAGTCGAGGGCCGTCTGCGGGGTGCGGCGAGCAGCGGTCCCTGGGCCCAGGGGATGCCGTGGTCGCGCACGGCGGCAAGCTCGTCAGGGGTGCTCACCCCGGTGGCCGCCGCGCGGACGCCGACGGCGCGGCAGACGTCGAGCAGCGCTTGCACCACGGCCCGCGCCCGGGGTGCGTGCGGGAGCCGCGTGACCAGTCCCGGGTCGATCTTGACGAGGTCCGGCTCCAGCTCGGCGATGAGGTCGAGGCCGAAGCCACGGCCGACAGCGTCGAAACCGATGCCGAAGCCGTCGGCGCGCAGCTCGGCCACACCGGCGGCGAGGGCGTCGGGCGGCGCGGCGGAGAGCGCCGGGTTGATCTCCAGAAGCATCGGCGGCGTGAGCGCGCCAGGCTCCCGGTTCAGCAGCGAGGTGCGCAGCTGGCGGACGCGGCGCCTGGCCACCACGACGGTGTCGGCGAGGACGTCCACGTGCAGCGGCACAGTGGCGTCATACCCGGTGCCGGCCAGCACCGAGGCGATCGCGATCCCCGAGTCGAACTCCGCCAGCTGACGCGTGCCCCACACGGAATGGCGGGCGACGATCTCCACCTGGTCGCGCGCCTGACATCGGCGCACCTCCATGCCGACCGGACGACCGTTGACGAGGTTGAGGAGCGGTTCAAACGTGAACCTGCCGTGGTCGCTCATCGGGCGCTCCTTCCGCTGGGCGACCACAGCCAAACACGATTGCGCGCAGGAAGGGTGAACATTCGATGAATCATCACGCACAGCGACGGAATCTTGCCCCGTCTGGGTGATAACGAGGCTGATCAGTCAGGAGGGCTTGCTACCCCGCGCCATCGTCAGGACGTCGAGGGCCGCGTCGAGCTGCTCGGCTGTGAGCTTCCCGGCCTCGACGTGGCCGCGCTCCAACACGACCTCACGGATCGTCTTCCGCTCCTTCAGCGACTGCTTGGCGATCGAGGCGGCCTCCTCGTAGCCGAGGTAGCGGTTGAGCGGTGTGACTACTGACGGGGACGACTCGGCGAACTCCCGTGCGCGCTCGACGTCCGCCTCGGCCCCGGCCACCACCTTGTCGGCGAGCAGCCGGGCCGCAGCGGCGAGCAGGCGCGCCGACTCCAGCACGTTGCGCGCCATCACCGGCATCATCACGTTCAGCTGGAGGTTGCCCTGGCTGCCCGAGAAAGCGACGGTGGTGTCGTTGCCGATCACCTGGGCGGCCACCATCATCGTGGCTTCGCAGATCACCGGGTTGACCTTCCCGGGCATGATCGAGCTGCCCGGCTGCAGGTCCGGCAGGTGCAGCTCGGCGAGTCCCGTGCGCGGGCCGGACCCGAGCCACCGGATGTCGTTGGCGATCTTGAACAGCGACACGGCGACGGTACGCAGCGCACCGGACGCCTCCACAAGCCCGTCGCGCGCGCCCTGCGCCTCCATGTGGTCGGTCGCCTCGGACAGTGCGTCGAGCCCGGTGGCCGATCTCAGCTCCTCGACCACGGCGGCGCCGAACCCGTCCGGCGCGTTGAGGCCCGTGCCCACCGCGGTGCCGCCGATCGGCAGCTGCCCGAGCCGGGGGAGGACGTCACGCAGCCGGGCCGCGCCGTACTCCGCCTGTGTCGCCCAGCCACCGGCCTCTTGGCCGAGCGTGATCGGCACAGCGTCCATCAGATGGGTCCGGCCGGCCTTGACGACATCGGCCCAGTCGGCGGCGCGCCTGCGCAGGGCCGCGGAGAGGTGCTCCAGCGCGGGGACGACCTCCGTGGCGAGCGCCTCGGTGGCGGCGAGATGGATGGTCGTCGGGAACACGTCGTTGGACGACTGCGACGCGTTGACGTGGTCGTTCGGGTGCACCTCGACGCCGGCCCGGCGCGCGACGGAGGCGATCACCTCGTTGGCGTTCATGTTGGAGCTCGTGCCCGAGCCCGTCTGGAACACGTCGACGGGGAAATGCGCGTCGTGCTGCCCGGCAGCCACCTCGTCGGCCGCAGCGGCGATGGCGTCGGCGAGCTCGGGCGCCAGTACCCCGATCCGACCGTTGACCCGCGCGGCTGCGCCCTTGACCAGCCCCAGAGCGCGGATCTGCGCACGTTCGAGGCCCCGGCCGGAGATCGGGAAGTTCTCGACGGCCCGCTGCGTCTGGGCCCGCCACAGCGCGTCGGCGGGCACCTTCACCTCGCCCATCGTGTCGTGCTCGATGCGGAACCCGGCGTCGTCGCTCATGCCCACAGTGTCATCGCGTCGCCGGGCGCGCGCATCGCAGGGCGCGCCACGGCAGGCCCACTCGGCGAGGTCGCCGTCAGCGAGCGACCTGCACCACGTCACCGCGGTTCAGCGAGGCGAAGAAGGTCTGGGCGGCGGCACGCGAGAGGTGGATGCAGCCGTGCGAGAGCACCCTGAGGCTGCCCTCGTGGAAGGCGATGCCGCCGTTGAAGAAGACGGAGTACGGCATCGGCGCGTTGTTGAAGATCGAGCTGCGGTGGTTGCGGTTTTTGAACGTCACGTTGAAGGTGCCGGGTGGGGTGAGGTGGCCCGCGCGCCCGTGTGTGATGGGTACCGGGCCGTACTGCACGGCCCCACCGCTGATCAGCCACGCGCGGTTGCTGGACAGCTCGATGCAGGCGCGGGCGGTGGACATGCACGGCGTGCCGGGGACCGCACGGGGTGCGACCGGGGCGGCCGCAGGAGCGGGCGCAGCCGGTGCCCGGGCCGGCCCCGAGGCGGCGGCCGGCAC
>JAODNO010000165.1 GCA_025465235.1 Pseudonocardia sp.
GCTCGGACGCTGGCTCACGGTGACCGGGCTGATCGCGGTCGCGGTCGGACTGGCCGCCGCCGCGCTGGTGCTGCGGCACGTCGGAGCCTCGTCGGCCGCCCTGGCCTGTGCGGGCCCGCTGTTCCTCGCGGGGATTGGCGGCGGGATGGTGGTCACCCCCAACATCACCCTCGCCCTGGAGGCGGTGCCTGTGCGGATGGCCGGCGCGGCCGGTGGAGCCCTGCAGACCGGCCAGCGGATCGGCGCCGCGCTGGGCACCGCGGCGCTGGCCAGCGTGTTCTACTCGGGGCTCACCCGCACCCATGACTACTCGACGGCCATCTCGAAGGCGTTGTTCGCCGCCGCCGGGTCCATGCTGCTGGCCCTGGCGCTCGCCGTCGCCGAACTGGTCCGGCGGCGGTCGCGGCGGCCCGCGTCCGTGCCCACCCCGCACCCGGAGTGCGACCTGCACCGCATCTGACGCGACGGGACTGTCTTGCTCCGGGCATCGCCCGTGGCTCAGGGATTCGGCCGGTCGGCCTGTGGCCACGGGGCATCGGCGGGCCGCTGCGGACGGGTGCGCGTGCGGACTTAGCGGTCGACGGCGAGGATCCCGCCGACGGCCAGCGTGTTGGTGATCCGCCCGTCGAGCACCCAGCTGACCGAGGCGCGGGACCGGTTCGATGCCGAGCAGGCTGAACGCCGACACCGGGAGGACGAGGTGCTCGCCACTTACGCCGCGGTCGCCGGCGAGACTGACGAGGTGCTCGTCCGCCGTGATCACGCCCTCACCGAGCTCGACCGGCAGCGCTCGGCCGTTGGATGCCGATCGTCGTACTGTTGTTGATCCTGGCAGTGCCGGTGGTCGGCGGGATCCTCGTCCGGCCCCGCGGCATCCAGATCGGGCTCGTGCCGGCGCCTGGCCACCTCCCATCACAGGTGCGACTGGCGGAGCGGCTGGGCGCTGGACCAGTGCACGTCGGGAAGCTCCTGGGGTACGCGATGGGCGCCGCTGGGCAGGCCTCGGTCGTGCCCGACCGGGAACTGCCGGTGCTCGCGGTCATCGCCGTGGTAGGCGCGAACACGTCCGCGGGCACTGAGGCTCCCACCGTGTGGTGGAGTGCGAAGCGGACAAGACATATCATTCGGATAGGTGCGCCGGGAAGCTGGTCGGCAGTAGCTGGCTGTCGCACGCGAGGTAAAGGCCATACACCTTGTCCGTCTCCGATTCCGATGACGCACACCGGTGTGCCGCGGGTGCGCAGTCCACCTGGTCTGCGCGCTGCACATCTCACGGTTGATCGTCTCCTGTCCCTGCCGTGCGTGCCCGGGTGGACCGGATGTGACTGAGAACCGAAGCAGTTCGCCTCCCGGCCGGACGGGGCCGGCCCCCTTCAGGACATGCCATCACACCCGAAGCCCCACCGGTTCCGCCTGACTCGAAGGAAGTGGGAACCAATGCTCACAACCATTCTGATCGTCGTCGTCGTGCTGGTGCTGCTGCTGCTCGCGAGCAGCGTGCGGATGGTGCAGCAGTACCAGCGCGGCGTGGTGCTGCGGTTCGGGCGGCTACTGCCCGATGTGCGCCAGCCAGGTCTGCGGTTGATGGTCCCGATCGCGGACCGGATGGTGAAGGTGCCGATTCAGACAATCGTCATGGACGTCGAACCGCAGGGCGCGATCACCAGGGACAACGTGACGATCAACGTCGACGCGGTGGTGTACTTCCGCGTCACCGACCCGGTCAAGGCAGTGGTGAACGTCGAGAACTATCTCGGCGCCATCTCACAGGTCGCTCGGACCTCGTTGCGTTCGGTGATCGGGCGTGCCGACCTCGATACCCTGTTGTCCGACCGCGAGCAGGTCAACGAGGAGTTGCGCGCCGTGATCGACACTCCCACCGAGGAGTGGGGCATCAGTGTGGACCGCGTCGAGATCAAGGACATCGCGCTGCCCGAGGGCATGCGTCGATCGATGTCGCGCCAGGCTGAGGCCGAGCGGGACCGGCGCGCACGCGTGATCGCGGCCGACGGCGAATACCAGGCGGCGGCCAAGCTCGCCGATGCAGCGAGGGCGATGGGTGTCCCGCCGTCGGGAGCGCTCCAGCTCCGCTTCCTGCAGACCGTGAGCGACGTGGCTTCGGACAAGAACAGCACGCTGGTCATGCCGCTGCCGGTGGAGGTGCTGCGGTTCTTCGAGCACGCGACCGGCGCGGGCGTTGACTGGCAAGGCGCCGCACCAGCCGAAGCTCCGCTGCCGGCGGCTCCGCCGTCTGTGGACGATCCCGGGGCCGCTGCGGAGCGCCTGCGCACGGACGGCGATGGGGCCGGGCGGTAGGGCCGTCACCAGAGGTCGCGGGGGAGATCCTCGGTCAGATCCTCGAGCTCGCCGCGGGTCCGTGCTGCGTAGGCCGCCTGCGTGCGTTCGTCGAACTCGACGATCGTGAGGCGCCCTTCTCGCAGCGCCCGTTCGAGCCGCCGGACGACGGTCTGCCGCTCGGCGTCTGACGCGCGACGGTCCCGTTGCACTTTCGCTCCGTCCTGCTCGGATGAATCGAGGATAGTGAGCAACTTCGGCGACGTAGTGGTGGACACAACGAGCCCAGGCTGGGGACGAACTGAGTCGCGCCGACGATCACGGTCACGATCGTGGAGCAAGGAATGCCTGGCCTACCGGGGCAGAAGGCCGTCGACGTGAGAAAGCTCGTCGGGCTGCCCGTGGAACCCCGGATCGTCGGAACTGGCCGTGACTAGGGGCCCGGCTCCGCTTGTCTGACGGTTCGCTCGTCACCAGGGTCGAACGATGTGCCGCGGGTACGCCTCCACAACGGACATGCCGCATACGAGCGCAAGGAGGCACGTGAGCGTGGGATCGGCCGGTGGCAGTACTGACTCCCGGCGGCGTCGGCGAGCGCGAGACCAGCGCAGAGGGCTCGGCATGATCGCCTGGTGGTGCTCAGACTGACGTACCTGATCCTCTCCCGCCTCGTGGGCTAGATACTGCTACTCGCCCGCTCCGACGGGGCCGCACCCGCGGTGCGACCTCGGCTGGTCAACTGATCAAGCCCGCTTCGGTGGCGGTGGAGAAGCCAAGTGGCCCAGCCGCAGCGGACAGCGTCCGCCGATCCCGACGTGGTGGTTGGTCCCGCTGGAGACTATGAAGTGGCACGATCGGCGCCGGGTGGTCGCGGCGCCGCGGCCGCACCTCGAGGAGGAAGACATGCCTGAAGGCACCGTCAAGTGGTTCAACGGTGAGAAGGGGTTCGGCTTCATCGCCCCCGACGACGGCGACAAGGACGTGTTCGTGCACTACTCGGCCATCACCGGCAGCGGGTACAAGTCGCTGGAGGAAGGCCAGCGGGTGGCCTTCGACACCAGCCAGGGCCAGAAGGGACCACAAGCCGACAACGTGCGGGTCCTCTGACCACCCCGCCGCCTCCATCGCGGATCACGTGCAGGCCTGAGCAGGCGGGGCGATCGCTCCGCTGCGGCAGCGCGCG
>JAODNO010000204.1 GCA_025465235.1 Pseudonocardia sp.
GTGCCGGCAAGGTCGTGCTGCTCGCAGCGCACGGCAACTCGCTGCGGGCGCTCGTCAAGCAGCTTGACGGGATCTCGGACACCGACATCGTCGGGCTGAACATCCCCACGGGTATCCCGCTGCGCTACGACCTCGACGACGACCTGCGTCCCGTGGTGGCCGGTGGCACGTACCTCGACCCTGAGGCCGCCGTCACGGCCGCCGCCGCGGTGGCAGCCCAAGGGCGTTGACCCGGGGGTTCGTCCGCCTCGGCCCCTGAACGGATGAACGGATTGTGAACGAGCGTCGAAATCTGCCGCCCCCGGCGTCATCAGGGTCACGAACGGCTCCTGATCTGGCCCGATATGTGGCTGCCCTGCCTACGATGCGGCCGTGGACGCGCTCCTGTGCGTGGCGATCGCGGTCGGAGCGCTCGCGCTCGGCCTCGTACTCGGGGCCTGGCGGAGCCGCCGCCGCGATGACGCCATCCCGGCCCGTGTGGAACCCGCGCCCGGCCCTCCCATCGCCGACCTTCTCCAACGGGTCTTCAGATCGACCGACGAGGGCCTGGTGGTGCTGAACCGAGGTGGTGAGGTGGTGCTGCACAACGGGCGCGCGGTCGAACTCGGCGTCGTCCGCCTGGGCCGCCCCGATGCCCGCGCTGCTGCCGCCTGCCAGCAGGTGCTCGAGTCCGGGTCGTCGTTGGCGGTCGACCTGTCCCCGCTCGACCACCGTGGCCGCCAGCCGGCAGCCGTACTCGCCCACGTCCGCCCGCTCGGCGACGGCTTCAGCATGGTCGAGGCGGGCGACACGTCCGACGCCGTCCGGCTGGAGGCCACGCGTCGCGACTTCGTGGCCAACGTCAGCCATGAGCTCAAGACGCCCGTGGGGGCCGTCGGCCTGCTGGCCGAGGCGGTGCTCGACGCCGCCGACGACCCGGTCGAGGTGCGCCGGTTCGGCACCAAGATCCTCAACGAGGCCACCCGGCTGGGCAACCTCGTCACCGAGCTGATCGCGCTCTCCCGGCTGACCGGTGCCGAGCGGCTGCCCGAGATGGGAGTCGTCGACGTCGACGAGGTCGTGCGCGAGGCGCTGGCCCGCTCCAGGCTCTCCGCCGAGTCCGCCCGCATCGACATCATCGTGGACCCACCGACGGGGCTGGAGGTCGAGGGCGACCTGACGCTGCTCGTCACCGCACTGTCGAACCTCGTCGAGAACGCCATCGCCTACTCACCCCCGGATGCGTCCGTGTCGGTGTCGCGGCGCCGAGCGGGCGACTGGGTGGAGATCGCGGTCACCGACCGCGGCATCGGCATCGCGCCCGAGCATCAGAAGCGGGTCTTCGAGCGGTTCTTCCGCGTCGACCCCGCCCGGTCCCGGGCCACCGGAGGCACCGGTCTCGGCCTCGCGATCGTCAAGCACGTACTCGCCAACCATGGTGGCGAGGTCAGGCTCTGGAGCAGTCCGGGGACCGGATCTACCTTCACCATGCGGCTACCCGTCCACGCCGAACCCGACGATGAGACCGGCACGGACCATGCCGACGCCGCCGCGGCCGACTTCGCCCGGCGGCCCGAACTACCCGACCGCGTCGGGTGAGCTGGGAGGAACCCATGACCAGAGTGCTTATCGTGGAGGACGAGGAGTCCTTCGCCGACCCGCTCGCGTTCCTGCTCCGCAAGGAGGGGTTCACCACGGCCGTCGCCGGCACGGGGCAGGACGCGCTCGAGGAGTTCGACCGCAACGGCGCCGACATCGTGCTGCTCGACCTCATGCTTCCCGGCATGAGCGGCACCGACGTCTGCAAGGCACTCCGCACCCGCTCCGCCGTGCCCGTGATCATGGTGACGGCCCGCGACAGCGAGATCGACAAGGTTGTCGGGCTGGAGCTGGGCGCCGACGACTACGTCACCAAGCCCTACTCCGCCCGCGAGCTCATCGCCCGCGTCCGCGCGGTCCTGCGTCGCGGCGGTGAGGGCGGCACGGAGGTCGACGGCCTGCCCGGCGTGCTGGAGGCCGGCCCGGTGCGGATGGACGTCGAGCGGCACGTCGTGTCGGTGAACGGAGCCGACGTGGCCTTGCCGCTGAAGGAGTTCGACCTGCTCGAGTACCTGCTGCGCAACGTCGGCAGGGTGCTCACTCGCGGACAGCTGATCGACCGCGTCTGGGGCGCGGACTACGTCGGCGACACCAAGACACTCGACGTCCACGTCAAGCGGCTGCGCTCGAAGGTCGAGGGCGACCCCTCCGCTCCCCGGCACCTGGTGACCGTGCGGGGCCTGGGTTACAAGTTCGAGGGCTGACCGCCCCGCTCTCCCCAGGAGCTCCCGCGCGCCCGGCCCCCGCCCCACCGCACGGTGCCCGCCCCCAGCCCCAGTTCCCGCCCCGCCGGCCCCACCGCCCCCGCCTCCAATTCTCGGTGGCAAGGCACTGAGTGCCTGACCGGCGCTGAACGCATTGTGCTGTCGGGCGGCGAGGACGCAGAGGGGCTGTCGCATCGAGAGACGATCACCCGCGACCCGGCTAAGGGGCGGCGATGCGCAACCTGTGGACAACTGCGAGCGCATGTCGACAACCTGTCCAGCCGATGCCG
>JAODNO010000207.1 GCA_025465235.1 Pseudonocardia sp.
ACCGTATCGACGACATCGTGGTGTTCCACCAGCTCACCGAGCCGCAGATCGTCTCCATGGTCGACCTGATGATCACCCGCGTCGAGGCGCAGCTGAAGAACAAGGACATGGCGATCGAGCTCACGCCCGCCGCGAAGGGCCTGCTGGCCCGCCGCGGGTTCGACCCGGTGCTGGGGGCGCGGCCGCTGCGTCGCACCATCCAGCGCGAGATCGAGGACCAGCTGTCGGAGAAGATCCTCTTCGGCGAGGTGGAGGCCGGCCAGATCGTCGTGGTCGACGTCGAGGGCCTGGACTCGGACGCCCCCGAGGGGTCCCGGGCCGCCGACGACAAGGCGAAGTTCACCTTCCGCGGTGAGCCGAAGCCGGTCACGGTCCCCGACGCGCCGCCGGTCGACCTGGCGAAGTCGAACGACGACTGATAGCCAGGCAGCCAGCGCAGGACACGAACGGCCCGCTCGGACCCAGGTCCGGGCGGGCCGTTCGGCATCCGGCCCCCGCACCCCGATGCCCCGCGAGTCGCCCCTTTCCCGCCCGCGAGTCGCCCGAGTTCCGCCCGCGGGTCGCCCCGACGAGCTGGATGAGCACCCGGGCTCTCCGGCTCGTTGACCCGCCCGGCCGCGCGTGGCGGATCCCGGGGGTGAGTCCCCGGCCCGCCTGCTGAGCTGCACGAGTCCGCTGGCCCGCTTGCTGACCCGCCCGCATCGAGGGACCGGATCTGGGGCGAGTCGGTATCGCGAGACTCAGCGGAGCGTCACGGGGCGGGCGTCGTCGGGCGGCGTGCCGAACAGCGTGGCAGCGTCATGCTCGGGCGCGCGTTCCGGGGAGAGATGCGCGGACGTGATCCGGTCGGTGCGGAACCACCGCGGTCCCCGGCGCAGCCTGCACCACGCGAGGAGGAACCAGTGCCCGCTCGTCGCCGCCAGGGCCACCGGCTCGACGGCCCGTTCTGTCACGTCCCCCGCCCCGCCGGTGTAATGCAGCACGACGACCTGACGCCGCCGCACAGCCTCGTCCAGCACCCTGGCGACGGCCGGGCGGGGCGTCTGCTCGGGCGCCCGTAACCACAGCCGCCCGGCGATCGCCTCGGCGCGTTCCTGCTCCGCCGCCGGCATGGCCGCGAGGACCTTCGACAGCGCGCTGCGACCGTCGACCGCGAACGGCAGGGCCGGCAACGCTGCCAGCGCCACCGCGATTGCCGCCGCCTCGGCAGCGGTGATGTTCAGCGGTGGCAGCGTGGCGGCGTCCAGGACGTAACCACCGCCGGGTCCGGCCTGCGCCCAGAGCGGGAGCCCGGCCTGGAGCAGGGCCGTCATGTCGCGCTTGATCGTCCGCGTCGAGACCTCGAGTCGCTGCGCCAGCCAGGTGCCGGTGCGCCCGGCCGGGCCCGCGGAGCGGAGCTCCTCAGCGATCGCGTACAGCCGTTCGGTGCGGTTCACGCGTCGAGAATGCCCGGAAAACGGTGACAGCACGGTGTCACCGACCTCCTGCGAAGCTTGTCCCATGATGACGACGAGCGTCACCCGCCACCTCCACCGCCCCGACGGTCGCCGCGTCGTGGTGCACGACCTGACGCCCGGCGCGCCTGAAGATGCGCCGGTGGTGCTGCTGTCTCATGCGGCCCCTGGCTCCGGCACTTTCGACCCCGAACCTGCGGAGACGGCCTCGCGCGGGATCCGGCTGATCGCTCCCGACCGGCCCGGCTACGGCGGTTCGGGCCCGATGGGCGACGGGGCGTTCGCAACGGTGGAGACGGCGGCAGACGATGCGGCGGCGGTGCTGGAGAGCGTTCTGGCACCTGGCGCGACGGCGGCGGTGGCAGGCTGGTCGGCCGGCGGCCGGGTGGCCCTCGCGCTCGCGGCCCGGCGTCCCGAACTGGTCTCTCGGGTGGCCGTGATCAGCACGCCGGCGCCGGACGAGGACGTGCCGTGGATCCCGGACGAGAAACGCGCGGGTGTGGAGGCGCTCCGAGGTGCGCCTGCCGCCGTCGCGCACGAGGCGCTAGGAGCCGCGTTCGGGCCGGTGCTGGCGGCCCTCACCGGCGACGCCCGGTTCGGGCTCGTCGGGATCGACGAGGTGGACGGACCACTGCTCGCGGAGCCGGGCGTCGCCGATCGGGTGCGCGCGATGCTCGACGCGGCGCTCGCCCAGGGTGGGGCCGGGATGGTGGCGGACGTCGCCGGGTACACGCTGCAGCCATGGGGTTTCGACCCGGCCGACGTCAGGGCGAGCGTGCTGCTCGGCTACGGCTCGGCTGACGCCATCGGCCACGCGCACGGCGCGTGGTGGCAGCGGGCGCTGCCCGACGCCCGGCTGGAGATGGTCCCGGACACCGGGCACCTGGTGGTCGTGCCGTTCTGGGATCAGGTTCTCGCGCATCTCGTGCCCCGCGGGTGAGAAGCGTCACCCGAGGAGCTCGTGCAGGGCGAGCAGGGTGGCGGCTGCGGGTGCGGCGATGCTCACGCCGCGCCCGTGCCGCACGTCCGGCTCACGGGGATTGATCCGGACCAGCGCCCCCGACGCCGCGCTGGCCCGCTCGGCCTCGCGGCGCACCGTCGGGAGCGCGGTACCCGCTCCCAGCTCGACGACTGCGAGCCGGCTGCCCGACGCCCGCAGCTCGCGCAGCCAGGTGTTGTGCGCCCGCATCTGGTCTGCGGAACGGTCCGCGATCCAGTCCACGTCGCCGAACATCAGGATGTTGGGCCGGGCCGGGGCGCCGCACTCCGGGCACGACGGCAATGGCCCGGCGGCGCGCATCGTGGCCGGATCGACCTCGACCGAGACGGCGTCGGCGGACCACACCGGCTGCCCGCAGTCCACCATGCACTGCAGGAAGTGGATCGAGCCGTGGCACTCTGCCACGTGCTCCTCCGGGAAGCCGGCGCGCTGGAACTGGCCGTCCACGTTCGAGGTGAAGACCCGCACGGGTATTCGCTGCGCCAATTTCAGCAGGACGCCGAAACCGACATGCGGCACCGTGCTCCGGTACAGCCCCAGCCGGTGCCCGTAGAAACCCCAGGCCAGCTCTGGATCGGCGGCGAAGTGCACGGGGTCGGCGATCTCCTCGAACCGCAGACCCAACGCACGGTAGGGCGGGTATGCCCGCCAGAAGCCCTCCGGCCCGCGGAAGTCGGGCAAGCCGGAGTCGACGCCCATTCCCGCGCCCGCGCACACGAGTAGCGCGTCCGCCCCGGAGATCTGCGCGGCTGCGGACGCCAGCGCGGACTTCAGGACGACGTGGAGCGCTGCACAACCTCGAACTCGAGCAACGACGCCCCTGACGCAACCGGCTTGGCGCGCTCGCCGCCGTGCGCTTCCGCCGCCGGGCCGTTGCGCCATGCCTGGAACGACTCGTCGTCCTCCCAGTGCGTCAGCACGAAGTAGCGGGTCTCCCCGCTGACCGGGCGCAGCAGCTCGAAGGAGATGAAGCCGGGCTGCCCGTCCACGGCATGCAGCCGGTTGGCGAACCTCTTCTCCAGCTCGGGCCCAGCGCCCTCGGGTACCTCGATCGCATTGATCTTCACGACGGCCATGACACCTAGGCTAACCGCGATGCGCCGCACCGTGCTGACAAGCGACGGCCTCGAGCTCGCGGTGGTCGAGTTCGGTGGTCAGGGGCCGCCGATCCTGCTGCTGCACGGGCTGATGGGCCGGGCGACGACGTGGTGGCCCGTCGCACAGTGGCTCACCGGGTACGGCCGGGTGCTCGGCGTGGACGCTCGCGGCCACGGCCGCTCCGACGCGCGGGGCCCGTGGACCACCGGGCGCATGACGGCCGACGCGGCGGAGCTGCTCGCCGACGTCGGACCCGGGGTGGTGATCGGACACTCGATGGGCGGGCTGCACGGGCTCGTCCTCGCGGCGCGGCATCCGGAGCTGGTGCGGGCGCTGGTCGTCGAGGACATGGGGGTCGACTTCCGGGGTCGCAGCGTGGAGGAGGCCCGTGCCTGGTTCGGCGCGCTCAGTCAGCCGTTCGCCTCCCTCGCAGCCGTGCGGCAGACGTTCGGCCGGCCGCGCCCCGAGTTCGGCGACTACATGGCCGAGTGTGTGGAGGAGCGGTCCGACGGTTATCACCTGCTCGCCGGAGTCGAGCACGCAATCGGGATCGCGGCCGAGTGGGCCGAGCGTGACCACTGGGACGCTGTGGCGTCGGTCCGCTGCCCCGTGCTGCTGATCGAGGCCGAGGAGAGCGTCGCGCCCCCCGGGCAGATGGCGCAGATGGCGGGCCGAATGGCGGTGGCTCGCCACGTCCTGGTCCAGGGCACCGGCCACCTGGTGCACGCGGGCGATCCAGCTGCCTACCGGTCGGTCGTCGAGCAGTTTATGACAAGTCATATGTGAGTCGTGGCGTACTGCCCACTGCGGCTGCGCGCCGAACTGGAGTGGCATACCGTGCGCCTCCCAGGGCGAGCGGGGCCGGCAGCGAACCAGATCGGGGTGCAGCACGAGACCGACCACCTGCTCGGCGAGCCCTACATCGACGCCCTCGCCGTTGACCGCCGCCGCCACACCATGCGACTCCTGCGAAACCGCCCGGTGTGACCCCGGATCACCGGGCTCTGCGGTGGCCGCTCAGCCCGTGATCTCGACTTCCACGACGCGCGCACGGACCGGAGTGACCGGGTGTAGGGCGGCGAATGCGTCCGCGGGCCGCTCGGTGGCGAGCACGCAGTGCGGCAGCCACGTCCCGGGCAGATAGGCGGCGACGGGCGCGCGCACGCGGCCCGCGAGCGCGTCGTGCACCGCGGCGTGGACGGCCAGCAGCTCGGCGTCGACGACGGCGGCCAACACCAGCTCGTCGGCGCGTCCGGCAACCGTGCTCAGGGTCGCGAGCCAGATCGAGGGCAGGACCAGCAGCCGCAGCTCGGCGGCCAGCGCCTCCCTGGCGGGCGGGGGGACCACCCCCGCCGCAGCCACGGTGACGGCAGGCGTTCCGTCGGGCACGGCGAGCCCCTCGGACCGCAGTCGCGTTCGGAGCGAGGTCACCTCGGCGGACGCGTGGGCGTCGAGCCGGAAACGGACGGTCTGCGCCATCGTCAGGAGGGCAGCGCGAAACGGCCGTCGTCGTGCTGCTCGGCGAGCCCGTCCACGAGCAGCGAGTGCAGGCAGCGGTCACGTTGGGCGGCGTCGGACCACGCCGCGTCCAGGGCGGCCCGCTCGACGGCGCCGGGTGCGTCGCGCAGCACGTCCAGCAGCCTCCCCCGGACCTGCCGATCGGTGCCCGCGAACCCCTGCACCGGCTTGCGCGGCCCGGCGTACTCGGGTCGGCCCGCGGCCTGCCAAGCACACACCGAGCGGACGGGGCAGGCGACGCAGCGCGGGGCGCGAGCCGTGCACACCACTGCGCCCAGCTCCATCAACCCGGCCGACACCACCCCGGCGGACGGATCGTCGGCGGGCAGCAGCGCCTCGACGTCGGCCAGGTCGGGGATCGTGCGTGCCGGTCCCGCGTCCCCGCGGCCGTGCACGGCCCGCGCCACCACACGCCGGACGTTCGTGTCGACCACCGGGAAACGCCTGCCGTAACCGAACACGGCGACCGCCCGAGCTGTGTAGGAGCCGACGCCGGGCAGCGCCTCCAGCGCGACCACATCGGACGGGACGATGTCGCCGTGCTCCGCGGCGATGACCGCGGCGGCTTCGTGCAGCCGTAGGGCCCGGCGGGGGTAGCCGAGCTTGCCCCAGGCCCGCAGCACGTCGGCCCGCGATGCTGCGGCCACCGCCGACGGGGCGGGCCATCGTGCCATCCACTCCGTCCACACGGGCTCCACGCGCGCGACCGGCGTCTGCTGCAGCATGAACTCGCTGACGAGTACCCCCCATGGGGTGGTTCCAGGCCTGCGCCATGGCAGGTCCCGGGCGCACGTGCGATACCAGTCGAGCACGAGAGCGGGCAGTGGCACAGTTGGATCGTGCCACTGCTCGCTCCCGCCACGTCGCCGTGGATGCTCTCTCCGATCAGCAGGTCCTAGACGACCTCGTTGAGCTTCCCCGTCGCCACGTCGAAGATGAAGCCGCGCACCTGGTCGGTGTGGGGGACGAACGGATTGGCCTTGATCCTCTTGATGGACTGGCGGACGTCCTCGTCCAGATCGGAGAAGGACTCGGCCGCCCACTCGGGCTTGATACCGGTCTCGTCCTGAATGCTCTTCTTGAATTCGTCGTCGGTGAAGGTGAGCATTCCGCAGTCCGTGTGGTGGATGAGGATGATCTCCTTGGTGCCGAGCAGCCGCTGGCTGATGGCCAGCGAGCGGATCTCGTCGTCGGTGACGACGCCGCCTGCATTGCGGATGACGTGGGCCTCGCCGTCGGCGAGGCCGAGGATGCCGTAGACGTTGAGCCGGGCGTCCATGCAGGCGACGACAGCGATGTGCTTGGCCGGGGGCAGTGGCAGCGGACCGTCGAAGGTCTCGGCGTACCTGGCGTTGTTCGCAAGCAGTTCGTCCGTGACGGACATGGATCTCTCCTGGATTCGGAACGAGATGTCGCGGGCGAGCGCCCACGACAGTGGGACGCGCGGAGGCCGCGTGGCGACCGGGAAACGTGCGCGGCGCGCTACGCGGCCGGGCGACAGAACTCGTCGAACTGCGTGATGCGACGGCTCGGCCAGAAGGCCTCGAGCAGCAGCGTGTGCACCACGGCACGAGTGAACCCGCTCCGCCGAGCGGGTGCAACCGGCGCGTCGCGACTCGCCGACGCTGACCGCCTTCCGCAACTTATGGTAGTCGCTCGGATACTTTGTGTGATGTGTGGGAGCCGGTGGGGCCGCTACCCGCGTCCGTCTACTGGAGACGACGCTGGCTCGCGATCGCGTCGGTGATCACGGCGGTCGGGCTGATCGCCGCGACCGTGGCCCTTCTCGCGGCGCGCACCGCGACGTCCGACATCACGACCCACGCTTCCGGTCCTGCAGTTGTGTCCGCTCCCCAACAGGCCCCACCGCCCCCGGCGGCCGGTACGGCATCCTCCCTGCCGCCGTCTCAGCCCGGGGCGGTGGGGCCTGCCTCCGACCCGGTCGGCCTGTCGGCTCTCTCGGGGCAGCAGGTGTCCCCGTCGAGCACCCCCGCCACCTCCGAGGAGCTGTTCCCCGACGACACGCCGCGCCAGTCGGTGCCGGTCCCCCCGCCGGTGCCCGTACCGCCGACCGGTCCGGTGCCCTGCACAAACGCGATGATCTCCGTGGGGGCCGAGATCGACCGTCCCGAGCATCGCGTGGGGGAGCGGCCGGTGCTGCGGCTGGTGGTCACCAACATCAGCGACCAGCCGTGCATTCGGGATCTCGACTCGGCCCGGCAGGAGATCGTCGTGTGGAGCACCGAAGGGGCACGGGTCTGGTCGAGCAACGACTGCGTCAATGCCTCCAGCACCGACCTCCGCACCCTCGTACCCGGGCAGCCAGTCGCGTTCGCAGTGCGGTGGGCGGGGCGCACCTCGACGCCGGGCTGTGCGGCCGTTCGCACGGTGGTGCCGCCAGGTCCCTACCGCGTGATGACCAGGGTCGACGACGCCATCAGCACGGCGACCCCGTTCGTCCGGCTCGCCTGAGGCGCCGGCCCCTCAGCGGATCGCGTCCAGTACCACGCCGACGTCGCGGACCTCTGTGATCCTCATGCCCGCCGGAGCGACGCCGCTGTCCGGGGGGACGAGCGCGTGGGTGAAGCCGAGCCGGGCCGCTTCGGAGAGCCTTCGGTCGACACCGGAGACCCGGCGCACCTCGCCGGCCAGCCCGATCTCGCCGAGCACCACAACGTCCGGTGGCAAGGCCACGTCACGGCGGGCCGAGGTGATGGCCAGCGCCAGCGCGAGGTCGGCGGCGGGTTCGACCACCCGCATGCCGCCCACGGTGGCGGCGTAGACCTCCGCGTCGTGCAGCCGTACGCCCGCCCGCTTCTCGAGCACCGCGAGCAGCATCGCGACGCGTGCGTTGTCGAGGCCGCTGACGGCACGCCGCGGGCTCGGGATGTCCTTGCCGGTGACGAGCGCCTGGAGCTCGGCGGGGAGGGGCCGGCGGCCGTCCATCACCACCGTGACAGCGGTGCCGGGCACCGGCGGGCCGCCGAACCGCGCCAGGAAGAGACCGGACGGGTCGGGCATCCCCACGATGCCCTCGTCGCGCAGCTCGAAGCACCCCACCTCGTCGGCCGGCCCGAAGCGGTTCTTGACACCGCGCACCATGCGCAGCGTCGAGTGCCTGTCCCCTTCGAACGCCAGCACGACGTCGACGAGGTGCTCGAGCACGCGGGGGCCCGCGATCGCGCCGTCCTTCGTCACGTGTCCCACGAGCACCACCGGCAGCCCGCGGTCCTTGGCGAGGCCGGTGAGTGCGACGGTCACCGCGCGGGTCTGCGTGACCCCGCCCGGGGTGCCGTCCACATCGCCGGTGGACATCGTCTGCACCGAGTCGACGACGAGCAGGTCGGGGCGCAACTCGTCGATGTGGCCGACGATCGCGCCGAGATCGGACTCGGCGGCGAGGAAGAGTTCGTCGTGCACGGCTCCCGTGCGCTCGGCGCGCAGCCGCACCTGCCCGGCCGACTCCTCACCTGTGACGTACAGCACACGTCCTGTGCCGGCGACCTTGGCCGCCACCTCCAGCAGGAGCGTCGACTTGCCGACGCCGGGCTCGCCCGCCAGGAGGACGACCGAGCCGGGGATCAGGCCGCCCCCGAGCACCCGGTCCAGTTCGGACACCCCCGTGGGGCGGGCACGGGCGGAGTCGAGCGCGACGTCCGCTATCCGGCGGGCGGGGGCGGTCGGAGCTCCTGCGGCGACCCTCGCCCTGGCGGGTGCGGCCGCCACCGCGGCGGCCTGCTCCAGGCTCCCCCAGGCCTGGCAGGACGGACAGCGCCCGACCCACTGGGCGGCCAGGTGTCCACACTCGCCGCAGCGGTAGCCGGCCCGGGCCGTGCGGGTGCGCGGGGTCACGGTGCTTCCGCACCGGAGATCGCTGTGCCGGTCACCGGTGTGCCGGGGATGTGGCCGTCGCCCGCCCCGTCACTCGGTCGGCGCGTTGCGGGGACCGGCCGGGTTGCTGACCGGGACGTTGAAACTGACCTGGCCGGCCCGCTGGAACGTGAGGACCACGGGGTAGGTCAGCCCGGCCTGGATCTCGGTGCGCAAGCCGGTGAGCACGATGCTCGCCTTGCCCCCGGCGGGTTCAGCAGCGGGGCGCGGGGTGGGTGCAGGTGACGTCGGCTGCGCGGCAGCCGTTGTCGGCCCTGGGGCGGTGGTGGCCGTAGCTCCAGGGGCGGCGGCCGCTCCGGTGCCGGGCGCCGAGGGCGCGCTCTCGACCAGCAGCGACCGGCCGGCGGGGATCTCCGTCTGACCGCTGATCTGCACCGACGACGCAATGGGGCTCGTGCCCGAGACCAGTCGGTCGGCCTCGGCGCCCGCGTTGACGATGGTCATCTGCAGGGGAGCGCTGCCGCCGATCGGGTAGACGCTGCTGCCCTGGGGGGCGCTGAACTGGATCACCGCGTCGCGGATCGAGATCGCGCCGACCATGGCGTTGGCACCGTCGACGGACGCGACCTGTTCGCTGGTCTGAGCCAACTGCCCCGCCCCGCAACCCGTGAGCGCGAGGGCCGCGGCCATGGCGCCGACGACGAGGGCTGCTCCGGTCGGACGGATACGCATGCTCCGGCTCACGGGTCTGACGTCCTTCCTGGCGGGCCATCTCGTCGTGCCGCGGGCGCAGCAACGCGACGCGACGGACGCGGATGCCTGGTGTCCGCGGTGGCCTCTGGCTTCGGCCTCGGTAAAGCCTAACGCCACCTGTGGGAGCGGCGGTCGGGGTCCCCCGGAGCCGCGGGCACAGCCGCCGGTGCACGTTTCCCTTCGGTTGTCAATCCCCTGACCTGCGACGACAGGCCGGGCCTGGCAGCGGTGCCAGGTTCGGGCGTGTTAACCTAGGTGCAGCGAAAGGGGCAGAGGACACATGGCTTTCAAGGTCGGAGAGACCGTCGTCTACCCGCACCACGGTGCCGCTCTCATCGAGGCCATCGAGACTCGGACGATCAAGGGCGAGGAGCGCAAGTATCTCGTCCTCAAGGTCGCGCAGGGTGATCTGACGGTGCGTGTTCCCGCCGAGAACGCCGAGGTCGTGGGCGTTCGTGATGTGGTGGGCCAGGAAGGTCTGGACAGGGTGTTCGAGGTGCTCCGCGCCCCGCACACCGAAGAACCCACGAACTGGTCGCGCCGGTACAAGGCAAACCTGGAGAAGCTGGCTTCGGGGGACGTGAACAAGGTCGCCGAGGTCGTCCGCGACCTGTGGCGGCGAGAGAAGGACCGCGGCCTGTCCGCGGGCGAGAAGCGCATGTTGGCCAAGGCTCGCCAGATCCTCGTCAGCGAACTCGCGCTGGCCGAGGGCACCGACGAGGAGCGGGCCGAGATTCTGCTCGACGAGGTGCTGGCCACCGCGTCCGCCTGAGCGCGAGCGCACTGCCCCCCTCCGCCGGTCCCGGTCCCCGCATGAGTATCACCGCGGTGGTCGTGGCCGGCGGTCGTGGTGAGGTCGACGTTCTCACGTCCGTCGGCGGCGAGCCGATGGTGGTGCGGTCCGTGCGAATTCTGCTGGCCACCGGTCTCGTCGATCATGTCGTGCTGCTCGATGTCGGCATGCGTGGTGACGCGCTCATCCGCGCCTGCTCCGGGCTGCCCGTGAGCATGCGCGACGAGTTCCCACGCACACTGTTCGGGATGCGGCCACACGGCAGTCAACGAGCGGATACCACTGCGGGTGACGGTGTGGTCACGGCGAGTTCCGTAGATGTGGTTCTGCTGCACGACGCGGCCCGCCCGCTCGCGCCGCCCGAGCTGGCCGTAGCCGTCGTCGCTGCTGTCCGCCGCGGCCACGAGCTGGCCGTTCCCGTGCTGCCGCTGGCCGACACGGTCAAGCAGGTGGACGCCGAGGGAATCGTGCGCAGCACGCCTGACCGCTCCGGACTACGCGTGGTCCAGACGCCCATCGCGATCCGGGGGGACCTCGTCGATCCCGGCCTCGCCGCCGATCCCGTCGCCATGGCGACTCGGCACGCCGCGGCTGGCGGCGCGGTGCACACCGTTCCCGGACATTCGGCGGCGTTCACCGTCCGCAACGCCTGGGACCTCGAGCTGGCCGAGCTGCTGGCGGGGAGGATCGAGCGATGAGAGTGGGTGTGGGCACCGACGTGCATCCGGTCGAGGCCGGGCGCGATTGCTGGATCGCCGGGCTGCGCTGGGACGGGGTGGACGGTTGTGCCGGGCACTCGGACGGAGACGTCGCCGCCCACGCCCTCTGCGACGCGCTGCTGTCGGCCGCCGGCCTGGGCGACCTCGGAGCGGTGTTCGGCACCGGCCGTCCGGAGTGGACGGGCGCGAGCGGCGTGGTGCTGCTAGGAGAGGTCCGCCGGCTGCTGTCCGGTGAGGGGTGGACTGTGGGCAACGCCGCGGTGCAGGTGATCGGCAACGCCCCGAAGGTCGGCACCAGGCGGGCCGAGGCTCAGCAGGTGCTCTCGGTCGCCGTCGGTGGACCGGTGTCGGTGTCGGGGACGACGACGGATGGTTTGGGCCTGACCGGCCGGGGGGAGGGCATCGCGGCGATCGCGACCGCTCTGCTCCTCCAGGCCCCCTGACCGTCACCGGCCCGAACCCGCTCGGTGGGCCTGTCAGGTCTGCATCGCGTCCAGCCGCTCCTGCACCTGATCAGCGTCGAGCTGTTCGATGCGCTGGCTGAGCATCCACTGGTGACCGAAGGGGTCCGCGAGCCTGCCACCGTAGTCGCCGTAGCCGTGGTCGGCGATCTCGAAGATCACCGTGGCGCCCGCGGCCAGCATCCGCGCCGCCACCGCGTCGGCGTCCGACACGGAAAGCGACATGATCACGGGGACCCCTCCACCCGTCGGAGCGGGATCGCCGTCAGCTGCGTCCTTCACCGCGAACCGGGCAGGCCCGACCTGCACCATGCTGTGCACGACACGGCCGTCGGAGCCGGTGTAGCGCTCGAGCACCTCCCCGCCGAATGCGGTCGTATAGAAGGCGAGCGCGGCGTCGGCGCCCTCCACGACAAGCCGGGGGTGCAATCCGAGAATCTCAGTCATGGGGCGAGGATGCCGGGATGTGGGCGAACTGTCGTGGACGAACCGGAACTGCCCTGGTAATGCGCGCGGGTGAGGGGTCCGTACTCTTGAAGATGTGAGCCTGCGCCTGTTCGACACCGCCACGAGGAAGCAGCGTGACTTCGTCCCGCTGCGGGCCGGGGCTGCGTCGATCTACGTCTGTGGCGCCACGGTGCAGGGCCTGCCGCACATCGGCCACGTCCGGTCCGGGCTCAACTACGACGTGCTCCGCAGGTGGCTCGCCCACGGTGGCCTCGACGTCGAGCTCGTCCGCAACGTCACCGACATCGACGACAAGATCCTGCGAAAGGCCGCCGACGCCGGTAGGCCGTGGTGGGAGTGGGCGGCCACGCACGAGCGTGCCTTCTCCGCGGCCTACGAAGCGCTCGGCTGCCTCCCGGCGTCCATCGAGCCACGGGCCACGGGCCACGTGCCGCAGATGGTCGAGCTGATCGAGCGGCTGATGGAGGGTGGTCACGCCTACGCGGCTGGCGGCGACGTCTATTTCGCGGTGCGGTCCTTCCCCGGGTACGGGGCTCTGTCGCACCAGAAGGTCGATGACGTCGCTCAGGGCGAGGGCGAGAGCGGGGCCAAACGCGACCCGGTCGACTTCACCCTGTGGAAGGCGGCCAAGCCCGGCGAGCCCTCGTGGTCCACGCCATGGGGACGTGGCCGGCCCGGCTGGCACCTGGAGTGCTCGGCGATGGCCACGGCCTACCTCGGTCCGGAGTTCGACATCCACGGGGGCGGGCTCGACCTAGTGTTCCCGCACCACGAGAACGAGCTGGCCCAGTCGACCGCGGCGGGCGACCCGTTCGCGCGGTACTGGCTGCACAACGCCTGGGTCACGATGGGCGGCGAGAAGATGTCGAAGTCGCTCGGCAACACGCTGTCGATCGACGTGCTGCTGCGCCGGGTCCGTGGCGTCGAGTTGCGCTACTACCTGGTGGGTCCGCACTACCGCTCGGCCATCGAGTACTCCGACGCGGCGCTGCACGAGTCGGTGGCCGCCTACCGGCGCATCGAGTCGTTCGTGCACCGGGTGCGTGAGCGGATCGGCATTCCGGAGCCCGGCGTGCTGTGCGCGGAGTTCACCGCGGCGATGAACGACGATTTGGGGACGCCCGGCGCGCTCGCGGCGATCCATGGCGCCGTGCGCGAGGGCAACACCGCTCTGGACGCAGGCGACCGATCGGCCGCAGCGGGCGCGGCGTCGTCCGTGCGCGCGATGGCCGGGGTCCTCGGGCTCGACCCGCTCGATCCGCACTGGATCGAGGGCGGCGGCGCGGCGGACGCCGCCACGAGCGCGCTCGCCGCTCTCGTGGAGGACCTGCTGGCCCAGCGCCAGGAGGCCCGCACCCGGCGCGACTTCGCCGCCGCCGACGAGGTGCGCGACCGGCTCACCGCCGCGGGGGTGTCCGTGGAGGACAGTCCCGACGGCCCCACCTGGTCACTGAAGGACGTGTAAGGACATTGGCCGGCAATTCCAAGCGCCGCGGCGCGATGCGCAAGGACGGCACCAAGAAGGGCATGGTCGTCGGGTCCGGAGGGCAGCGACGCCGCGGCCTGCAGGGCAAGGGCCCCACGCCGCCCGCCGAGATGCGCCCGGGGCACCCGGCGGCGCGCAAGGCGGCGCGGGCATCGAAGGCGGGCAGTGGTGGCCGTTCCACCACCGCGGGCAACCGCCGCCGACCCGGTGACGGCGAGACGCCGGAGACTGTGCTCGGCCGCAACCCCGTGGTGGAGTGCCTGCGTGCCGGCGTTCCGGCCACGGCGCTGCACGTCGCGATCGGCACCACCACCGACGAGCGGGTCGCCGAAGCGGTGCACCTGGCCGCCGACGCGGGAATCTCCATCCTCGAGGTACCGCGGAACGACCTGGACCGGATGGCCGGCGGTGCGTTGCACCAGGGGCTCGCCCTGCAGGTACCGCCCTACGCCTATGCACACCCCGACGAGCTGCTGGAGATCGCGGCCGAGTCGGGTGACCCCGGGCTGATCGTGGCGCTCGACGGCGTCACCGACCCTCGGAACCTGGGTGCGGTCGTCCGGTCGGTGGGCGCGTTCGGCGGCCACGGCGTCGTCGTGCCGCAGCGTCGGGCGGCAGGCATGACGGCCGTGGCGTGGCGCACCTCGGCGGGCACGGCTGCGCGGCTCCCGGTGGCCCGGGCCACCAACCTCACCCGCACCCTGCGCGAGTACGCCACCGCCGGCTTCATGATCGCCGGGCTCGACGCGGAGGGTTCGGTGTCCCTCGACAACTTCGAGCTGGCCACCGACCCCCTGGTGCTTGTGGTCGGCTCGGAGGGCAAGGGCCTCTCGCGGCTGGTGAAGCAGACGTGCGATGTGACCGTGTCGATCCCGATGGCGGGGCCCGTCGAGTCCTTGAACGCCTCTGTGGCGGCGGGCGTCGTCCTGGCCGAGATCGCGCGTCAGCGTCGCCACTGACCTCCGTGCGCGGTTACGAGTGTCAGAGCACTCATAACCGCGCACGACCGCTGGAGGGTCACGCGGCAGCGCGGGTGCGTCCGCGCAGCCGGCCCACGACGCGGCAGCCGACGTAGCAGAGGAATGCGATCCCGGCGACGTAGCCGGACACCGGCAGCCCCGGCGCGAGTGACAGCACCGTGCCCCCGACGAGGGCGAGCTCAGCGAACAGCACCGCGAGCACGGTGGCCACCACCGGGTTCGCCGTCACGCGCGCAGCCGACGCCCCCGGCGCGATCATCACCGACAGCACGAGGATGGCGCCGACGATCGGCACGGCGAGGGCTGTGGTGAGCCCGATCAGCACCGCGAACACCAGCGACAGGAGCCGCACCGGCACCCCTCGGGCCAGAGCGACGTCCGGGTCGGTGCTGGCGAACAACAGGGGCCGGTACAGCGCGGTGAGCGTGCCGATCACGAGCACGGCGACGACGGCGAGCACCGCGAGGTTCGTCGAGTCGACTGAGACGATCGAGCCCGTCAGCAGGCCGAACTTGTTCGAGGCCCGGCCGCTGTAGAGCGCGAGCAGCAGCACGCCGAGGCCGAGACCGAACGCGAGCACCACCCCGATCACCGAGTCGCGCTCCCGGTGCCGAAGTCCGAGTACGCCGAACACCAG
>JAODNO010000216.1 GCA_025465235.1 Pseudonocardia sp.
GCAGCCTGAAACCGCAGGTCAACCCCGACAGCCGAGTTCTGGAACCCGACAGGCTCGGCGAGGAGCACCACCGATGGCTGGACGGCGACCTTTAGACGAGTTGCGGGCGGGCAGCAGTCTGCTCAGCGCGCTAAGTAGGGCAAGATCCACCCACGTCAAAGGCGGGCGTGGAGTCTGGCGGCGAAGCACTGCGACCTCGCGGCGCAGGACAAGGATCTCCACGTCCTTCGCGGCGTCGGACCGGGCGATCAAGGCCAGCCAACTCACGATCCGGGCCAGCATAAGGTACGAAAGTCGGAACGCCACGACAACCGAATCATGCCCGACGGCCAGCAACACACGTAGACGCCCTGGTCAAGGCCGCGTGACACTGTTTTCGGCACCCACACCGTCAAAGCGGGGGTCAAGGTGTCCGCGCTTCGGGGTGAACCTCACCGGTCGGTTGATCATGTTGTTGTTCAGGATGACGTCGTCGTGGAGGGACAGCAGGCGTCCCTGCACCCTGGCCCCGGGCCCCAGCCATATCCTGCGCATCGCCAGGATGGTTCCGGCGAATTCGGATGCGGTGCCCAGAACCGCTTCGCGACCCGCCTGCCAGAACACGTTGCAAGGGTTCGCTTCGTTGACCAGCGCGACCGTGTTGCCCGGAGAAGTGCTCAGGACGTTGTCCGCCGACTGGAGGATGAAGACCGCGGTCGGATCGCCCTGTGCGTCGAGGGTGAGTGTGCCGGTCAGTTCCAAATTGCCGACGCTGCGGTACACGCCGGGAGTCAGGGTCAGGCCGCCGAGTTGGGGACCCACCGAGGCATCTGGGGTCCGCCCAGCAGCGTCGGGGTACGCCTGCGACAAGGCGTCATGGCCCTGCGCCATGGGGAAGCCGCGTTCCTGGATGGTTCCGTCGGTAACGATTCCTGGCGGGAAGCCGAAGACGATCCATTTGGCGGAGCCCACGTCGCCCGAGATGACCGAGGGACCGGCGTTTAGGACGTCTGTCGCCGTTAACACGGCGAAGGATTCAGCCATACCCAACTTCACCGGCGGCGGTGACGTCTGTGCCGATGCCGGAGACACGGCGGCCAGGGCGGCTCCTAACCAGGGGCGCAGCCCGCTCGTGCGAGCCGCAGGTTTTGCCGATGTCACGATGTTTCTCCCTACCGTCCCCTTCACGGCGCGGTGACCGAGCCACCCATTCCCTCAGAAGGCAACCGATCCGAAGAAGAGCGAGACCCAGGGCGGGAGTCGATCGATGAGGCTCGGACGGAATCGGAATCGGGATCGAGATCGGCGGAATCGGAATCGGGATCGAGATCGGCGGGATCGGGATCGGGATCGAGATCGGCGGGATCGGGATCGGCGCGAGTACCCAACTCCACCGGTGCCAGGGACGACTGTGCCGATGCCGGGGACATCCCGGCGGCGCCCACCATGGTCACCATGACGGCGGCGGTCAGGGTGGCGCCCAACCAGGGGCGCAGCCCGATCGTGCGAGCCGCATGTTTTGCCGATGCCACGAAGTTTCTCCCTACCGGTGAACGCCCCGGAGACCGGCACCTGAATGAATTCGGGCCGCGCCGACGGATCTGGCTCCTCAGCGAGTTAACGAATCTCGCTCCGGGCAGGAACGCAGGGAGAGCTGAGTTACAGTTCTTTCATACCTGTGAGTTCAGGATTCCCCCATTCGAGCGGTGGATGGTCCCGGTCGTCGGCACAGCGTGACAATGACCCCGCAAGGCAGGCACCGCACCTGCACAGAACTCGGCGACGAGGTGGAGCGCGCGGGACTCCGTGTCCCGCGGATCTTGCTTGGTGGATGCGGTACACCCCGTTCGTGTTAGGCATCAGCGGCGGGAGGCGGTACCGGGGCGGGCACGGTGAGGCCGGCCTGTGCTGCCGCGCTAGCGGCCAAAAAGGCGAGCATGTCCGACGGGCTCTGCGTCGACAGCTCCTCGCCGACTCCGCCGGCGCTGTCGCTGTGGTTGTGGCTGTCGACGGAGCGCTCTTCGCGGAGGCGTTTCTCGGCTATGTCGGCCCGCTGCTCCCGTTCGGGCGGCGGTGCGAGGGTGATCCCGGCGATGGTGAGGATGCCCAAGTCCAGGGTCCAGTCCCGGGCCGACCGGTCCCGCCACAGCGCAAAAGCGGCGTCGATGTGTGCCTCGGCCTCGTCGTCGGTCATGCCGGTGACCTCGCACAGGTGCGCGAACGCCTCGTCCCCGAACCCGCGGACTTCGGCCAGTCCCATGTGGGTGGCGCGGTGGCACCAACTGCAGATGGTCAGCAGCCGGCGCAGGCTCTGCACGCCGGTGTGGTCGTCGAACTGCCAGCGTTCATGAGCTTCCAGCGGGCGCTGAGATCGGCGCGCCGGGAGCGGTGGCGCCACCGTGCCCGCCACTACTTGAGCCGGCACGCGCCGACACCGGAAGGCCCCACCGCTCCGGGAGCTCGCCGCTGCGCGATGCTCAAGATCACCAAGGCCACGGGTACAAGCAGCGCGCGGCCGACAGCGGTCCACCCGGCTACCGCATCGGCAAGCACCTGCGCTTCAAGCGCAGCGACGTGCACGGAGCGGCGGTCGACGCCCCCACGCTGCCCCCGATGAGCGACGCCAAGCTCACCGTGGCCCATCTGGGCGACCGGCGTCTCCCCGGACAGCCGCCCCTTCAGCACCTGCGCGAGCCGACTTCGGCAATTTCATGTGCATGAGGCGCTCGGCTACGTCGGCCGTGGACGGCGCCGCCTCGGCCGGTTGCGCGGACGCGTTCGGCCCAAGGCTCGCCTCGGCCGTTAGGAGCGGAGGGCGCGCCGGTTCGCGCGCTGCCGCAGCGGAGCGATCGCCCCGCCTGCTCAGGCCTGCACGTGATCCGCGATGGAGGCGGCGGGGTGGTCAGAGGACCCGCACGTTGTCGGCTTGTGGTCCCTTCTGGCCCTGGCTGGT
>JAODNO010000229.1 GCA_025465235.1 Pseudonocardia sp.
CTATCCGCCGCGGTAGCGGGCTGTGGCGCGGTTGGGGTGAACTCGCGACCGTCGCGGAGCAGGGCCCAGATGAGGTCGACCAGTCGGCGGGCCAGGGCGACCAAGGCCTGGGCGTCGCGCTTCCTCACAGGTCGTTTGCGCTGGCAGTAGGCGCGGGAGAGGCTGTCGAGTCGATCGCCGAGAACGCGGCAAGGTAGAACACGCGGCGCAGCGCGGCGGTCGGGCGGTTGTGGCCGCGCAGGTTCCGCGCGACGGCGCGGTCGCCGTCCCGGGAGGCGGTCGAGGTGCTCGACGAACGCGGTCAGGTCGACCTGGCGGGGAAGGGTCGGCACACACTGCGGGGGCCGGCCGGATAGTCCGGAGCCGTCATCACACGGCCCTCTCGATGACGGATCGCGACGGCCGGGACGTCGCCTTCGAGTTGAAACTGGCCACCGTGTCGTGCATAGAGAGCGAAGCCGGCACAGGGGCAGGACCTCGCCGCTGGGTAGGTGACCGGTGGGGCAGGCGAACTGACCGCGGAAGCGGACCTCAACCCCGGGTCAGCGGAGGCCAGCGGTGGCGGGAAGTCAGCAGGGACCGGCCACCTCGTCGTGCGGGGGCCGGGTCGGTCCCGGTCCTGCGCGCGTGGCCCGCCCCCACGCAGACGGACCCGACGGGGTCCATTGTCGTCCATCGCCGTGATCCACCTCCCTCACCGATCATCAGACCGCGGAAGGTAAGGCCATGCCACTGCTGTAGTTCGACGTCGTCGAAGGCCGACACCCTGGTGAGATCAAAGCGCTGCTCGACAGCGCACGCCGCCATGGTGGAGGCGTTCGAAGTGCCCGAGCATCCACGTGGTCAGCCGCAGGCGCACCCGCGCGCAGAAGGAGAGACTTCACGCGCTGCTGGCCGAGCGGCTGCGACGCGACTGCGGTCTCGACCCGGCTGATCTGATCGTCTCGTTGACCGAGAACGATGACGAAGATTGGTCGTTCGGGTCGGGCCGAGCTCAGTTCCTGACCGGAGAATTGCACTGATCGCTCGCCGCGCTCGCAGAATTCAGAGGACGCACTGCGCTCGATGGTGACTACCGTCATCAACACCCTCATGAAGCGCTGACACTGTGAGTGCCCGAAACTCGGCCCACGACCGTGACCTGCGTTCGCCGCGAATCACCGCCCGGCATGATCCGACTGGTGGCGCATCGACCGACCTACTTGATCGTGACCCAGCCCTCTATCGTCCTGGGCAATGGCCCGGAGGGTCGAATGTTCGGTGCGATGCCGTGCCGTCAGGACCTGTCCCCTGTGCTCCTGGGAGCGCAAGCTGCACCCCTCAGTGTCTGGGATGCGGTGGAAGGAGAGCCCGTGGCTGCCGGCGAAACGGGTTTAGTTGTCTACGACTTGGTCTCTGTGCAGTTCCACGCCCGGAAGGGCGGGTACGTCTGAGGTCCTCCGGAGGTAATGGGAGAGGACGCGGCAGCACACGGTCGATGCATCCGTCGCAGCTGGCGGAGGAGAGTGCCGCGAACCCCGCTGCGTCGACGCTTGCGGGTCTGGTCGTAGGTGTCCCGGGCTGGGACGCTGCGCCTCGATCATCTCCCGACCGGGCCGCCACCGGTGGAGGTCTCGAAAGCACGGGTGTGGCGGTGCCAGCTTGCCCTTCGGGATCGACCGGTCATTGGAGTTGGGCACAGCGCCCGGGAGATCAGAGTTCGATTAGCGAACGGCCAGACTCGACAGTAAGGCAGATGCATGCTCGCCATCATCGTCACGCCTGGGGCTGCGGGCCGAGAGCGATTGGGCCAGCTGGAGGAGTCCGAGCGCAGCAGGGACCAGCTGCTCGTGCGGACGCTGGCGCTGGGCGTGTGCGGAACGGACCGCGAGATCTTCGATGGTCGCTATGGCTGGGCTCCGCCGGGACGAGACTGGCTGGTGCTCGGTCACGAGTTGGTCGGGCGGGTGACAACGGCACCCTCCGGCGGCGGTTTCGCGAAGGGGGACCTCGTAGTGGGGATCGTCCGGCGGCCGGATCCCGAGCCGTGTGCGTGCTGCGCGGAGGGTGAGTTCGACATGTGCCGAAACGGCGGATACCGCGAGCGGGGAATCAAGGAGCTCGACGGATACGGCGCTGAGCTGGTGACGCTCGAGCCGGAATTCGCGGTAAAGCTGGATCCGTCACTGGGGCTGCTCGGGGTATTGACCGAGCCGACCAGCGTCGTCGCCAAGGCTTGGGAGCAGATCGACCGCATCGGGCACCAGGCCTGCCGCCCGCTGGCGAGCGCGCTGATCACGGGCGCCGGACCCATCGGACTGCTGGCAGCACTGCTCGGCGTCCAGCGAGGCCTCGAGGTCCACATCCTGGACCTGGTGCGCGAGGGCGCCAAGCCGGAGCTGGCCCGATTGCTGGGCGCCTCCTACCACACCGGCACCGTCGCGGACGCGTGCCGCTCGGCGGAGCCCGACGTCGTGCTCGAGTGCACTGGAGTTCCGGAGCTCGTGGTCGAGGCCGTGCAGAGCACGGCGCCGGGGGCTGTTGCGTGCCTGCTC
>JAODNO010000238.1 GCA_025465235.1 Pseudonocardia sp.
GTGCCGGATCCGACGGGACAGCCGCGGGTCGCCCGCCGCGGCGCCGTCGCGGCCGCGCTCGCGGGGCCGGGTGACCGACAGCTCGGTCATGTCGACAGCTCCCGGGGAAGGAGCACGTCGGCGGTCCTCACGCCGCCCCGGCGGGAAAGGGCACGTCGGCGGGTCATGACGCCCCCGCCGGCCCATAGGCGGCGCCGATGGCCGCCACGGTGGTCGTCACGACCTGGTCGAAGCGCAGGTCGAAGCCGTCGCTCGCCCGCACCTGCTTAGGCAGCTCCCCGGCCCGGTCGATCACGTCGATCGTCGCCTGCTGGCGCGCCACCAGCGCGGTGTCCAGGTGCGGGAACGTGATCTGTCCCAGCGAGTCGACGATGCGCTGCCCGTCGGCCGCGGTGATGCCCTGGTTCTGCACGTAGTACTGCTGCACCCACTCGGCAGGATGCTGGTTGATCCACTGCTGGGAACGGATGTAGTGGTCGACGTAGGCGCGCAGCGCCGCCGCCTTCGCCGGGTCCTTGAGAGCCTCGCGGCGGGCGTAGAGGTAGCTGAGCCCGGAGGAGGTGTCGGCGGTCTCGGCGGGGTCGATGACACCGCCACCGCGCGGCCCGGCCTCGGTGAGGAACCGGGTCAGCCGCGGTTCGTTCAGCGGGGCGACGTCCACCTGACCGGTGCGGACGGCGTCGTTGAAGTCGCCGAGCTGCAGCCGGACGAGCTCGACGTCGGAGGTGCGCAGCCCGGCCTTTTCCAGCGCCCGCAGCACGATCACCTGCTGTGCGGTGCCCTCAGCATAGGCGATCTTCGCGCCGCGCAGGTCGGCGAGTCTCCGGATGTTCTTGCCTGGCGTGACAGCGAGCTGCGTGCTCGACGGGTCGGTCTGCCGGGCCAGGATGATCGGGACGTCCTCGCCGGCGGCGAGGGCCTGGATCGGCGGCGTGTCACCGACGGTGGCCACGTCGGCGGCGCCCGCCCGGAACGCTTCGAGGATCGCGGGGCCGCCTGTGAAGTTGGCGAACTGCGCGGTGAAGGGCAGCTTCGACAGCTCTCCCGACGCCCGCAACGCCACCTGCTGGGCCTCGGCCTGGTCGGCGATGACGAGGGTGGTGCCGGCGGGGATGTCGGTCGGCAGTGGGGCGTCGGCGGCCAGCCCGCCGCCGGCCGGGGCGGTGCTGCCGCAGGCCGCCACCACGAGCGCGGCCAGTGCGACCGCGGTGGTGGCGAGCGTGCGTCGGGAACGGGAGGTGCTCACGGGTGCTCGGGCTCCGGTCAGGTGTCGTCGAGGGCTGGTCAGTCGACGACGACGGCGTGGTCGGCCGTGAACGGGCGGCCCGCGACGAGCTCGGACTCACGGCCGTCGGGCCCGACCGGACGGTCGCCGATCACCGTCACGCGGTGCAGGGTCCGCCGGACGTCGAGATGGTCGAGGTCGGCCGGGGCGAGGTGCGCGGTCGCCCGGTTGTCCCAGAAGGCGACGCTGCCAGGCTCCCAGCGGAACCGGACGGTGTACTCGGGCCGGGTGAGCTCGGCGTAGAGCAGGTCGAGGATCGCGCGGCTCTCGCGGGGCTCCACGTCCACGATGTGGCTGGTGAAGCCCGGGTTGACGAAGAGCGCGCGCTCCCCCGGTGACGGGGTGGACGCGCACCACGGGGTGGATCGCGACCAGCAGGTTGTCGTTGACCCGGCGCGCGTAGTTCGAGTCTCCGGTCGGCTTGTCGCTGCCGCCGTAGCGGTGCTCCGCCCGGAGTGTGTCGACGAACGCCCGGACCGGGGCCGACAGACCGGCGTAGGCGGCCGCGAGGTTCGTCCAGGTGGTGTCGCCACCGATCTCGGGCACCACCTCGGCCCGCAGGATGGAGGCGGCGGGCGGGTTCACCGCGGCGGTGACGTCGGTGTGCCAGCCGGCCACGTAGCTGTACTTCCGCCGGGTGCGGACCGTGTACTCGCCGCCGTAGCGCTTCGCGTACCGCTCCGGGTCGACCGTGAAGATCTCCGGGTGGCCCTCCGGCGGGGCGTCGTCGTGGGGGTGGGCGTAGGTGAGCTCGCCGAAGTGCCGGCCGAACCGGATCTGCGCGGCGTGGTCGAGCTCCTGCCCGCGGAAGAAGATCACCTTGTGCCGGTGCAGGGCGGCGGTCAGGCCTGCGACGGTCGTCTCGTCGAGGGGCGCGGACAGGTCGACGCCGGAGATCTCGGCGCCGATGTGTCCGGCCACGGGCCGGACGGAGAGCGCGGTGCGTTCGGGGGCGACGGTCATGTCGGTCCTTCCGGATAAGGCGGCAGGGCAGCAGAGAACACTTCCCCGGCCGCGACGCAATGCATGAGAACGGGGTGGGTAAATGTTCGGACTAATGGCGCGGGGAGGTCGCGCAGTGGGCGGGGTGGCCGCAAATCAGTGGCGTCGAGCGCCGGCGGTCACCCGCAGGTACAGCACCCGGGCTGACATGCCCTGGTCAGGTGCATCGCGCTCATGTGAACCATCGTGTGCGGAGGGTGCGCGGAAGTCAATTTTGCGACTTCGGTAATTAAGTCCGTGCTGGTGACGGCCGCAGTTCCAGCGGTCGCGCATAAGCCTCGTGTAACACGATCGATCCCGCCGCCACGCCGAGCGTTCGTGTTCCGAACGAGCTCGGCACGATGGTGCGCCGTGGGTCGGCGGCCATGTGCGCGCTGTCGGCGACCTCTGCGTGCAGCTCGTCGAGCAGCTCCGGCCTGCGTGCGATCCCGGCCTCGGCCACCACCAGGATCTCCGGGTTGATCACGTCGAGCAGCAGGGCCACTGCGCGCCCGACGAGCCGGGCACGTTCGCGGAACAGTGCGACGGCCCACGGCTCGTCCGCCTCCAGCGCGGCGAGTACGTCGGGGAAGCGCGCCTCGGCCAGCAGACCTGCCGTGGCGGCGTGGTCGACCAGCGCCTGCTCGGCCACCGTGGCCTGGAAGCAACCGGTGCGACCGCAGCGGCAGACCCCCGCGGGGAGCGTAGGTCCGGCCCCGACCGGGAGATGGCTGACATCGCCCGCCGCCGACCGGGGGCCGTGGTGCACCGTCCCGCCCGTCACGATCGCGGCGTCGACCACGTTGCCGACGAACAGGTGCACCATGCTCGTCCGCGCGCGGGTGTGGTGGGAGCCGATGAGCTGCTCGGCGCGGGCCAGCGCGCGGGAGTGGCTCTCGACGCGCACGGGGAGGCCCAGCCGGTCCTCCAGCACCGCCTGCGCCGGCACGTCGCGCCAGTCCAGCTGCGTGTGCCGCACGACGACCCCGCGTCCGGGGTCGATCCATCCCCCGGTGGCCACCCCGACCCCGAGCGGCCTGCGCCCACAGGTGTGCTCGTCGAGGAATGAGGCCATCCGCTCCCCGACATCGGTGAGCACGGCGGCCGCTGCGGGATCCCGGTGCGGTGTCCGCTGCTCGGCAAGCACCCGCCCCCGCAGGTCCATCAGCACCAGCGTCGTGTGGCGCACTGCGATGTGGATGCCGCCGACCAGGTGCGACCTGGTGTCGATGTCCACGGGTACATGTGGGCGACCGATCGCGGGGCGTGGCCTGCGCACCGGCCGCTCACGGACCAGGCCGAGCTCGGCGAGCTCGGTCGACTGCCGGCTGACTGCCGCGGCCGAGAGCCCGGTGAGCCGGGCGACGGTGCTGCGGGCCACCGGGCCGTGGTCGAGGATCGTGCGCAGCACGGCTGCTGCGGTCGCAGTGCGACGGCCGTCGCCCGCGAGCTGGTCGCCCCCCTCGATGTGCTCGACGGGGGCGCGGAGGAGTGCGTGCATCGGTGTCCCTGCGTGGCAGTGGGCCCAACGTGCACGGGCCGTGGTGGGTGCCTGCGGCCGGATGCGCGCGGGGTGGATCAGCCGCGCGTCGCCGGCACCGCACACAGCGCGCTCGCCTGCCGACAGAGGTCGACGTGGCGGCGCGCCTTCAGCGTGGCGGCCTGGGACATCCCGGTCATCCTCCCAGAGCGGCAGCCGACGGGGCAGTGGCTGCGGTCACATTCTCGCCTCTCCGCTCCGTGCGCCTGTTGCTGTGGCGCTGCGGATTCCGCAATGCACGCCGGGATCGGAAGCTGACCGCGCGGAAAGGGTCGCCATCCTGGTGGCACCGCCGGTCTTTCCCGACGCACGCTGAGCTACGACATTCCCGACGACATTTCCCGGCCTGGTTTCGATAGGTGGGAGAGAGGACAAATGTTCGAACAAACGGCCTCGTTGGCCGCCGTCAAATCGCCTGATCTGACGCATCACATCCGGTTGCACTCGCACCGCCGGTCTGCTGCTCTGGCATGTATGACGGGGGTTCTGCTCACGCGGCGTCGGCATGTCGACCTCTGCCGCCTCGCGTCCTGCGTGTGTCCTTAGCCGACGCCCCTCCCCTGCCGTCCCCCACCGCCCGTGCCCGTCGGCCGGGTGCGGATCGCTGAAGAAGGTCTCTCGTGTCTCCTGGTCCTCTGACCGCGCACTGGTTCCTGCCCACCTACGGTGACGGCCGGCAGCTCGTGGGGGGTGGACATGGTGTCGGTGTCAGTTCCGCGGGCGGCGTCCGGCCCGCGTCGATCGGCTACCTGACGCAGGTGGCGCGCGCCGCCGAGCAGGTCGGCTTCGTCGGCGCCCTCACCCCGACGGGAGCGTGGTGTGAGGACGCCTGGCTGACCACGGCCATGCTCGTGGCGGAGACCGAGCGCCTGAAGTTCCTCGTCGCGTTCCGCCCTGGCTCCGTGTCGCCGACGCTCGCCGCGCAGATGGCCGCGACCTACCAGCGGCACTCGGGAGGCCGGCTCCTGCTGAACGTCGTCACCGGCGGTGAGCCCACCGAGCAGCGGGCCTACGGGGACTTCCTCAGCAAGGACGCCCGCTATCGACGGACGGGCGAGTTCCTCCAGGTGGTGCGGGCGTTGTGGCGCGGCGAGAAGGTCGATCTCGACGGCGAGCACGTCCGCGTCGAGGGTGCCGTCCTCGACCGCCTGCCCGACCCGGTGCCCCCGGTGTACTTCGGCGGCTCGTCGCCCGCGGCCGGCGATGTCGCAGCCGAGCACGCCGACGTCTACCTCACGTGGGGCGAGCCCCCTGCACAGGTCGCGGAGAAGATCGCGTGGATCCGCACGCTCGCCGCGGCGCGGGGACGCACCGTCCGCTTCGGCATCCGGCTGCACGTGATCACCCGGGACACCTCGGAGCAGGCCTGGGCGCACGCCGAGTCGCTCCTCGAGGCGATCGACCCGGCGACGATCGAACGGGTGCAGGCAGGCCTGGCCCGGAGCGAGTCGGAGGGGCAGCGGCGGATGCGCTCCCTGCACGGCGGCTCGACGGCGAACCTCGAGGTGGCACCGAACCTGTGGGCCGGCGTCGGTCTGGTCCGCGGCGGCGCGGGGACGGCGCTCGTGGGCAGCCACAGCGAGGTCGCCGAGCGGATCGCGGAGTACCACGCGCTGGGCATCGAGGAGTTCGTCCTGTCGGGCCACCCCCACTTGGAGGAGGCCTGGTGGGTCGGGGAGGGCGTACTCCCCGTGCTGCAGCGGCGCGGGATCTGGAACCCGCCTGCCGGCCACGGCCTCGATGTCCCGGAGTCGCGCGCCGTCCCGTTCGCTCCCGCGCAGTGAACGAGCAGGACAGCGCCGCTCTCGTCCGCCAGCCCGCGATGGGAGTGAGCACACGATGAGCCCGACGCCCCCCGTCGCCACAGCGGAACGCCCGTCCGACGCCCCGGCGATGAGGACGCCGACCGTCCTGATGGCCAGCCTGATCGGCACGACGGTCGAGTGGTACGACTTCTTCCTCTACGCCACGGCCGCCGGGCTGGTGTTCCCGCGGCTGTTCTTCCCCGTCGGCAACGAGCTCGTGGGCACCCTGCTGGCCTTCGGCACGTTCGCCGTCGGGTTCGTCGCCCGCCCCGTCGGTGGCGTCCTGTTCGGGCACATCGGGGACCGCCTCGGCCGCAAGCGCACGCTCGTCGCGACGATGGTGCTGATGGGTGCGGCCACCGCGCTCATCGGGTTGCTGCCGTCCTACGCGTCGATCGGTGTCGCAGCGCCGATCCTGCTCGTGGTGCTGCGGGTGCTGCAGGGCCTGGCCGTGGGCGGGGAGTGGGGTGGCGCGGTGCTGCTCGCGGTCGAGAACGCCCCGCCGGGGTGGCGCGCCCGCTTCGGCAGCGTGCCGCAGATCGGCCTCGGCCTCGGGCTCGCCCTGGGCACCGGGGTGTTCGCCCTGCTCGGCGAGGTGCTCGACGAGCAGACGTTCCTGACCGTCGGGTGGCGCGCGGCGTTCGTGCTGAGCGTGGTGCTGGTCGCGGTCGGGCTGGTGGTCCGGCTCCGGATCCTCGAGACGCCGGAGTTCCGCAGGCTGCGCGACAGCGGTGGGACGGCGCGGGCGCCCGTGGTCCAGGTCTTCCGCACCCGAGGGCACCGCCGGGGGCTCGCCGCGGGCATGCTTGCCCGGTGGGCGGAGGGAGCGGCGTTCAACACGTGGGGTGTCTTCGCGATCACCTACGCCACGGCGACGGTCGGGATGAGCAAGGTCGTCGTGCTCCTGGCCGTCACCGGTGGCGCGCTGCTGATGGCGGTGCTGACGCCGGTCGCGGGCATGCTCGCAGACCGGTACGGGCGGCGGGTCGTGTTCGGCACCGGCGTGGTCGGGTTCGGGGTCACGGTGGTGCCGTCGTTCTTCGCCGTGCACAGCGGTATCACCTGGCTGGTCGTGGCGGTTCTACTGCTCCAGCTCGGCGTCTTCTACGCGCTGATGACGGGGGCGGAGTCCACGCTTTTCGCGGAGCTGTTCGACACCGACGTCCGCTACACGGGGATGTCGCTGGTGTTCCAGGGATCGGGAATCTGGGCGTCCGGGCTGACGCCCGTGGTGCTCACCGGCCTGCTCGCCCTCGGCGGCGGGACACCGTGGTGGGCCGCGGGCTACCTGGCCGCTACAGCGGTGATCAGCCTGGTCGCCATCGTGCTCATGCCACGGTGGATCGGATGGCGTCCGCAGTGGACGAGGGGGACGGTCTGGTAACCCGCCACCCTGGTTCTCCGTGCATGCTCCACCCGTGCTGACGGTACGCGGGGCCGATCTGGTGTGGACGGGTCTGACCGAGCATCCGGGCGGGGAGGTCGCCTGCGGTCCCGACGGCCGCGTCGCCGCGGTTCCCGTCCAGGGGGAGGTTCTCGACGCGGCGGGCTGTGTCGTCACTCCCGGGCTGGTCAACGCCCATCACCACCTGCTGCAGTCGGCGTTCCGGACGCTGCCGGGCACGCGAGGTGTACCGATGCGGGAGTGGCTGCCGCGGATGGCCGGCGCCTATGCCGCGGTCGGCGTCGACGCCGAGCTCGCACATGCGGCGGCGAGCGTCGGGCTCGCGGAGGCACTGCTGTGCGGGGTGACGACGGTGGCCGACCACCATCTCACCTGGCCGGCCGCGGCCGGTGACGGCGTGGAGATCGCGTCCGCGGTGGCCGCGGCGGCTCGGGAGTTGGGCGCGCGGCTGGTCTTCGTCCGCGGCAGTGCTCGCGACGACCCGCAGGCGGCTGCGCTGTCGGCGGACGCGATCGCGTCGGCGCTGGGCGGGGATCCGACCGGGATGGTGCAGGTCGCGGTCGGGCCCGCGGGCGTGCACAGCGACGCACCCGAGACGTTCGCGCTGCTCGCCGAGGTCGCGGCGCGCCACGGACTGCGACGGCGGACGCAGGCGAACGAGCAGGTGGATGTCGAGATCGCGGCGCAGCGCTTCGGGCGACGACCCCTGGAGCTGCTCGACGAGTGGGGTTGGCTCGCACCCGATGTCACGCTCGCGCACCTGTGTGGCGTGACGGGCGACGAGATCACGAGGCTCGCGGCGGCCGGGGTGAGTGCGACCCATGCCCCCGGCTGCGACCTGCCCATGGGCTGGGGAGTCGCACCGATGGCGGCGCTGGCCGACGCCGCGGTCGCCGTCGGCCTCGGCACGAGCGGCGGGGGGAGCAACGACGCCGGTCACCTGCTGGCCGACGCCCGGCTGGCGCTCCAGGTCGCGCCGCTGGCCGGCCGGCCGGTGACGGCGCGGGAGGTACTCGGCTGGGCGACCGCGGGATCGGCCGCCGGCCTGGGTCGTCCGGAGCTGGGCCGCCTCGAGCCCGGGTGCGCCGCCGACCTCGTGTGCTGGGACGTCACCGGTGTGGCCGACGCCGGTGTGGCCGATCCGCTGGCCGGGCTGCTCTGGGCCGCGCCGGGGCGGAGGCCGCGTCACGTCGTCGTCGCGGGCCGGGTGGTGGTGCGGGACGGGCGCCTGGTGGCCCATCCCGAGTCTGAGGTGGCAGGCGCCCTGCGTGGCTTGCTCGCCGCCCGCGCCGACCGCTGCTGACTCACGGCAGAACCGGGAAGCATCGCCACCCTCCAGCGGCCTCGGGCAGGAAGCGGGTCCGATCAGGCGGGATCAGCTCAGTGCCGGCCTGCCAGAAGTCCAACTGGTGAGGCACCAGCCGGATCGTGGTCCAGCTCGGCGGCATCGCCACGGCTGTGGGGTCGCGCGCCGCGGCCTGGTCGAACGCGCGCTCGACGTCGCCGCGCTCCACCCCATGGTCCGGGGCGACGAGGCTGGGGCTGAGTGACTCGTAGACCCAGGCGACCAACTGAGTGCGCCACCACGTCGAGCGGGTTGCCCGCGAGGTCCTCACGCATCGGGCGCCCCGCTGTGGATGACGAGCACGATGCACGGTTCGGGGCCGACCTGCCGGAACCGGTGTTCGACGAGGCCGGCGTAGGCGATGGTGTCCCGGGCCTCGAGCGTGGCGAATCGGCTGTCGTCCGCCTCGCGGAGCTCCACCTCGATCCGCCCGCGCGCGACGTAGAGGAGCTCGCGCCGCTCGTGGCTGAAGTACTCGCCGAACTCCGTGGGGATGCCGACGAACTCGGTGACGTCGGCGCCGGCCGGGTCGTGCAGCAGCAGGCGCGCCCCGCCCGTCTCGAGGTCGACGAGCGCCGCGCCGGTCCCGCGCACGGGTTCGTCGGACGTGGTGCCGGCGGCCATGCTGAGCAGCGCCTGCTGGGTCGTGCCGAGCGCGGCGGCGATCCGGAACAGCGACCGCATCGACGGCCGCGTGCGTCCGTGCTCCAGCTGGGACAGGAACGGCTGCGAGAGCCCCGAAGCCTCTGCGACCTGCACGAGAGTCATACCGCGGTCGTGACGCACCACGCGGATGGCTCGCCCGAGGCGTGCATCGGCGTCTCGCTGCTGCGGGCTGGGCGACCGCCCGGCGGTCCTCCCCACGATCGGCATGTTCACACGTCCGCGAATTGTCGGTTACACGGGGGTAACGCGCTGTGCTTAGCGTCCCCCATGTTAGCCCCATCAATAACTCGCAGGTCAGGCGCGAGCTCTGGAGGTCATCCGCACCCGTGAGGAGCATGCGGCCGATCGGCAGCCCGGATGCATCCCCGTGTCTCGCGGGCAGCGTGGTGCGCGCCGTCCGTGGGGTCCGCCTGCCCGACGGCACGGTGGCCGATCTGCTGTTCGCCGGCGGGCTCGTCGAGGCGGTCGTGCCTCGCGCGCCCGCTGCGGGCGCTGCTGGGTGGGGTGCCGGCGACGAAGCCGATGGAGTCGGCCTGGACGCCGCGGGCTGGCGCGTTCTGCCCGCCGCGTGCGAGCCGCACGCCCACCTGGACAAGGCCCTCACCGCGTCCCGGGCCGACCCGGGCGCCGGCAACGACCTCGTGGCCGCGATCGAGCAGTGGCGCGCCATGCTGCCCGGGGTGGACGCTGCGGACATCTCCGCGCGGGCGCTGGCCGCCATCCACCGCTACGTCGCCCGGGGAATCACCACCATCCGTACGCACGTCGACGTGCCGTTCACGGGCGACCCGCTCCGCGGCGTCGACGCGCTGGTCGCGCTGCGCGAGCAGCTCCGCGGCCGGGTGACGCTGCAGGTCTCCCTCCTCGCCGGCCCCGAGGCGCCCGACGCCGTGATCGCCGAAGCCGTCGCCCGCGGGATCGACGTCATCGGCGGCTGCCCGCACCTCGCGCCCGATCCGCATCGCGAGGTCACGCGCATGCTCGACGTCGCGGAGCGGCACGGGCTGCCCGTCGACCTGCACGCCGACGAGCAGACCGACGTCACGGGTCCGGACGAGCGCATGGACATCGTCGACCTGGCCGAGCAGGTGCTGGCGAGGGGCCTCGCCCAGCGGGTCACGGCCAGCCACTGTGTGCGGCTGGGATCGCTGCCGCCCGAGCGCCTGGAGCCGGTCCTGGAGCTGGTCGCGCGCGCCGGGCTCGGCATCGTCACGCTGCCCATCACGAACCTCTACCTGCAGGGGCGCGACGCGACGCACCTGCAGCCCCGCGGGCTCACCGCAGTACGCCGGATACTCGACGCGGGGATCCCGCTGGCGGCGGGCGGCGACAACCTGCGCGACCCGTTCAACCCCGTCGGGCGGGCCGACCCGTTCGAGACGACGTCGCTGCTGATGACCGCCGGACATCTGCGGCCGCAGGAGGCCCTCGCCGCGGTGACGAGCGGTGCCCGCGCGGTGCTCGGTCTGCCCCCGGCCGGAACGGCCCCCGGAGACGTCGCGGACCTGCTGCTCGTGCCGGACACGGACCTCGGTGACGTCCTGGCCGGCGCCGACGACGCCCGCGTGGTCGTGTCCGGCGGCCGCGTCGTCGCCGACACCAGGGTCGGACGGTCCCTCGACCTGCCCACCGGCACCGTCGACGGGCACCTGCCCACCCGACAGACCCCCGCACCGTTGAGCGTCGTGAGGTGAGAGCCGTGACCGCCAGTGCGCCTCCCCGGGAGGCCCCGACCAGGACCCTGGTTCTCGACCGGGTCACGAAGGCGTTCCCCACGGGGACGGTTGCGTTGACGGACGTGAGCCTGGCGATCGCACCGGGCGAGCTCGTCTCGGTCGTCGGGCCGTCGGGGTGCGGGAAGTCCACTCTGCTACGACTCGCGTCCGGGCTCGAGGAGGTCAGCAGCGGGTCGATCGGCGTCGCGGCCGCCTCCACGAGCTACGTGTTCCAGGACGCGACGCTCCTCGAGTGGCGCAGCGCCGCGCGCAACGTCGAGCTCGTCGGCGAGCTGCGAGGGGTGTCCCGCGAGGAGCGCAGAGCCCGTGCGCAGGAGGTGCTCGACCTCGTCGGCCTGCAGGGATTCGAGGAGCAGCACCCGCGTCAGCTTTCGGGCGGGATGCGGATGCGCGTCTCGCTCGCGCGGGCGTTGGTCGCCGAGCCGGAGCTCGCTCTCTTCGACGAGCCGTTCGGGGCGCTGGACGAGATCACGCGCCTGCAGATGCAGACCGAGCTGCAGAAGATCTTCCGGCTCAAGCGGTTCGCCGCGCTGTTCATCACCCATTCCGTTTCCGAGGCGGTCTACCTGTCCACGCGGGTGCTGGTGATGAGCGGGCGGCCCGGCCGGATCGTCGCCGAGATCGAGGTTCCGTGGGAGTACCCCCGCCCGCCCGAGCTCCGCTACGCACCGGAGTTTGCGGCGATCACCGGACGGGTCTCCGCTGCGCTGGGGGAGCACTCGTGACCGGGGCTGACCCGTCTGTCGTCACCGAGCACCGGGACCCGGCCTCGGCCGGCGGCACCGTCGCGTGCGGCGCCGACCCTGCGCCGACCCCGGCCACGCCCGGCGCGTCCACGCAGTCCCTGCCGCACCCGAGCAGCCCCCGTGCGGTCGGGACAACGCGGCGCACGAGCTGGGTACGCCAGGCCTTAGCAAGGTCCACGCCGATCGTCGCGGCACTCGCCGGGATCCTGGCCGTCTGGTACGGGGTGTCGTACCTGGTCCTCCCCACGAGCCAGCGGTTCCTGCTGCCCCCGCCGCACGAGGCGTTCGGCGGGGCGCTGTCGAACCCGCAGCTGATGGGGCCGATGCTGGAGGGGCTCGGGCGCAGCGTCACGGTCGCGATGATCGGCCTGGTCATCGCCGTGGTGCTCGGGATCGGCTATGCCGTCGTGATGTCCCAGTCGGGATGGGCGGAGAAGATCCTCTACCCATACGCGGTGATCCTGCAGACGATCCCGATCCTCGCGCTCGTGCCGCTCATCGGGATCTGGCTGGGCTACGCAACCGTGGCCAGGGTGGTGGTCTGCGTGATCATCGCGCTGTTCCCGATGATCTCCAACACCCTGTTCGGCCTGCAGTCGGCCAGCGCAGCGGCACATGACCTGTTCACCCTGAACAAGGCCTCCCGCTGGCAGCGTCTGACGAAGCTGCAGTTCCCCGCCGCGGTGCCGTCGATCTTCACCGGGCTGCGCAACGCGGCGGGCCTGTCGGTCATCGGCGTCATCGTGGCCGACTTCTACTTCCAGCAGGGCGCTCCCGGCATCGGCGGCCTCCTACGGACCTACACCCTGCGCCTGCAGATGGACGCGTTGTTCACCGCCATCGCGCTCACCGCGCTCTTCGGCGTCGTGGTGTTCATGATCTTCGCCGCTCTCGACCGCGCTGTCGTGGGCCGTTGGTACGGCCGCCCGACCCGCTGATCCCCCGAACCCTCCCCGTCCCCACCTGGAGTCCTGATGAGAAGGATGAGTAGCAGAAGGGCCGGCCTCGTCACGACGGCGCTGGCGGCCGCCATCACGCTCACCGCGTGCGGCGGCGGCCCCGGCGCAACCTCGGCCGCAGGAGCGGCACCCGCCGCGCCAGCCGCTCCGGCCGGCGGGCCGCTCGACCTGTCCGGCGTGTGTCCCGCCACCGTCGTCCTGCAGCAGGACTGGCAGCCCGAGGCGGAGCACGGCGCGATGTACAGCCTCGTCGGACCGGACTACACCGTCGACGCGAACGCGAAGTCGGTGAAGGGCTCACTCGTGACGCAGGGCGTCGCCACCGGCGTCGACGTCGAAGTACGGCCGGGTGGCCCGAACGTCGGCTTCCAGCCGGTACCGGCGCTGATGTACCTGGACGACTCCATCGTCCTCGGTGCGGTGAACACCGACGCCGCGATCAGTTCTGCGCCGTCGCAGCCCACCGTGGCGGTGACGTCCCAGATCACGGTCAGCCCGCAGATCCTGATGTGGGACCCCGCGACCTATCCGGGGATGAGGACCATCCGTGACGTCGCGGCGAAGGGCGCCTCAGTCGTCACCTCCGGCGACGTGATCCCCGGGTTGCTCGAGTCGAAGAGCATCATCGCCGGGTCGCAGTCGGACACGAGCTACGACGGCACGCCCGCCCGCTTCGTGTCCGACCCCAAGATCATGCAGCAGGGCTTCGCCACCGCCGAGCCCTACATCTACGAGAACGAGATCGCGCAGTGGCACCGCCCGATCGCGTTCCAGCGGCTTGCGGACGACGGCTACTCCATCTATCCGGAGCCGCTGGCCGTGCGGGCCGACAAGCTGGACGCGCTACGGCCCTGCCTGAAGAAACTCGTACCGATCATGCAGCAGGCACAGATCGACTACCTGAAGAACCCCGGGCCGACGAACAAGCTGATCGTCGACCTGGTGAACGCGTACCAGACGGGCTGGACCTACTCCGCGGGCGTGGCCGCCTTCTCGGCAAAGGCGCAGGTCGAGCAGGGCTTCGTGACGAACGACCCGGCATCGGGCGTCTTCGGGAAGTTCGACCCGGCGCGCATGCAGCAGATCGTCGGCACCTTCGGGCCGATCCTGAAGTCGAAGGGCACGATCTCCGCGGTACCGGACCCGGCCAGTCTCTACACCAACGAGTTCATCGACCCGAACATCAAGATGGGCTGAGCGGGTGTCCACCGTTGCAGAACGCAGCGCTGCGGCCGCTGCCGAACTGGAGAGGCTCGGCGTGGGGTCCGTCTCCACCGACGTCGCGTTGATCGCGAAGGTCTCCTCGGACTGGTCGCGCATGTCCCCGGTCCTGCAGGAGAAGGTGCCGCCGGGGCGCTACCTCGCCGATGTCGTCGTGCGCCCCGCACTGCCCGAGCACGTCCCGGCGGTGCTGAAGGTCGCCTTCGAGCACGACGTCCCCGTGACGCCGCGCGGCGCGGGCACGGGCAACTACGGGCAGGCCACGCCGTTCGACGGCGGGATCCTGCTCGACCTGCGCGGCCTCGACTCGATCACCGTCAACCCCACAGGGACCGTCACCGCAGGGGCGGGTGCACGGATGACGGCGATGGACAAGGTGGCGCGCGCTGCCGGTCGCGACATCTGGATCTTCCCGTCCACGAAGAGCTCGACCATCGGCGGGTTCGTCGGCGGTGGGAGCGCAGGTACCGGCACGATCGAGAAGGGCACGACGAGCGACGGTTACGTCGTCGCGGCGACGGTCGCGCCGATGGACGGCAGCGGCACGATGGTCACGGTCCGCGGCGAGGACCTGACGCCCTACATCCACACCTACGGCGTCACGGGGATCCTCGTCGACGTCGAGGTCCGCACCGATCCCGCGCGCGACTGGGCGGCGGTGTACGCGGCGTTCCCGTCCTATGACGAGCTCGTCGCCGTGCACCGCACGCTGCTCGACCTGCCGCAGCTGCCCCGGCTCGCCTCGGCCGACGAGCCCGCCCTCGTCCCGACACTGCCTGCGCCGGTGGCCCTCGACCCGGCCCGGTACAGCCTGCGCGTCATCGCCGAGGCCTCGACGGTCGACGAGCTCGCCCGCCGGGTCCACAACGGCGGGGGAGAGGTGGTAGCGGTGCTCGCCGACTACGCCGAGACCGACCGGCTCTCCGGCATGTCCTACAACCACCCGGTCTGGTTCCTGCAGCGGGCCCATCCCGACCGGAGCTGGTTCCACATGGAGACCGGTGGCGCACCGCTCTGGGACCACCCCGACGCCGTCCGCGCCGTCTACGACGGGCCCGTGCACCTGCACCTTGAGCTGTTCCGGCACGGGCCGGGGGCGATGGTCGTCGCCGGCTACCGTGGCGAAGAGGCGGTGCTGGCGGGCATCCCCGAGCTGGAGGCGCTGGGGATCGGGGTGCATTCGCCGCACCAGTGGTATGTGGACCGCAACGTCGGGCTCGCGACCGAGACGGCCCGCCGGACCGATCCCAAGGGTCTGCTCAACCCCGGCAAGCTGACGTCGACGCCGCCCGTCGATACCCGGGTCAACATCGGAGTCCGCTGATGGCACCCGTTCCCCGGTTCGTCGACCTGACCGCCCCGCAGGTCGCGGCGCTGCCCGCTGACACGGTGGCCGTGCTCCCGCTGGGGGCCATCGAGCAGCACGGCCCGCACCTGCCGGTCTCGACGGACTACGTCACTGCCACGGAGGCGGCGGACGCGGCCGTCGCAGCGGTGGCACAGGAGGGCTCGGCACCGGTCGTGCTGCTTCCCGGGCTCGCCTACACCAAGTCCGACGAGCACCACTGGTCTCCGGGCACCATCTGGCTGTCGTGGGACACGCTCATGCGCACTCTGGTCGACATCGGACGGTCGTTGAAGAGCTCGGGCATCACCCGCCTGCTGTTCGTCAACGGGCATGGCGGCAACTCCGCGCTCGGCCAGGTTGCGTGCCGCGAGATCCGCAGGCAGTTCGGGCTGCGGACGTTCTTCGCGCACCTGTCGGTGCCCGTCGACCAGGGTGGCAGCGGATCGGCCGCGTCCGAGCACGGGATGGGGATCCACGGCGGGCACAGCGAGACCTCGCTCATGCTTCACCTGCGCCCCGAGCTGGTACATCTGGAGCTGGCCGGGTGCCGGGTGCCGGAGGGGCTGCGCGAGTTCGATCTGATCGGGTTCGGCAAGCCGGTGTCGTTCGGCTGGACGAGCGAC
>JAODNO010000260.1 GCA_025465235.1 Pseudonocardia sp.
TGCGGCGTGTCCGAGGTGGGTGGCGTCGTAGGGGGTGATCCCGCAGACGTACATCGTGGCGGTGGGCCCGGGCGCGGTCGGGCGGATTCGGCCGGTGGCGGTGTCGTGCAGGCGCAGCGGCGGACCCCCGCCGGCAAGCCGCGGGACGTCGACGGGTGCCCAGGTTTGCATGCCGAACAACTTACGCGTTCAGGACGGGACGGCAGTCAGGATCGTCGTTCGCCTCACTGCCACCACCCGTGCGGCAACCTCGCCTCGATGGCGCGGACGTGCCGCCGGGCGCCCAGCATGCACGCTTGCTCCCATGGACACCGTCTGACAATCTGAGGCAAGTCGTCTAGACCAAACATCTAGCCAGGTAGGGGTGCAGTTGCGGAGCGTCATCGGCATTGACATCGGCGGCTCCAAGACCCACGGCGTCCGCTCCGCCGACGGGGTCCGGGTGGCCGAAGCCGTCGCCGGCAGCGCGAACATCGCCGCGGTCGGCGTCGCCGAAGCAGGCCGCCAGCTCGACGCGCTGCTCGCCGGCCTCGACCCCGCCGGTGTTGACGCCGTCTGCGCGGGCGCCGCCGGCGCCGACGGGACCGCGTCGGTGGGTTCGCTGGAACGCCTCCTCGCCGACCGGGTGCCCGGCGCCAGGGTGCTCGTCGTGCACGACGCCCGGCTCGTGCTCGCCGCCGCGGGGCTCGACGAGGGCGTCGCCCTGATCTCGGGGACCGGGTCGGTGGCCTGGGGATCCCGCAGCGACGGCACGGAGGCCCGGGCCGGCGGCTGGGGGCACCTTCTCGGTGACGAGGGCAGCGGATACCGCATCGCGCTCGACGCGGTGCGACACGCGCTGGACCGGATGGACGCCGGCGTCCCGGTCGACACGCTCACCGCCGCCTTGCTGGAGCACTGCGGCCTCGCGACCCGCGAGCAGTTGATCGACCACGTCTACGACACGCAGGACCGGCGGTACTGGGCGGAGCGGGCCGGCGCCGTCGCCGAACTCGCCGATCGCGGTGACGCCGCCGCCACCGCGATCCTCGAGGTGGCCGCCGACGCGCTGGCCGCCCTGGCCGCACGGGTGCTCGACCGGCTCGACGGCCACGGGCCCGTGGTGCTCGGTGGCGGCGTCGCGGTGCACCAGCCACGGCTGCAGCGGGCGGTGCGCGACCGGCTCCCCGACGTCGAGGTCCGTGTGCTCACCGAGGCACCGGTCACCGGCGCTGTCCGGCTCGCGGCGGCGCTCGCCGACCCCGAGCAGGGCAGCCACCCTGCGCAGGAGGGGGCCGTACCCGAACTCGCAAGGACCGGCCGCGAGCCGCGGGCATGACGACCGTGGCAGCAGCACAGCGGCCGGGCCGGTTGATGGCGGCGGAGATCGCGGAGCAGCCCGCCGCCTGGCGCCGGCTGCTCGTCGACGGGCATGCCGCCGGGCTCGACGCCGCGGCGGCGCTGATCCGCAGTCGGGCACCGCGCACCGTCCTGTTCGTGGCCCGTGGCACCAGCGACCACGCCGCGCTCTACGCCAAGTACCTCACGGAGATCCGCCTCGGACTTCCCGCCGGGCTCGTCTCGCCGTCGACGATGACGGCGTACGGGGCGCGGCCCGACCTGCGCGATGTTCTGATGATCGGCATCAGCCAGTCCGGGGGTTCGCCCGACCTCGTCCACTCGCTCGAGGTCGCCCGCGCCCAGGGCGCGCTGACGGTCGCCGTGACCAACAACGCCGCATCGGCACTCGCCCGAGCCGCCCACGCCCACGTCGACGTACTGGCCGGGGCCGAACGGTCGGTCGCCGCGACCAAGTCCTACACCGCACAGCTACTGGCGCTGTACCTGCTGCTGGAGCAGGTGCGCGACGGCCGGGACGGCGGGGCCGGGCCCGCAGCGGCCCTGCCCGACCTCGGTGACGCACTGCTGGCCCGCTCCGCAGAGATCGCCGCGATCGCGCAGCGCTACCGGTTCGCCCAGCGGATGATCACCACCGCACGCGGATACTCCTACCCGACGGCGCGGGAGGCCGCGCTGAAGCTGATGGAGACCGCCTACGTCTCGGCGCAGGCGTTCTCGGGCGCCGACCTGCTGCACGGCCCCCTCGCGCTCGTCGACCCCCAGGTGCCGGTGCTCGCCGTGGTGGCCGAGGGCGTCGGTGGGGCGGCGATGGAGCATGTGCTGCCCCGGCTCGCCGAGCGCAGGGCTGACGTGTGCTGCGTGGGGCACCCGGACGCGGTGGCGCGGGTGGCGGTCGGGTTCTCGCTCCCGGCCGGTGTGCCCGAGGCGCTCTCCCCGCTGCTGGAGATCATCCCGTTCCAGCTGCTCGCCCTGCACGTCGCCGTCGACCGTGGCGGCGACCCCGACGCGCCGCGCGGCCTGAGCAAGATCACGGAGACGCTGTGACCGCGACACTGCTGCTCGCGGCCGACACCGTCGTCACCGACGGCCTGGTCGGACCGGGGTGGGTGGAGGTGGCGGGCGAGCTCATCAGCGCGGTCGGCGCCGGACCGTCGCCGCGCACACCGGACGTCAACCTGGGCGACGCCGTACTCGTCCCCGGCTTCGTCGACATGCACGTCCACGGCGGGGCCGGTGCCGCTTTTCCCGACGGCGACCCCGAGGAGGCGATGCGCGCCGTGCGGTTCCACCGGGCGCACGGCAGCACGACCATGGTGGCGAGCCTCGTCGCGGCAGCACCCGCCGAGCTGCTCCGGGCCGTCGACGCGCTGGCCGATCTCGTGGCCGACGACGAGCTCGCCGGGGTGCACCTGGAGGGGCCGTGGCTGGCCGAGGCCCGCTGCGGTGCCCACGACCCCCGGCAGCTGCGCGACGCCGACCCCGGCGAGCTGGACCGGCTGCTCCGCGCGGGCCACGGTGCGGTGCGGATGGTCACACTGGCCCCCGAACGGGCCGGCGGTCTCGACGCGGTCCGGCGGATCGTCGGGGCCGGGGCGATCGCCGCGCTGGGTCATACCGACGCGAGCTACGCGTTCACGCGCTCGGCCGTCGCCGCAGGGGCTCGGGTGGGCACGCATCTGTTCAACGCGATGGCCCCGGTGCACCACCGCGAGCCCGGACCCGCGGTCGCCCTGCTGGAGGACGCCC
>JAODNO010000271.1 GCA_025465235.1 Pseudonocardia sp.
AACTGCTGTCCGTCGGTGCCTGCGGTCACCAATCCGGCGCCAGTAGATCCTGTGATGCGCCTGGTCGCTGGTAGGGCAGGAGCGGCGCCGAATCGAATCTCCAGCGTGACGCGACGCCCTCGCCTACCGGTGAGGGCGTGCTACCACCTATTCGAGCCGAGGGGCCCGGCCCCGAGCTTACTGCGGATGGACCCCGCTGCGCCGATGGACGTCGAATCCCAGAGCTGATTGTCGCCCCCTGGCAATTCCACTGGATCACTCTTGCTCCCTCGGCACTGCTGCCTCCCTCGACATCCAGGCACAGGCCGGTGGCAACGTTCCGCAGACGCATGTAGGGCGAGCGCAGCATGTCCACGAACTCGGGGACCCAGCGCTGCGCGGTCGTATCGATGGCGGGCCAGAAGGTGCCCGGTTCGGCTCTGTGCAGCTGCACCCGTAGTCGTTGCAGGAACTCCTCGCGCAGATCGCTTCGCGTGGGGTGGAGGAGCCACCAGTTGGCCTTTCCTCGCAGCCGGGCGAGCAGGTCGGTCAGCTCGTGGTCGTTGCGGGCGGAGTCGCCGAGCACGACGTGACGAACGATCCGGGACGATTCCCTGGGGTGATCAAGAGTGAACCTGCAGGTCACGGGCCTGACGTTGAGTTTGGCACGGTATACGGCGTCGAGGACCGACCGGATCTGCTCCAGCGTGCGATCGGGGTCGGTCACCGGACCCACGACCGCCGAGTCCGGGTAGCGGTCCGCCGCGAGCCGCTCGTCGACGCGCCGGCCGTAACGATCTCCGGAAGGGCGGGAATAGGGGCCGATGCGACGGGCGCTGTTCGTGGCGTGACGACAGCCTTCGCCGTGACCTGGGATTACCGTTGCCCGTTCGCCCGAAACGCACACGAGCACGTCTTGACGGCGCTCGCCGCGGGTGCCGACTGGGAGGTGCGGTTCGTGCCGTTCTCTCTCGGACAGGCGCACGTCGAGGAGGGCGAGGTGAGTGTCTGGGACGAGCCGGCCAAGGACACCGGCATCCTCGCGCTCCAGGTGGGTGTCGTGGTGCGCGACGAGTTCGCCGACCGGTTCCCCGCCGTCCACCGTGGTCTGTTCGCCGCCCGCCACGACGAGGGGCTGCACCTCGAGGATCGCGTAGTTGTGGAGAAGGTGCTGACCGAGCACGGCGTGCCGGCCGACGTCGTCTTCGACCGCGTGGAATCGGGAGCGGCGCTGGCCACCGTCCGCGAGGAGCACGAGGCGTTCGTCGCCTCGCACACGGTGTGGGGGGTGCCGACCTTCGTCGCGGGGGAGGAGGCGGTGTTCGTCCGCCTGATGGACCGCTCCCCGGTCGGTAGCGAGCCTGCGCCGTCGATCAGGGCGGTGGAGCGGGTTGTGGACCTGCTCACCGGATGGCCCGAGCTGAACGAGTTCAAGCACACCACCGTGCCGCGCTGACCGTGCCGCACGTCCGGCGGCCGATGGTGCGGCGATCTGCCTGGCCACCGGTTTCACCACACTGCCCTGTCCGAACTCCAACGATGGGACAAGTTCGCCACTCTCGTCGCTGATCCCGTCGTCGGCGAGGTCTGGTGGAGCCGCCTGCTGGCGTTCCGGGAGATACCCGACTGCGCGACACTGCTGGAGGTCGACTGAATGACCAGGACCGTGAGCCTGCTGGCGATGGGCGGCACGATTTCGACAGAACCCACCGCCGCGGGACCACAACCCAACCTCAAGGCCGACCAGCTCACGCAGGGCGTCTCGCTGCCCTGCGCGGTGCGGCCCCGGGACGTCCGGACCATGTCCAGCCGGGCGATCACGCCCACTGATGTCTGGGAGCTCGCCGGGGTCGTGCGCGAGGAGATCGAGGGCGGAGCCGCCGGCGTCGTCATCACCCATGGGACCGACACCATGGAAGAGACCGCTTACGCACTGTCCATGCTGATCGGCACACCGGTGCCGGTGGTGCTGACCGGAGCGATGCGGGCCACCCATCTGGCCGGACCGGACGGGCACGCCAACCTCGCCGCGGCTGTGGCGGTGGCCGCACACCAGGATGTCGCGCGGTACGGGCCGGTCATCGTCTTCCAGGACGAGATTCACGTGGCACGCCTGGTCACCAAGACGCACAGCACCCGCGTGGCGGCGTTCACCTCCCCGGCCGCCGGCCCGGTCGGCTACGTCGCCGAGGACGCTGTCGAGCTGTTGCTCGGGCCTCCGCCCGGTACGGACCGGCTGCCGATGATCGCGCACCCGGCCAAGCGGGTCGATCTCGTCTGGGCCGCAATGGGAGCGGGCCACGAGATCGTCGACGCCGTCGCCGCCGATGTCGACGGCCTCGTGGTCGCGGCCAACGGCGGCGGCCATCTGTCACCGGTGTTCACCGAGTCGGTCACCCGGATCGTCCGGTCGGGGCGCCCCGTCGTCCTGGCGAGCCGATGTGCTGACGGGCCCCAGCTTCGCCGTACCTACGCAGGCACCGGTTCGGAAACGCAGCTGCTCGAGGCCGGACTGATCCCCGCCGGGATCCTGTCGCCGGTCAAGGCCCGGCTCCGGCTGCTGTTCGGCCTATCGGCCGGTTTGTCCGAAACCGAACTCTTCGCCCCCGCCACCTCACCTTCCGGGAGTGCACAATGACCACGCCCCAGCGCGATTTCCTCGGATATGCCGGCCACCCGCCCGCCGACTTCACCTGGCCGAACGGGGCACGCCTGGCGATCAACCTCGTCATCAACTACGAGGAAGGCGCGGAGCGCAACGGCCTCGACGGCGACACCACTCGCGAGCCGCTGGTGGAGGCGAAATACGACGTGCCAGACGGGGAACGCGAGCTGTTCACCGAGTCGACCTTCGAATACGGATCGAGGGTCGGAATCTGGCGCCTACTCGAGACACTCGATTCCTACGAGGTGGGTGGATCCCGCACACCGGCGTGACCCGTGAGCAGGAGAAGAAGCACATCCAGGACTGTTTCGCCACAATCGGGGAGGTGACCGGGCGGACGGTCAAGGGCTGGTTCACCAGGCCGCCGAACACCGTGCACACCCGGTCGTTGCTCGCCGAATGTGGTCTCGTTTACGACGCCGGTTCCGTGTCGGACGACATTCCGTACTGGGACAATGTCGACGGCAATCCCTTCCTCGTCGTGCCCTACTCGCTCGACGTCAACGACACGAAGTTCTTCAAGGGCCAGTTCTTCACGGCGGACGCCTTCGCCCGTTATGCGATCGACTGTTTCGACGTGCTGTTCGCCGAGGCGTCGAAGCGACGCGCATCCGCTACCACTTCCGCGGCAACGCGGAAGGATCAAACCTGCGCCTCCCCCTTGGATGCCTCCTCGGCCTCGAGCTACGCCGCGTTGGCAGGGGCAAGAAAATGACCTTCGGCTGTGCACGCGTGGATATAGGCGAACGCCGGGGTTGCTGGAATCCATGCCCTGAGCCCTGGGCATGTCGAGTCGACCTTGATCGGGCAGACGGATCTTCCGCTGAACCTCGATCAGAACGGCCGCCCGATCGAGCCCATGTACGGCACCAGACCGGAGTCGTGGGCGCGGCGGGTGAACGCCCATGAGGTGAACTGCCCGGCTTCAAGGAGTCGTCACAACAGGGCTTCGGCGGGGTCTGAACCGCCCGGCCTGCCCGGAGACTCGATCTTGCGAGGAGATCGAGTCATGACGCGTCGGACCCAGCCACGCCGTCCAGGAGGCGGCGGGTCCGCATGACCCAGGCCGCCGCCGCGCGCCCTGCGCGTGTTGTGTTGGCACCGGCAGTTACATCTATCCCAGCACGCCCGGCATCCGATTCGCTGCGACGGCCGGCCGGCCGGCGCGGCACAGTGCGACGCCAGAACGCCGACGTTGGTGGTATTGAGCTTGCTTGGGCGATGAGCACCCGGAGGCCTTCGCAGAAGGCGCCACCTCCGCATCGCTCTTGCGCAAGAACCCGCGCTCACGTGCGACCTCGGAGAGCTCGTCCCGCAGCTGACGGCGACCGCGGTGCAACCGCGACATGACCGTGCCGACGGGCGTGCCCATGAACTGTGCAATCTCCTTGTACGCGAAGCCCTCGACGTCCGCGAGATAGACCGCGATGCGGAACTCCTCCGGCAGCCGCTGGAGCGCCGGCTTCACGTCGTTGTCCGGCAACCGGTCCATCGCCTCGACCTCGGCCGAGCGCAGTCCGCTCGACGTGTGGCTCTCGGCGTGGACGAGCTGCCAGTCGGTGATCTCGTCCGTGGACGCCTGGATCGGCCGTCGCTGCGCTCTGCGATAGCCACTGATGTGGGTGTTGGTCAGGATCCGGTAGAGCCACGCCTTGAGGTTCGTGCCTTGGGAGAAGGATGTGAACGCGGCGTAGGCCTTGAGGAACGTCTCCTGGACCAGGTCTTCGGCGTCCACGGGGTTGCGGGCCATCCGCACCGCCGCGGGATACAACTGGTTGAGCAGCGGCATCGCATCGCGCTCGAAGCGTGCATCACGCTCGGCAGGCGTCTCCTCGATAGAGCCGGCCCGCGCTGCGGAACCGGTGTGCTCGACCATCACGTCGGTGAGGTCCGCAGCCGAAGCCTGTTCCTGCTCCTCGGTCGGGACGCCCTCGACGAGCCCGACGTTGACAACCGGCATGACGTCCTCCTGCTCTGGCTGGTGCGGAGAGCCCCGGCAACCGGCCTCCCGGATCCCCCGGCGGCGCGTCCCACTGTTGCGCCAGGTAGAACCGGCAGATTCGTCTCCGGCACCGGGACAAGGTGCGTTCCCGCTCGCGAAGAGAGCCTCTCCTCCGGCACCCCCGCGGCACATCACCGCCAGTCCCCATCCCGAGCCTGGTACTGCCCCGATGTGCCAATACCTGCTACCCGGGTAGCGCGGTCACCCCGTGACTGCGGCGCGCACCACGAACAGCCCGCCGACCGCGCTGCGGAGAAGGCCGAACGCGCTGCCCTGCTCGGCGCCACACCTGCGACGACCGATGCGCAACGCATGCGTACTCGCCGCTCGCCCGGCGACGATCTGGAGATCACTGCATCCTCAGCGGAGCGTTGAAGCGTGCCGGCCCTGGGGTGGCTGTCGACCAACCCGATCTGCAGGCCGAACCGCCGTCGGCGTAGTAGGCCTGCTCGAGGTCGGCGGGTGAGATGTCGCCGCAGGCGTGGAGCAGCGTGGGACCAATCTGGGGCGAAACGCAGTCAAATCGTGAGCCTGGAAGCTGTCGGAGGTGCGCAGACGCGGCGCCGGGGATCTCTGTACAGCTCGATCTCGGTCTCTCGAATGTGGCGTGCATCGCGTCGCATCGAGGCGCAGTAACGCCTACCGTCCGAACTTGAGCAGTTCAACCATGCCAGGACCACCGGTGATCTACGAGCGGTGCCGCTTGCCAGGCCTTGATCAACGATGAATCAAGGGGATTGTGTCATCGTGTCGGATTGCGTACGACACGATGGGCGCCCATCGCGCCTGGGCCCGTCCTGAGCGCCAGGCGTCGCTCATCTGCGCCAGGTTGCCCACGCACCGGAGGCAATCGTTCAGAGGAAAAGGCTGATGGGATACGATCCACTATTCATCGCAGGCAGCTGGCAGTCTGCCGCAGTCAACAGTTCCGTCGAAATGGCTTCAGCAAGTACCGCTCGACGGCTGGTACGAGGACCTGAAGCCGCCGAAGCGGGCCTCGAGTCGGCCGTGACGACAAGCTTCCGACGCACTACTACCCGAAGTGCTTCCTGATCGTTCGGATGCGCGAGCGCATCCCACGCCGATGATCTGTGAGCTGTGCTTCTGCGCCGTCATCTCGATCGGGTACATGTCCGGTGGTCATGTCCGAGCGCTCCGCGATCGGCTGCACACGACGAACACGGCGGTGAAGGTCACCGACTGGCCGGGGACGCGCGGCCTGCCCGTCTGGTTCCACTCACAGTGCTACCGGGCGGCGCTCGAGGAGCGCGACCGGAGGAAGTGAAAACCCGGGGTGGCGGTGAACCCGACATTAGATAAAGCTCGGCCCGTTCGCCCACAATTTCGCCACCCGACGGCCACGATGTGACCACCCCGAGGCCCGGCACAGCTGACCGCATTCTTCGGCTGCGGTCACGCTGCGCAGGCCGGGTCGGTCCGGGTCCTGTTGTCGACGGTGCCGCTGACCGCCGAGCCCTCGGCCCCGGGACTGCCTGGTCTGCGGGTGGCTGTCGTCGGACTACTCGTGATCATGAGCCGTCGCGCCCAGATCGCGGTGATCGCGGTGCCTGGCTTCCAGGCAAGACTTCGGGTCGCGGCGGGCGCCGGAGGATCAGCATTGCGGACACCGCCCCGAGCCAGCTCGCGACGACCAGGAGTTGGACGCGTTCCACGATGCCGACGCCGGGGCCATCGAACAGGGCCAGCGCGCTGAGCACGCTCCCGAGCAGTAGCACCGCCACGCACCCGGCCACACCGACCCACATCACCCATCGTCGGCGCAGCACGGGCCTTGCACGGCGGCCGACAAGGATCATCGCGGCGGCCGCCGCGGTCATCCCGAGGACCCCGGACACGGTGTGCAGGTCGGTGAGCTGACCCAGCAGCGGCTGGGATTGCTCAATCCGGCGACAGACCGGGTCCGCGGACGGAGCACAGGTCATGGGGCTGACCCCGTCGACGATCGCCGCCGCACCGACCGTGCCCACCAGGACGGCGGTGGCCATCGCCCCGCGTGCGGGGCGGCCCAGCCACTCCCGAACGCCGCGGGCCAGAACGATGATCAGGACGCCGGCGGCGACGTCCGCGCCGCGGTACCAGCCGCTGGCCGGTGAACCAGGCACCGCCAGTTCGCTGACGAACGCCCGGGTCGTGTCCAGCCGTCCCCCGCCCAGCGGGGCGAACAGGAACCAGCTGTAGCAGCAGATTCCGGCGATTCCGGCCCAGCCTGCGCACGCGATCCGCCGGCGGACCCTGGGGACGACTCGGATCGCGGGCCGCCGCTCGGCACCGTGCGCACCAGGACGCCCCGACAGCGGTCGCTGTGACGGTGCCGTAGCCGGGAGCCGGCCAGCGCGACCATCGAGCCTCGTACCGGACATGCCACCAGGATCGGGGGTGAGTGCACACGGCGCCAGCCAGGCTGAACACCCGCGCCGATGGGGGAGAGGGATACGCGGATCGCGGGGCGGCCCGGGCCGGTGCCCCTCAGCTGCGAGGCCGGAGGACCCGGTGGAGCAGGCGCGGCAGGTGTACCGGTAAGCCTTCGCTGCCCACGGCTCCGGCGCCATCGCGTGTCGCTGGGTCGAGTTGGCCATTGATCAGAACTCCGACGAGGAACTCCGTTGTGAGGGCCGTCCACGCGGGCCATTGCCGGAGCAACACATGGGTGGCCCGGGGAAGCTCGACGCGCCCGATTCGGGCACCGGTCCGGCGTGCGTCCATCGCGAACCGGTAGGACATCATCGGATCGGTGTGCCGGTCGCGAGCGCCGTGGATCAGGAGCACCGGCCGGCCCTGCAGCCGTCTCGCCGAATCCGCCTCCTCCAGCCAGGGAGCGAGAAGCACGACGCCTGTCACGCTCGCATCATCGGCGACGTGGACCGCCACCCGGCCGCCGAGCGAATGGCCGACCAGCCCGACGGGAACCGGCCCGTACC
>JAODNO010000272.1 GCA_025465235.1 Pseudonocardia sp.
GGTACGGGCCGGTTCCCGTCGGGCTGGTCGGCCATTCGCTCGGCGGCCGGGTGGCGGTCCACGTCGCCGATGATGCGAGCGTGACAGGCGTCGTGCTTCTCGCTCCCTGGCTGGAGGAGGCGGATTCCGCGGGACGACTGAAGGGCCGGCCGGGGCCCCCTACAAATGAAGCTGATCTCCCAGCGCCGAAATGCATCTAGTTCAGTCCAGTTCAGCCTGCATGCACCACGGCCGGTAAGGATGGATCGTAACAGCCCGCCAGGCGCCCCGAACCGGCCCGCGCCTGGCGGCCGGCGGTTAGCGACGAACGGCACCAATAAATCCAGCCTTCCGTCGGTCCTTCGCCACGATCCACTGGCAACCCGATGCTGCTGCGAATGTCTTAAATGCATAGTTGCATTCCACATCGTCACAAATGAGCAACCCGCCCGATTCCAGATGGGCCCATGCCGTGGTGATTTCCCGCGTCATGTTGGCATAGGTGTGCAGGCTGTCATGAATGAACAACTGCAGCGTCCCCAAGCTCTTCAGCAGGTCAGGCAAGACCCGACGACTGGAGCCGCGGAGGTAGTCCCAGCCCGAACGAAGATGCGCCGGCACAGCTATCGTTGACTGGTCGTGCCAATGCTCAACCACGGGTGGCAGGTCAACACTGTGTAGTCTGCCTCCGTTGCCGTTCTCTCGGAGCGCCTCGAGGATGATTCGGGATGTCACACCGCGGGCGACACCGGTCTCGACGACGTGGCGAGGCTGTAGGTGACGGGTCACCGCATAGATGGCCCAGGCCAGGTCGACCGAGGCGTCGTACCCCATTCCGACGATGTGTCCACGATCAACTAAGGTTGCCTCTGTCGCCGCCCACGCCCGCGTGAAGCCTTCGCAGACCTGGCACGGGTAGGGTTCGTCGATGAGTGCGTGCAGTTCGCCCGGAAAGTCGCCGGTCGGAATGAGCACCGGCATGTCCTGCTTGCATTGGCGGCGTATTTCCCATTTCCCGCGCATCCGCTCGAGAAACTCAGCGGGATCTCGACCGGCAATGCCGGCCAGCCGGCGTATGTAGTCCAGTTGGGTCATGACTCCCGGCTATACCCATTTACCGTCGGGGAACACGTTTTTATCACCGCTCGGTCGTGGTGACGGGTCCTGTCCGCGCGTTCACTCCTTCGCCTGAGAGGCCATCGGCTGTCCCAGCAACACCCCACCGACGGACGAGGCGCGATCGTCGCCAGCACCGCGATGACGATCGCGGCGGCCTGGCCGGCGTCGAGGATGCCCTGCCGGAGCCGGATCGCGACCACCGCAGACGGCACGCCGAGGGTCGCAGTGGCGAGCAGCTCCAGCGCCACCGGGCGGCGCAGGATCAGCGCAACCAGCATGTGGACGACGACCGCGGCCAGCACCAGCCCGCCGAACAGGGCCAGCACACGCGGCGATTCGAGCAGCGCCGCGGACGGCTTGACGAACAGAGCACGGATCTTGTCGAGCATCGAGGTTCTTCCGGAGCCGGGGCGGGGAGAAACCGCCTCGGCGTCGTCTACCCGTGCCCGTGCCCTGCTACTCACGCCCCTCGCAGGATCGGCGCCGTGGTCACCGGCTCGGGCAACGGGGTGTCATGCGCGATCAGTGTGCCGGCTGTCGGCCTGAGCGTCAGCGCTGTCACCGCCTTCGGAGCGCGCGAGCAGCGGCGAACGGGCCAGCAGCACGGTGCCCGCTCCGATCAGCACCGCACCGCCCACGGCCAGCACCAGCCAACCGCTGCCGTTGACCCGTTCGCCGAACACCGCGACCCCGAAACCGACGGCCACGAGGGGGTTGGCCAGTGTGAGGAAAGGCTGGGACGCCACCAGCGGGCCCGCCTGCAGGGTCCTCTGCAGCAGATAGAAGAACGTGGGTCCCAGCACGACCAGCAACCAGGTGAGGGGCGAGGCGAGCAGCCCGGGCCAGCCCGAGGACTTCCAGATTGCCCCGATCGCGGCCACCAGCACGGCGGTCAGCCCGAACCCGATGCCCGTCGCCAGGCCGAGCGCCGCCGCGCGCCGCGATCCGGAGGACCGGTAACCGACAGCGACGAAGATGCCCGCGACGACGAGCGTGACGGCCAGCCCGACGACCCACGTGCCCACCGACGGGGCGAGCGGATCGCCACCGCTCGGCGCCAGGGCATAGAGCAGGGCCGCGAGCCCGAGACTCATTCCGCCGATCGCGATCCACTCGCGGGCGTGCAGCCGGGAACCGAACACGGCGCGAGCCAGCAACAGGGTGACGGGCAGCTCCAGCACCAGCAGCGGCTGCACCAGCACGATCGGCCCGGTGGCCAAAGCCATCGCGTGCAGCAGGAAGCCGATGACCATGGCGGCGATGCCCGCGAGCCATGCCGGGCGATGGGCGAGGTGCCAGAGCAGGGACAGGCCCGTGGGCCCGTCGACAGGCTCGTCGCGGTCGGCCTTCCGCTGCAGCACCGACGCCGTGGCGTTGCCCAGGGCGGCGAGAACGACGAGGACGATGCTCAGCACAGGAACCTCGCTGTCGCTTGCTGCGCCGCCCGGATCCGTGATCGCACACATGCCGATTACCCGCTCCGCTCCATTCGAGGCCAAGGACTACTCCGCCGGAACCCGGCCGTCCTCGATGAACCTCTCGACATGGTCGAGGAGCGACATCTCGCCGAAGGTCACCCGGCACGTCGCCACTTCAGTGGCGGCAGACCGGAGACCGCGAGGTTGACCGCCGTGCAGGGATGGAGGTGCGGGGCCGGTAGCGCCGCCGGGCGAGGTCATCACGCAGACGTCAGTTGTCCATGATGACGAGGCATACGCCCGACCGATCGCCTCCGCCAACGCCGCCAGGTGCAGCGAGACGTCCTCACCGCGGCCGTCGACGCGACCGTCGTGGCGGCGACCTGGCGCAGAATGCCACCGGTCTCGCGCAGAGCACGGGCCTTGGCCTGCCCCTGGGCGCCGGCCAGGTCGTCGCGGGCAGGCGGTGCGTCACCGCCCACACATCGGGGTACTCGCCGCACGTGAATCTTGACACGGCCGTGTTCGACGTCGACGGCACGCTCGTCGACACCAACTACCACCACGCGCTCGCCTGGTACCGCGCGTTCCGACGCCACCGCATCACCCTGCCCGTCTGGCGGCTGCACCGGGCGATCGGCATGGGCGGCGACCAGCTCGTCAGGGCCGTGGCGGGCGACGAGGTCGAGGCACGGTGGGGCGACGCCGTGCGGGCCGCGTGGGCCGAGGAGTTCGCCCCGATGCTGGAGGAGGTGCAGCCCTTCGAGGGGGTGGCGGAGCTGCTCGGCGAGGTGCGCCGCCGGGGCTTCCGCGTCGTGCTGGCCAGCTCCGGTAAGCCCGAGCACGTCGAGCACTACCTCGGCCTGTTCGACGGCAAGGAGCTCGCCGACGCCTGGACCACCTCCGAGGACGTGCAGCGCACCAAACCCGCCCCCGATCTGCTGGAGGCGGCCTTGCGTGCCGTCGACGGCAGCGCGGGCGTGATGATCGGCGACTCGGTGTGGGATTTTCGGGCCGCGGCCGCACTCGGCGCTCCCGGCTACGCCGTGCGCAGCGGTGGTTTCTCGGTCGACGAGCTGTGTGCGGCCGGGGCGTTGGACGTCTTCGACTCCCCGGCGGAGCTCCTCCACCAGCTCGACGAGACGCTCCTCTCCGGAAGCGGTCAGCGCGTGTCCTAGCCGGGCTCGCCCCGCCGCTTCCGGTAGAGCACCCACACGAGGTCGCCGAGGGCGACCACGGCCACGGCGATCATCACCCACCCGAGCACCGGGAGCCCGGCGGCGAAGCCGAACCAGGCCGCCCCGGCCGCGAAGACGAGCCCGAACACCGCAAGAAGGGCGCGCAGCGTCAGGGCACTGCGAGCGGGTGTCGCGCCGCCGAACCCGGAGGTGGGGTCGTGGTACCCGGGCAGCCCGCGCTCGTAGTCGGTCCGGGTGCGACGGGGTCGGTCTCTGGCCATGTTCGCCGGGTACCCCGCCGGGGCGGCTCCGTCACGAGTCTTCGGACCCGGATCCGTCAGGTCGACGCCTCCGGCTCCGGCGGTTGACCATGCGGTGGCTGTGGAGCCGATGACTCCGCAGGCGGGATGCGGTGGCGGAGCAGCACACGGCTTCCGCGGCCGTCGAAGTGGATGAGGACGGACTCCGACATCATGCTCATCAAGGGGATGCCGTGGCCGCCCTGTGTCCGCTCCTCCGCAGGCGGGCGCCAGTGGCCGTGGTCGACCACCTCGATGCTGAGCGTGCCCGGTTCGGTCCACAGCGTCAGCTCGACCGCACCGGACTCGTTCGACCCGTAGGCGTGCCGCACCGCGTTCGCGGCAGCCTCGTCCACCGCGAGCACGACGTCCGCGATCTCTTCCTCGGTGAGCGCCAGGGGCGCGAGCCAGCCGCCCAGCTCGCGCCGGATCAGCACCAGCTGCTCCGGATCGGCCGGCCAGCTCCGGTGCACGAACTCGACGTGCCCGGGGACGTCCTGCTCCATGATCCTCTATTCCTCCGCGCCCACCCCGACCAGGACGCGGCTCGGTCTCGTCCGGCTCACCCGGCCCGCCCCCACGGGCACAATGACCGGTCGAACCGTATCCCGGTCGCGTGGTCGACGCACCTGATGTTCGTGCGCCCTCGTCGCCCTGTTACCCGATCACGGGCGCCGGAACCTTCCCAGCCCTCGTCCCCCGTGGTGGAGGACCCGGCGCGGTCTCCGGCGCGGCGGTGCCACTCGCCGGCTGACGCCGGCACTCACCGCCGCAAGCCTTCCCGCGCGCCAGCCCGCAAGCCGCGCCCGAGCAGAACACCGAGTCCGATCATCGCGATCGCGAGGACGAAGTGCAGCCAGTTGTCAGCGTTGTTCACGGGCACGAAGTTCGCGCCGCTGTTGTGGTCGATCAGCAGGCCGTAGAGCCACAGGACCGCGTAGATGAGACCGCCGCCGAGGAGGTAGGTGCGGGCGCCGGTCGCCGTGCGAGCCATCGCGAGGCCCACGACGCCGAACGCGAGGTGCACGAGGTTGTGCAGCACCGACACCGCGAACACGCCGAGCAGGAGCGCCCCGGACTCGTGCCCGGCGAACTGGAGCCGCTCGTAGTTCGTGGTCACGCCGGGGATGAAGCCGAGGATGCCGACGAGCAGGAAGATCACGCTGACGGCCATCGCGGCGAGCTGGACCGGGTGACGGGTGCGGGAGGTGATGGCAGAGCCGGACATCGGCTCCTCCGATCTGTTTGCTGTGGTGCGAGTTCCGGTCTGGACGAGTCGGCGCATACCCCCCGCCGACCGGCCGAAACGCGGCACATCTCGGCAGGTTCGGATGGGCGAGTCCCCGCTCTCGGCAACGACGGCGGCGGTTGGCGCGGGCAGGCGTTAGCACCGACCCGTCTCCGGGTAGGCCCCGGGGATGACCCCGGAGACAGTTGGGCAGAGCAGAGGCAATGCCGCACCCGGTGAACCGCCCGGTCCTGTGAGCAGGCCACCCACCGACCCCGCCGATGTCTCGACCGGTGAGCTCGTGACACGGCTCTCGACGCAGCTCTCCGAGCTCATCCGCGGCGAGCTCGAGCTCGCCCGCACCGAGCTCGCGGCGAAGGGCAAACGGGCGGGGGCCGGGGCAGGCCTCGCCGGAGCGGGCGGTGTGGTGGCGCTGTTCGGCGCAGGGGCGCTCGTCGCGGCCGCCATCGCCGGGCTGGCGACGGTCCTTCCCGTCTGGTTGTCCGCGCTGCTGATCGGGGTGCTGCTCCTGATCATCGCCGGGCTGCTTGCGATCGTCGGGCGCAACCAGCTGCGGCGGGCCGCGCCGCCCGTCCCGGAACGGGCCGTGGACAGCGTCCAGCGCGACGTCCGGACGGTGAAGGAGGCGGTGCAGCGATGAGCGGTGCCCATCCGGCCGACCCCCCGTCCCGCGCCTCGGCCGCCGACCGCAGCCCCGACGAGCTGCGCGAGGAGATCGACGAGCTGCGCGCCGAGCTCGGTGACACCGTCGAGGAGCTCGCCCACCGCGTCGACGTCCCGGCCCGGGTACGGGCCAAGCGGGACGAGACGGCCACCCGGGTGCGAGCCAAGCTCGACGAGACGACCGCGTGGCTGCAGGAGCAGTTCGCGCAGGTCAGAGCGGTGCTGGCGAAGAAGGCGCCGACGGTCGAGGCGACCCTCCGCGACCGCCCAGGCCTCGTCGGCGGGATCACGCTCGTGGTGAGCTACCTGCTTGTCAGCGGACTCCGGCGACGGAAGCGGCGGCAGACGGCCGCCGCTGGGGGGAAGGACGGCGATGGAACGCGGTAGTTCAAAACACGGGCCCCGGCAGGACGAGGCGCTGGCGGAGGACCTGGCTGGGCAGCTCGGCCCTGGCGGGTTCAACCGCGAGGAGTGGGCCGATCCGGAGCCTCCTGCGGACGACGACCCGCCCGCCCGGACGGATCTCCCGGCGGGAGAGACGGGAACCGGGGGCGACCGCGACGGGGAGCTGCGGCGGCTGCAGCACGACATGGGGGTCGCGAACGACTGGAACCCTTGCGACGAGCGGGCCTGAGGGACCGGTCGAACCACCAGCAGCGGCGGGTGTCGCGGCCGGTCAGCCCGGACGGAGGGCCTCGAGCACGCGGCGCAGCGCCGGCTGAACGGGATCGCGCCACAGCAGGTGCAGTCCGACGTCGAGGGGCGGGTCGAGCGGCAGCGCCACGACTGCCGACCCATCCCCCACCGGCTCCGACGCCACCATCGGCTCCGGCAGCACGGCGACACCGCGGCCCGTGACAACGCCGCGCAGCACCGCGCCGGCGCCGTCGCCTGCCGGATCTCCCATCGCGCAGAGCAGGTGCTTCGGGAGCCCGAGGCGCGCCACGACCCCGTCCCACAGTGCGGGGGCGAGATCGCGCTCGGGCAGCAGCACGACCGCGTCGCCGAGGGCCGCGGCGGACACATGGCTGCCGGCCGCGAGCGGGTGCCCTGGTGACAGCACGGCGGTGACGGGCACCCTGGCGAGCTCGGCGTATGCCAGTCCGTCCGCGACGGCGGCAGTGCGGGAACTCGCCGCGCCGCCGTCCCACACCACCGCGGCCGCCGCCCGCTCCTGGCGTACCGCGTGCACGGCGTCGGCGTCCGGGCAGAGAGCGGTGCTCACCATGACCTCCGGGTCCATTGTGGCCAGCCTGCACAGTGCAGGACCGACGACGGCCTGTGCTCCCGGTGCCACCCGCAGCCCGATGCGTGCCACCCCCGGGACCGCCGACCGGACGTCGCACCGGGCTGCGTCAGCCCGCGCCAGGAGGGCTCGCGCATGACTCAGCAGCGCGGCTCCCGCGGGCGTCAGCCGTACGTCACGCGCGTCCCGGTGCAGCAGCACCACGCCGAGGTCCCGCTCCAGCACCCGGATCTGTTGGGAGAGTGACGGCGGAGCGATCCGCAGCCCGCGGGCCGCCCGCCCGAAGTGCCGGGCCTCCGCGACCGCCACGAAGTAGGCCAGCTGCCGGAGCTCCATGCGGGCCCGGATACCCGTGAGGCTGCGCCTCATGCCCATGAGACACACCGTCTCGCCCGTCCGGTGTCACCGGCGGCACGAAGGGCAATACCTCTGCGACGCCCGGAGGGACCGGGCCTTCGAGGAGGATCCCGGTGGGCCGCAAGGTGAACGGTAGGACGCAGCGGGGGGCGACCGGACTCGCCCTGTTGAGCCTCGGGCTGGGGAGCGCGGAGGTGGCGGCGCCCGGGACGGTGGCGCGCCTGGTGGGCGCCGATGACGGACCGAGGACCCGCACGATCGTCCGGTGGGCGGGCGGGGTGCGGGAACTGGTGGCAGGGATGGGTGTCGGCGCGACCTCGGCGCCGGG
>JAODNO010000307.1 GCA_025465235.1 Pseudonocardia sp.
GCGCGTCGAGGCGCCGTGGGGCACCGCGCTCGACCCGGCCGACGTGCTCGCCGCGCAGCGGGCCCACCCGCAGGCCGCGCTCGTGGCCGTCGTCGCTGCGGAGACGTCCACGGGGGTCCGCAACGACGTCGCTCCGCTCGGGCCCGCGCTCGCGCAGACCGACACGCTGCTGCTCATCGACGCCGTCACCGCACTGGGCGGCACCCCCCTCGAGGTCGACGCCTGGCAGATCGACGCCTGTTACTCAGCCTCCCAGAAGTGCCTCGGCGCACCGTCGGGCCTCGCCCCGGTGACGCTCGGGCCGCGCGCCGTCCAGAAGCTGCGTACCCGCACCACCCCGATCCACTCCTTCTACCTGGACCTCGGCCTGCTCCACGAGTACTTCCTGGCGAGCCCGCCCCGCTACCACCACACCGCGTCCTCGCCGCTCGCGTTCGCCCTGCACGCTGGGCTGGGGCGGCTGCTCGAGGAGGGTGTGGAGCCGGTCTGGGAGCGCCACGCGCGGGTCGGTGCGCTGCTGCAGTCGGCGCTGCCGGAGCTGGGCTTCACCCTGGTCGCCTCCGACGGTGCCCGGCTGCCCCAGCTCACCACCGCGGTGCTGCCCGAAGGCCTGGACGACGCGCAGGCGCGCATGCGCCTGCTGGCCGAGTACGGGATCGAGGTCGGCGGCGGTCTCGGCGCGTACGCCGGCCGGGCGTGGCGGATCGGGTTGATGGGGCATGCCGCCACCGAGCGCTCCGTCGTGACGCTGCTCGGCGCCACCCGGGAGCTCCTCAAGGCCTGACCGGTCACTGCTGCGGGTTCCCTGACCTGGGCCGTCGCGGGCTGAGAGTGTCGGGCGGGATCGGTAGCCTCACGGCGTGAGCCCAGAATCCGCCCCCTCTGTCGCTTCGGTGGAGGTTCGTGAGCGCCACTCCCGGCTGGCGGCCGAGATCGCCGACCACCAGTTCCGCTACAACGAGCTCGACGCTCCCGTGGTCTCCGACGGGCAGTTCGACGCACTGTGGCGCGAGCTGGTGGAGCTGGAGACGCAGCACCCCGAGCTGGCCACGCCCGATTCGCCCACGCAGAAGGTGGTCCCGCGGTTCTCCACCGACTTCACCGCCCACGACCACCTTGAGCGGATGCTCAGCCTCGACAACGCGTTCAGCGCCGACGAGCTGCGCGGGTGGGCCGAGCGGGTCGCGCGCGACGTGGGCGCGGAGAAGGTCCACTACCTCTGCGAGCTCAAGATCGACGGACTGGCCGTCAACCTGCTCTACGAGCAGGGCAGGCTCACCAGGGCGCTCACGCGCGGCGACGGTCGCACGGGCGAGGACATCACGCTCAACATGCGCACGCTCGAGGAGGTGCCCGACCGGCTCACCGGCACCGCGGAGTTCCCGGTGCCTGCGGTGGTCGAGGTGCGCGGTGAGGTTTACTTCCGGCTGGAGGACTTCCAGGCCCTCAACGCGGCACTGGTGGAGGCGGGCAAGCCGCCGTTCGCCAACCCGCGCAACACCGCGGCCGGGTCGTTGCGGCAGAAGGACCCGAAGGTCACCGCGTCGCGCCACCTCCGGCTGATCTGTCACGGCTTCGGCAAGCGCGAGGGGTTCGCGCTGGAACGGCAGTCCCAGGGCTACGACGCGCTGCGGGCATGGGGGTTGCCGGTCTCGGACCGCACGGTGGTGCTCGACGGCGTCGACGAGGTCGTCGCGCACGTCGAGCACTGGGGCGAGCACCGCCACGACATCGAGCACGAGATCGACGGCGTCGTCGTCAAGGTCGACGAGGTGCCGTTGCAGCGACGGCTCGGGTCCACCTCGCGGGCGCCGCGCTGGGCCATCGCGTTCAAGTACCCGCCCGAGGAGGCCACCACGAAGCTCCTCGACATCCAGGTCAACGTGGGGCGTACCGGACGGGTCACGCCGTTCGCGCAGATGGAGCCGGTCGTCGTCGCCGGGTCCACCGTCTCGCTGGCCACCCTGCACAACGCCGACGAGGTGCGGCGCAAGGGCGTGCTCATCGGCGACCACGTCGTCATCCGCAAGGCGGGCGACGTCATCCCCGAGGTGCTCGGTCCCGTCGTCGACCTCCGCGACGGCTCGGAGCGCGAGTTCGTCATGCCGACGCACTGCCCCGAGTGCGGCACCCGCCTGGTCCGGCAGAAGGCGGGCGACGTCGACCAGCGCTGCCCCAACGCCCGCTCCTGTCCCGCCCAGCTGCGTGAGCGGCTGTTCCACGTGGCCGGGCGGGGCGCGTTCGACATCGAGGGGCTGGGCTACGAGGCAGCCACGGCGCTGCTCGTCTCCGGGGTCGTGCAGGACGAGGGCGACGTCTTCACCCTCACCGAGGAGGATCTGCTCCGCGTCGAGCTGTTCCGCACGAAGGCGGGGGAGCTGACGGCCAACGGCCACAAGCTGCTGGCCAACCTGCAGGCGGCGAAGGACCGACCACTGTGGCGGGTGCTGGTCGGGTTGTCGATCCGGCACGTCGGGCCCACGGCAGCGCAGGCACTCGCCCGCGAGTTCGCCTCGATGGACGCGATCGAGGCGGCGGCGGAGGCCGCGGCCCGCGACACCGCCGCGGCGGGGATCGCCATCACCTCCGACGGGTCGGTCGACGACCCGGACGATTCCCTCGGCGCGGCGGCCACCGATGCCGCGGCATCCGACGGCGCCGCTGGCAACGGCGTAGAGCGTCCAGGCGACGGAGCGGTGCTCGACGGGGTGGCGGCCGACGCAGCGGCAGCCGAGGGCGAGGCTGTCGACGGCGCCGGTCCGGAGGTCGCGGCCCCCTCCGCTGAAGACGGAGCGGCCGAGGTGGGGGCGCCGGAGCTCTCCGACGCCGAGCGGGCCGCAGCAGCCCAGCGGGCGGCGCGGGTGGCGGCCAGGGCGCAGACGAAGGCACTCGCCGCCGCGCTGGCGCCGATCGCCGGGGTGGAGGGCGTCGGCCCCACCATCGCTGCAGCGGTGCGCGACTGGTTCACCGTCGACTGGCACCGAGAGGTCGTCCAGAAGTGGCGCGCGGCGGGCGTCCGCATGGTCGACGAGGTGGACGAGTCCGTACCGCGCACGCTCGACGGGCTCTCCATCGTCGTCACCGGGTCGATGGACAGTTACTCCCGCGACGAGGCCAAGGAGGCGATCACGGCCCGCGGCGGCCGGGCCGCCGGCTCGGTGTCGAAGAAGACGGCGTTCGTGGTGGCCGGTGACGCTCCCGGCTCGAAGTACGACAAGGCGCTGGAGATCGGCGTGCCGGTCCTCGACGAGGCGGGTTTCCGGGTGCTCCTGGAGCGCGGGCCGGACGCGGCGAGGGATGTGGCGACCGTCCACGGATGACCCCCGATCGTGTCCGCCACAGGTCCGTATGATCGACGTGTCGAGGGCCTCCGGTGGTGGGGCATACGGCCATATGGTGACTATTACTCTGATTGGTTGGGGGGTGTCAGCGTGCTGCAGGCGGTTCTGAACGGATCGCGGCCCGCGGATGCGCATCCCGCGCTCCCCGTTCTCGCCCGGCATCTCGCGCGCGATGCTCGCGACGTGGCTCAACTGGGGATCACGTCGGTACACGTGCACCCGCGCGGGCCCGATCAACAGGAGACGCTCGACCCGATATACGTCGGCGACACGGTGGCGGCGATCCGCGCTCAGGTACCGGGGATGGAGATCGGCGTCACGACCGGTCGCTGGATCGAACCCGACCCCGTCAAGCGCATCGAGGCGGTGCTCGCGTGGGGCCACCTCGGGGTCGGCAAGCCCGACGTCTGCTCGGTCAACGTGCACGAGAAGGGCTGGGTCGACGTCTGCTCGGCGGCGGCCTCGGTCGGGATCGGCGTCGAGCTCGGGATCTGGACCAGCGGCGACGCGGTCACCTTGCGCACCAGCGGGGTGCCCCGGGGCACCACGCGTGTGCTGGCCGAGTCCACCGTCTCCGACCCGGAGACCTCGGTGGCCGAGGCGGTGCGGATCCTCCGCGCCCTCGGCACGCTCCCGGTCCCGATCCTCCTGCACGGTGAGGAGGACGGCGCCTGGCCGGTGCTGGAGTACGCCATGCGGATGGGTATCGACACGCGCATCGGGTTCGAGGACGTGCTCGTCACCCCGAGGGGTTGGCTGGCCACGGGCAACGATCACCTGGCCGAGCTCGCGCTGGAGATCCGCGTCTGATCCACGCTTTTGGCTATCGCAACAGAAGGAACGGCCCGGACGTGGTCAGCGACGTGGCCAGCTGTGCGAAGTGCGCAATACCGTCGAGTACATGGGAGTGCTGGGCGAGATCCGACAGCGGGCGCGGGTAGCGGCCACCTGGTTCACGCAGCCGCTGCTGCCCGATGACCTGCTCGGCACGCTGAACCCCGTGTGGTCCACCCGGGAACCGCACGCCCGCGTCGTGGGGCTGCGCCGGGAGACCGCCGACACCACCACCCTCCTGCTGCGCACCGGGCCCGCACGTCCGGGGCACCGGGCGGGCCAGTTCGTCGGCATCGGCACCCGGCTCGACGGCGTGTGGCACTGGCGCACCTACTCGGTGACGTCCTGCCCGGGTGACCCGCTGCTCGCCGTGACCGTGACGGCCGTGCCGGGCGGCACGGTGTCGGGCGCCCTGGCGCACCGCACCCCGGTGGGGACGCTGCTGCGGATCGGCCCCCCGGCCGGCGAGTTCGTGCTGCCGGACCAGGTGCCTGAGAAGCTCCTGTTCCTCACCGCGGGCAGCGGGATCACCCCCGTCATGGGCATCCTTCGCGACCTGGCCGCCACCCGGCCCGAAGCACTCGGCGGTGCGGTGCTCGTGCACTGCGACCGCACGCCGTCCGACCTCGTGTTCGGGCCGGATCTGCGCGAGCTCGCCACCTCCACCGGGCTGACGCTGGTGGAGCGGCACACCGCCGTCAAGGGCAGGCTCACCCCGGACAACCTCACCGACATCGTCCCCGACTGGGCGGCCCGCCAGGCGTGGGCCTGCGGGCCAGCAGGCCTGCTCGACGCCCTCACCGAGCACTGGGCCATGGCCGGCGACCCGGCCGCGCTGCACGTCGAGCTGTTCACGCCCCCCGCGACCGTCGCCGCCGATGCCACCGGCGGCCGCGTGTCCTTCACCACCAGCGGGATCGAGGCCGACGCGGGCCCCGGCACGCCGCTGATGGTGGCGGGCGAGGCGGCGGGAGCGCTGCTGCCCAACGGCTGCCGCATGGGCATCTGCCACACCTGCGTGGGCCGGCTGCGCTCCGGCGCCGTGCGCGACCTGCGCACCGGCGACCTGCACGACACCCCCGGCGAACCCGTCCGCACCTGTGTCTCCGGTGCGGCGGGCGACGTCGAGATCGAACTCTAGGAGGCACCTCCATGGCCACACAGACCTTCGCACCCTCCATGACGCCCAGCGCTGCCGCGCACCTGACGGACGAGCAGGTCGAGACGCTCGGCGCCGAGCTCGACGCGCTCCGCGCCGAGGTGGTCGGCAGCCTCGGTGAGGCCGACGCCCGCTACATCCACCGGGTCATCGCTGTGCAGCGGGGCCTCGAGGTCGGCGGCCGCGGCGCGCTGATCTTCTCCCTGTTCCCGCCTGCCTGGGTGGTTGGCACGGCTGCGCTGTCGGTGGCCAAGATCCTCGACAACATGGAGATCGGGCACAACGTCCTGCACGGCCAGTGGGACTGGATGCGCGACCCGAAGATCCACTCGACGACCTGGGAGTGGGACCACGCCTCGCCCGCGGCGTCGTGGAAGAAGTCGCACAACTACGAGCACCACACCTTCACCAACATCCGCGGCAAGGACCGCGACCTCGGCTACTCGATCATGCGGATCACTCCCGAGCAGGAGTGGAAGCCCACCGACCTGTTCCAGCCGCTGGTGAACCTCGGCCTCTCGATGATCTTCGAGTGGGGCATCGCGATCTACGACATCGAGATCGAGAAGGTCAAGGACGGCACCAAGCCGTGGCCGCAGGCGAAGGCCGAGCTGATGGGCCTCTGGCGCAAGGCCCGGCGCCAGCTCGCGAAGGACTACGTGCTGTTCCCCCTGCTGTCCGGCCCCGGGTTCCTCAGCACGGTGGCGGCGAACGCCACCGCCAACGTCGTGCGCAACGTGTGGTCGCACGCGGTGATCTTCTGCGGCCATTTCCCGGACGGCGTCGAGAGCTTCGACTTCGACGAGGAGCGGCTCGAGAGCGAGACGAAGGGCCAGTGGTACCTCCGGCAGATGCTGGGGTCGGCCAACCTGTCCGGCAGCAAGCTCTTCCACCTGATGACCGGCAACCTGAGCCACCAGATCGAGCACCACCTGTTCCCCGACGTCCCCAGCAACCGCTACGCGGAGATCGCGCCGAGGGTGCAGGAGATCTGCAAGCGCTACGGCCTGCCCTACACCACGGGGTCACTGCCGCGGCAGTACGGCAAGGTGCTGCGCAAGATCGCCCGGCTGGCCTTCCCCGGCGGCGGCCCCGCCCCAGCCGCGACTCCGCCCACCCAGCTGCCCGACCAGGCCCGGCGGCGCCTGGCCGCCCCGGCGCGCCTGGCCTCCTGACACCCGGCGAATCCGCAGCGCATCGGTAGGAACGGCACTCTCGGCCGATACGGCCGCCCGAACGCGCGGTTCGAGCGGCGCGCGGGAGCGGGCCCAGCGGAAGGCGGCCGGTCGCGCGGGCCGGTCGCCGAGAGTGCACCCGGCCGCGCAGGTCCGGTACGAGCGGCGCTCTCGGGCGAGAGGGCTGGCCGAACGCCCCGTTCGAGCGGGAGGGACGCCCTGGCGCCCGTTCGCGCCCGAGGGCGATGGTCCCGGGCAGCGGGGTCAGTTCTCGGCAGGGTGGTCGGTACCGCAGCAGTTGTCCGCCGACATGCGCAGGGCCACGGCCAGCTCCAGCCGCGCGGCCGGGTCGTCGAGCGCCCCACCGAACGCGTCCCGCAGCCCGGCCAGCCGGTACCGCACGGTCTGCGGGTGCACGTGCAATGCCGCCGCGGTGGCGGTGATGTCGCCGTGCGCGTCCAACCACGCCCGTAGCGTCTCTTCGCCGCGGGCGGCCGCGCCTGCCGGCAGTGCGCGGAGCGGTGCGACGGCGCGCTCGTACAGGTCGGCGGCGAGGTCGGGCTCCGCCGCGAGGAGCAGCGCAAGCAGGTGATCGTCGGCCCGGGCCAGCGTCTCGTCGGAACCGGGATGCAGCAGGCCCGCGACGTGCAGTGGCCATGCCGCCTGCGCGCGGGCGACCGAGCGGTGGGCCTGGGCCGGGTCGACCACCGGACCGAGAACCGCAGGCCGCCCGCCCACCCCGGCCCGGACCCGGTCGAGCCAGGCGGTGTTGTCCGATGCCGGATCGGTGCGTGCCGCGCCGAATCCTGGGACATGGTTGGTGCGCGCTGCGCCGACGCTCGCGACGGTCACGATGACGACGCCGACCGGGTCCAGGTCGGCGGCGATCGCCGCGGGCAACCGGGCCGCGACCGCCACCGCATCCTCGACGACGAGCGCCGCCAGCCGGGCCGGCAGCACCCAGCCTGCAGCGGCGGCCACCCGGTCGACCTCGGCGGGCGCCGCGGGCGGGTGCTGGGCGAGCACCTCCACCAGCGCGTGCCGGCGCGCCTGCAGTGAGCTGGCGCGGCTGGACTCCTCGGCAGCCCAGCCGGCCACCGATGCGGCGGTGATCTGCTCGATGTAGCTGAACAGCGCTTCTGCCAGGCTGAAGATCACCTCGGGTGGCAGCTGCCGGGCGGTCGTGCTGCCGCCGAGCCGGCGCCACATCGTCCGGGTGCCCACCTGGTACGCCGACTGCAGCGCAGCGAGTGTGCGGCCCTCGCGGTGCTCGAGCTGGCCGAGGGCCCGGTAGATTGTGGAGTCGCCGAGGGGCTCGTCGCGACCGAGCAGGTCGACGAACTGCCCGAGCGCCACCGAGACGCCCTCGGTGATCCGCATCCCGAACCGGCCGGTCAGCGGCCGGGCGTAGTCCGGTACCTCGGCGCGCACGGCGGCGATGATCTCGTCGGTGGTCCCGGCGAGCTCCGGCCGAAGCGCCGCGCCGACCCAGCTGGGTACGCGGGACCAGGGCCGGTCCACGTCAGCGTCCCATCACTGGCTGCCGAGCACCGTCGTCACGATCCCGGCGAGGTGGGTGAGACGCGCGAGCTCGGAGGGCCGGAACGCCGGACCGCCCGGCCTGCCGACCACCAGTGCCCGCGCGCCGGGCCCGAACGGCGCCGCCGCGAGCTCCGTGTCGAGGGCACTCCACGGCTCGGGCACCCAGTGCACCTCGGGGTCGACGACGATCGCGCGTCGTAGCGGGAGCCACGGCAGGTCGCCCGCAATGGTCTCCGGTGCCGCAGCGCTCTCGGCCAGCCGGTAGGACCGGCTGCCGTCGCGCTCGGCGACGAGTGCCCAGCCGGCTCGGAAGATCCGCGGCACGCCCTCGGCGAGCAGCTGCAGGCCGCGCGCGGGTTCGCCGGTGATCTGCTCGATCAGCTCGAGCTCGCGGTGCGTCTCGAGCTTCCCGGAGTGCGGCCGCACCGACTCGACCTCCACCCCGGGCACGGACTCAGCCGCCGTGATCAGCACATCAGGCGGCCGTCCGGACGGCAGCTCGACGGCCAGGTCGTCGATGGCGTGCCCGTGTGCCCGCTCGACGACATCGACGCCGAGGATGTCCGCGCCGGCGTTGCCCAGCGCCGTGGCGACGGCTCCGAGACTGCCCGGTTTGTCCGGCAGCACCACCCGGAGCAGGAACGACACACTTCACGTCCTCTCGCGAAAGCCCCCAGCCGCGATGGACCTGCGCCACTCGGGCGGGCCGACGCGGCACTCCGAGCAGGATTGTGTCAGGACGCGCCCCCTCCGGCGCAACATCTTCCGCGACGGAGACGGCCCGCCGAATCCCCACTCCGCACGCGGTGGATTCGGCTGGTGGCGGCGGCCCCGGCACGTGTCGCGGAGACCACTGCGGCCCGGCGAAGGCCTGGTCGCGGGACGACTAGACTTGACGGATCGACGTCCGCGCCGGTACCGCTGCGCCCGCCCGGTGCGCGGGGCGCAGCCGAGAGCGCACGCCGACACGATCACGCGCAGCACCTGAGCAGTACGAACCGCCCTGGAGGGACATGTCCGCCGATCCCGCGACGTCGGGTAGCAGCACGGGGATCACCCGGGACGAGGTCGCGCATCTCGCCCGGCTGTCCCGGCTCGCCGTCACCGACGCGGAGCTCGACCTCTTCGCCGGCCAGCTCGAGGTGATCCTCTCAGCGGTCAGCCGGGTGGGCGAGGTCGCCGCCGACGACATCCCGCCCACCTCGCACGCGGTGCCGCTGCAGAACGTGTTCCGGCCCGACGAGCTACGCCCCGGTCTCACCCAGGAGCAGGCGCTCGCGTGTGCCCCCGCCGCCGAGGACGGGCGCTTCCGCGTGCCCCAGATCCTGGGGGAGGAGGCATGAGCCCGGAGCTGACCCGCCTCACGGCAGCAGAGCTCGCCGAGAAGATCCACTCGCGCGAGGTGTCGGCCGTCGAGGTCGCGCAGGCACACCTCGACCGCATCGCGGCCGTCGACGGCGAGGTGCACGCGTTCCTGCACGTGGCCACGGACGCTGCTCTGGCCTCGGCCGGGATGGTCGACGAGAGCCTGGCTGCGGGCACCGCGCCCGCGTCACCGCTGGCCGGCGTCCCGCTGGCGCTCAAGGACGTGTTCACGACCCTCGACATGCCCACCACGGCTGGTTCGAAGATCCTCGAGGGCTGGCGCCCGCCATACGACGCCACCGTGGCGTCGCGGCTGCGCGCCGCGGGGATCACGATCCTGGGCAAGACCAACATGGACGAGTTCGCGATGGGCTCCTCCACCGAGTACTCGGCTTACGGCACCACCCGCAACCCGTGGGACACCACCCGCGTGCCGGGGGGTTCCGGGGGTGGATCGGCGGCGTCGCTCGCCGCGTTCGAGGCGCCGCTCGCGATCGGCACCGACACCGGCGGGTCGATCCGTCAGCCAGCCGCGTTCACCGGCACGGTCGGCGTCAAGCCGACCTACGGCGGCGTCTCCCGGTACGGGCTCATCGCCTGCGCCTCCTCGCTGGACCAGGGCGGCCCGTGTGCCCGCACGGTGCTCGACGCGGCGCTGCTGCACGAGGTGATCGCCGGGCACGACCCGCTCGACTCCACCTCGATCGACGAGCGTGTCCCCGCGGTCGTCGAGGCGGCGCGGCTCGGGGCGTCGGGCGACCTGTCCGGGCTGCGCGTCGGCGTGGTGCGCGAGATGGGCGGCGAGGGCTACCAACCCGGCGTCCGGGCCTCGTTCGAGGAGGCGCTGCGGCAGCTGGAGAAGCTCGGCGCGGAGCTCGTCGAGGTCTCCTGCCCGCACTTCGAGTACGGGCTCGCGGCGTACTACCTGATCCTGCCGAGCGAGGTCTCCTCGAACCTCGCCCGTTTCGACGCCATGCGCTACGGG
>JAODNO010000312.1 GCA_025465235.1 Pseudonocardia sp.
GACCTGCGCGCAGCCGCTGCCGTGATCAAGGGCAGGAAGGTGGCCGACGGCGTCCGCATGCTGGTCGTGCCGGGTTCGATGCGGGTGCGGTTCCAGGCCGAGGACGAGGGGCTGCACGAGATCTTCACCTCGGCAGGCGCCGAGTGGCGCTCCGCCGGCTGCTCCATGTGCCTGGGGATGAATCCCGACCAGCTTGCGCCGGGCGAGCGCAGCGCATCGACGTCGAACCGCAACTTCGAGGGCCGGCAGGGCAAGGGCGGCCGGACCCACCTCGTGTCCCCGCTCGTGGCCGCGGCCACGGCCGTGCGCGGGACGTTGAGCTCTCCGGAGGACCTGGACTGATGGAAGCATTCAGCACCCACACGGGTATCGGCGTGCCGCTGCGCCGGTCCAACGTCGACACCGACCAGATCATCCCCGCGGTCTATCTCAAGCGGGTCACCCGCACCGGGTTCGACGACGGGCTCTTCCATGCCTGGCGTCAGCAGCCCGACTTCATCCTCAACGTCGAGCCGTTCTCGCGCGGCTCGGTGCTGGTGGCGGGGCAGGACTTCGGCACCGGGTCCTCGCGTGAGCACGCGGTCTGGGCGCTCACGGACTTCGGGTTCCGGGTGGTCATCTCCTCGCGGTTCGGCGACATCTTCCGCGGCAACTCCGCGAAGGCGGGCCTCCTGGCCGCGCAGGTGTCGCAGCCCGATGTCGAGCTGCTCTGGAAGCTGCTGGAGAACGACCCGGGCACCGAGGTCACCGTCGACCTGACGGAGAAGACGGTGCAGGCGCGTGAGCTCGTCGTGCGGTTCGAGATCGACGACTACACCCGTTGGCGGCTGCTGGAGGGGCTCGACGACATCGGGTTGACGCTGCGCCACGCGGAGGACATCGCCGCGTTCGAGGTGGCGCGACCTGCGCGGTTGCCGATCACGACCTGATCACGACCTGATCACGGCGTACCCGCCCGCCTATCGGCGGGCGGGTACGGTCTGGTCATGAACAAGACCCAGCTCATCGACGCGTTGGCGGCGCGTATCGGTGACCGTCGCACAGCGGCAGGCGCCGTCGACGCGCTCCTCGAGACCATTGTCGAGACCGTGGTTGCCGGCGACTCCGTGTCGCTCACCGGGTTCGGGGTCTTCGAGACACGCGCCCGCGCCGCCCGCGTGGCGCGCAACCCGCGCACCGGCGAGGTCGTCGAGGTGCCCGCCACCACGGTGCCGGCGTTCCGTCCCGGCGTGGGGTTCCGCGCGGCGGTCGGCGCCACGGAGGCCCATGCCCTCCCTGCTCCACGCGCCACTCCGGCTCGCCGCGTGAGCGCGGCCGGCGCCTCCGCCGTCGCGGTCGCCGAGCCGCCGGCCGCCGAGCCGTCGCTCAAGGCGAAGTCCGACAAGTCGTTCGCGACGGCCGCTCCCGGCAAGAAGGCGGGGAGGTCGGAGAAGCGCGACAAGGGCAAGCAGGCGAAGTCGAAGAACGACAAGAACGACAAGCCCAAGGGCAAGAAGAAGTAGCAGGCCCTCAGCCGGTGGGGCGGGGGTAGTAGTCGGCCGCCCGCAGCGTCTTGTCCTCGCCGAAGGCGAGCGCCCAGGTGCTGCCCTTGCGGGCGGGGACGTCGTCGGGATCCACCCCTGGCAGGCCTGCGGCGGCGGCGAGTGTGCCGACGATGTGCGGGATCACGCCGCCCTGGCTGCACATCACGGTGACGCCGGGCTCCGCGGCGAGCTCCCGGAACCGGGCGAGCCCGGCCTCGGGGTCCTGCGCGAACTCGTTCTCACCGAGCAGTGGCTCGTCGAGTACCGGGAGTCCCAGCTTCTCGGCGAGAGGCGCCACGGTCTGGCGGCAACGCACCGGGGACGCACTCGCGATCCGGTCCGGCCCGAACAGCGCCAGGAGCCGGGCCAGCTGCCGGGCCTGCTCGCGGCCTGTCTCCGACACCGGTCGCAGCATGTCGTGGCCGTCCCACTGGTGTCGGCTGCCGGCCTTGGCGTGCCGCACGAGCAGGACCATCGACGCGGGCGGTCCCAGGCTGGTGAACCGCTCCAGCACAGCGACGTCGTGCCGGTAGGAGAGCATCTCGGCGGCATGTGCCGGGTCGACCCAGCGCAGCTCGTCGGTCTCGTCCCCCGGTACGAACTCGCCGCCGAGCGCCTCTGCCGCCCAGTAGCGCACCAGCTTCCTGCCCTCGGGCACCGTGTAGCGCACGTCGTCGAGCACGGGGCCGAGCCGGGCGGTCTGACCCGTCTCCTCGGCGACCTCCCGCACGGCGGTGAACGGCATCGTCTCGCCGGGATCGACCTTGCCCTTGGGGAACGACCAGTCGTCGTAGCGGGGCCGGTGCACGAGCGCCAGCTCCGGGCCTTGGGTGCCGTGCCGCCAGAGCACGGCTCCTGCCGCCAGCACGTCGGCGTCCAGGCCGGCCGTGCTGTCCCGACGGTCGGCGTGAGCGGGTCCGCTCATTCGCTCTCGGCCAGGGCCATGGCGACCGCAGCGTGCCGCATCATCATCTCGGCCTGGTGGTCCCGCACCGGGGACACCCCCGAGCCCGGGGGAGGCGACGGCTCCCATGACCCGTCGGCGTGCAGCGTCCAGCACCGGGTGGCGGGGTCGAGGCAGGAGTCGAACATCTCGCCGAGCTTGTCGGCCAGGCTCGGATCGGCCACCCGCAACAGCACCTCCACGCGCCGGTCCAGGTTGCGGTGCATCATGTCCGCGCTGCCGATCCAGTACTCGTCGGCCGCTCCGAAGTGGAAGACCCGCGAGTGCTCCAGGAACCGGCCGAGGATCGACCGGACGTGGATGTTGTCCGACAGACCAGAGCGGCCCGGACGGAGCGCGCAGATTCCACGCACCACCACCTCCACGCGCACACCCGCCTGCGAGGCCCGGTAGAGGGCGTCGATCACCTGCTCGTCCACGAGCGAGTTGAGCTTGAACCGGATCCGCGCGTTGGCGTCGCCCGCGCGGTGGGCGTCGATCTCGTCCTCGATCCGCCGCACGATGCCCCGGCGGACGCCGTAGGGCGCCACGAGCAGGCTCCGGTAGGACGTCTGGCGGGAGTAGCCGGTCAGGGAGTTGAACAGGTCGGTGAGGTCGGCGCCGATCGTCGGGTCGGCGGTCAGCACGCCGAGGTCCTCGTAGAGCCGCGCGGTCTTCGGGTTGTAGTTGCCGGTGCCGATGTGGCAGTAGCGCCGGATCGTCGAGCCTTCCTGACGCACCACGAGCGAGGTCTTGCAGTGCGTCTTCAGCCCGACGAGCCCGTAGACGACGTGGACGCCCGCCTTCTCCAGCTCGCGCGCCCAGCGGATGTTGGCCTGCTCGTCGAACCGCGCCTTGATCTCCACCAGCGCCACGACCTGCTTGCCTGCCGCGGCGGCGTCGATCAGGGCGTCGACGATCGGGGAGTCGCCGGACGTGCGGTAGAGCGTCTGTTTGATCGCGAGGACGTTGGGGTCGGATGCCGCCTGCTCGATGAACCGTTGCACGCTCGTGGAGAACGAGTCGTAGGGGTGGTGGACGAGCACGTCCCCCTCCCGGAGGGTGGCGAACACGCTGCGCGGGGTCTCCCGGTCGGCGAACGCGGGGTGCGTGGCCGGGACGAACGGCTCGTCCTTGAGGTCGGGCCGGTCGACGGCGTGCACGGCCCACAGCGCGGTGAGGTCGAGCAGCCCCGGCACGGTGACGACGTCGCCGGGGTGGACGTCCAGCTCGCGCAGCAGCAGCTCCAGCACGTGCTCGCTCATCGTGTCGGTGACCTCGAGGCGCACCGGAGGCCCGAACCGGCGCCGCGCGAGCTCGCGCTCCAGCGACTGCAGCAGGTCCTCGTCGCGGTCCTCCTCGACCTCCACGTCGGCGTTGCGCGTGACCCGGAAGGCGTGCACCTCGGCGAGCTCCATGCCGGTGAACAGCGAGCCGAGATGGGCGGAGATGAGGTCTTCGATGGGCAGGAAGGTGATGCTGTCGTCGTCGGTGCGCACCCGCACCAGCCGAGGCACGTTGTTGGGCACCTTGACCCGCGCGAACCGCTCGGTGCGGCCCTCCGGGTCGCGCACCGTCACGGCGAGGTTGAGCGAGAGCCCGGAGATGTAGGGGAACGGGTGGGCCGGGTCGACCGCCAGCGGCGTGAGCACCGGGAACACCTGCGCGGAGAAGTAGGCCGAGAGCCGCGCCCGCTGGTCGTCGGACAGGTCGCCCCAGCGCAGGATGCAGATGCCCTCGGCCTCGAGCTCGGGGCGCACGTGGTCGAGGAACACGCGTGCGTGCGCCACGGCGATCGCCTGGCTGCGGGCGGCGATCCTCGCCAGCTGCTCGCGCGGCGACAGACCATCCGCGCTGCGCACGGCGAGACCCGTCTCGTTGCGGCGCTTCAGGCCGGCCACCCGGACCATGTAGAACTCGTCGAGGTTGGACGCGAAGATCGCCAGGAACTTGGCTCGCTCCAGCAGGGGCTGGCTGGGGTCCTCGGCGAGTGCCAGCACCCGCGCGTTGAAGTCGAGCCAGGACAGCTCGCGGTTGAGGTAGCGGTCGTCGGGCAGCTCGGATACCCGAGCCCGGGTGCGGGCGGGCGGGCTGACCGGAACCGCGGCATCGGTGGTCGTGGGGGCCGGCACAGTTGCGGTGCTGCCGTCGGTGGGGGGCGCGGTGGGGCCTGGTTCCAGGCCGCGCGTGCCGTTGGACGGCTCCGTGCCCTTCACGGGTACCGCAGTGCTGCTCGTGCTCACCGGGCGGCTCGCCGCGTGCACCCGTCGGCTGGCAGGCCGAGGCGACTTCCGGCCGCGCGTGCCCCGTCGGGCGGGTGTCGGGTCGTCGGGGCCGGGCCCCGGGACCGCAGAGCTGCTCACGTCGTCACCCACGCTGGTGATTCTGGCCCACCTCGCGCCTACGTGCGGATCTCGCGGACCGTCGAGCGGGTGAACTCTGCTGCGAACCGGACAACCACCGCAGCTCAGGGGTGGTGCAGGTGATCGCTCCGACCTGGTCACATGCCTTTCAGCTCGGAGTCGCGGGCGCCGTCATGATCAACGATTCGGAACCGGCAGCAGCACGCCGTCCGGTTGCCGGTGCCGGACCGGTGATCACCCTGGAATCGGCGCGCGAGAGTGCATGATGCCGGCGCGCCTCGAGGAGCAGCGCCCGGCCGGGCGTCGGCAGCGACACAGGGTCCGCACCGCATCGGCGCGGTCCGTATGTCACATCCGTTGTCCCAGCACCCACTCGGCGGGTGTGGGGGGCGGCCGGGTGTCGCCGGGGTCAGCTCGCGGCGGCGGAGGGCTCCAGCCGGACCATGATTCCCTTTGACGTGGGCGTGTTGCTGATGTCGGCCACACTGTCCAGTGGCACGAGCACATTGGTTTCCGGGTAGTACGCGGCGGCGGAGCCGGGTGTGGTCGGGTAGGACACGACCTGGAATTTCCGCGCACGACGTTCCACCCCGTCGCGCCACACGCTCACCACATCCACCTCGGCACGGTCGGCGATGCCGAGCGACTCCAGGTCGGCCGGGTTCACCAGCACCACCCGGCGGGAGCCGTGGATGCCGCGGTAGCGGTCGTTGGACGTGTAGGGGATGGTGTTCCACTGGTCATGAGAGCGCATGGACTGCAGCACCAGATGTCCACTCGGCGCGCTCAAACTCTCGAACCCGTTGCGGGTGAAGATCGCCTTGCCGGTCACGGTGCGGAACTCTCCGTGGTTCACCGGGTTGGGCAGCCGGAAGCCGCCCGGCTGTGCGACCCGCGCGTTGAAGTCCTCGAAATCGGGTACGACGCGCGCGATCCGGTCCCGAATCGTGGCGTAGTCGGCCTCGAACTCCTCCCACGGAACGGACACACGCTCGCCCAGCGTCCGGCGGGCCAACCGACCGATGATCGCCACCTCGCTGAGCAGCTTGTCGGAGGCCGGTTCCAGGCGCCCGCGGGAAATGTGTACCTCGCTCATCGAGTCCTCGACGGTGACGACCTGCTCGCCGCTGGCCTGGATGTCCCGGTCACTGCGACCCAGCGTCGGCAGGATCAGTGCCGTCTGGCCGCAGACCGTGTGGGAGCGGTTCAACTTGGTCGAGATGTGCGCGGTGAGTCGGCACTTGCGCATCGCGTTCTCGGTGACCTCGCTGTCGGGTGTCGCCCTGACGAAGTTGCCTGCGACGCCGAGAAAGAACGTGGCCCGTCCCTCGACCATCGCCCTGATCGAGTCCACCGAGTCGAAGCCGTGCTTGGTCGGCGGGGTGAAGGAGAATTCGCGCTCCAGCGCGTCGAGGAACGTCTGCGGCATCTGTTCCCAGATGCCCATGGTGCGGTCGCCCTGCACGTTGCTGTGGCCACGCACCGGGCAGACGCCCGCTCCGGGCTTTCCGATATTCCCGCGCAGCAACAGGAAGTTGACGATCTCACGGATGGTAGGCACGCCGTGCTTCTGCTGCGTCAGACCCATCGCCCAGCAGACGATGATCCGCTTGCTGGCCAGGACCCGATCGCGCACCCGCTCGATCTCGTCGCGGGTCAGCCCGGTCGCGTCGAGGATGTCCGGCCAGTCGATCTCGCGGGCCTGCTCGGCGAACTCGGCGAACCCACTGGTGTTGGCCTGGATGAACTCGTGGTCGAGCACGGTGCCCGGGTTGGCCTCCTCGGCTTGCAGCAGCAGCATGTTCAGCGCTTTGAACAGGGCGAGGTCACCCCCGGGGCGGATCTGGAGGAACTGGTCGGTGATGGGAGTGCCGCGGCCGAGCACCCCACGGGCCTTCTGCGGGTGCTTGAACCGCATCAGTCCCGCCTCGGGGAGCGGGTTCACCGCGATGATCTGCCCGCCGTTGCGCTTGGTCAGCTC
>JAODNO010000364.1 GCA_025465235.1 Pseudonocardia sp.
CCGATGCTCTCGCGACTTATGGTCAGGGCCACAAATGCCCTCTGACAAAGGCGCCGGAGACCGGGATCCAACGATCAGGCGAAGCCGACGTGGCCCAGCCAGAAGTCCAGCAGCTCCTCGTCCCCGAGGATCTCGATCCCGCTGGTGCGCACGGCCTTCCGCCGGTAGATCACCAGCAGCAGATCCGTCAGTGATCCCCGCACCGCCACGACTGCCTGCCCCCCGCCCCGGCGCCAGGCGATGACCTCCCCCGTGAGGTCGACGAACCACGCGGCCCCGGCATCCGTCGCCTCGAACGCGAGGGTGCGGCCCGGGCCGAGGAGCTCCCGCTTCTGCGGCCTGTAGTCGAAGTGCTGCGGGAGCGCGTCGAGCTCCATCCACTCGTCGACCGCGTCGAGGGCGACGTCCTCGGAGACGACAAACTCCGTGCCGGCCGCCAGGGTCGCGTCGGCGCGGTGGACGAGGGTCTCGTGAGCGAACCGACGAGCCCAGAACGATGTGGTCGCGTAGTCGGCCGGGGCCCAGACCTTGGTGTTCGGGCCGGCGGCGCGCAGGGTGTCCGCGAGCTGCGTCGCGCCCTCGACGAGCCACGTGGCGGGTACGTCGGCGCAGTCATCGCCGTCGAGCTTGCGGACCTGGTCGTCCGGCAGGAACCCCGTCGCGCGTGTCCGAACCACCTCCCGCGCCCAACGGTGCCCGCCGCCGATGTGCCGCACCAGGTTCCCGAGGCTCCAGCCAGGGCAGGACGGCACGGGCGCGCGCAGATCCGCAGCACCGAGACCGGTCGTGAGCAGCTCGGTCTGAGTGACGATCTCCGTGCAGTGGCGGTCGAAGTCCATGGTGCCTCTCTCGTGATCGGGCCCGGTCTCGTCGATCGGGCTCTGCCACGAGGTGGTCGGAGCCGGGACCAGCATCTCGACATCCGTCTGACGCCCCCGGCTAAGAAAGTCAGATGGCGGTGGCGCCATCGACCGCCAAGGTCGAGCCGGTGACGTAGCTCGCCCGGGGCGAGGCGAGGAACAGGATGGCCTCGGCGATCTCCGCTGCTCTTTCTGTCCGCCCCAGCACCAGGTTCTTCCCGAGATCCTCGCCACGCTCGCCCCACTCACCGAGGACGCCGTCGGGATGGGTCGGTCCGGGTGCGACGCTGTTGACCCGGACCCCCTGCGGGCTGAACTCCGCAGCACAGCTGCGGGTGAACGAAGCGAGGGCGGCCTTGGTGGCGCTGAAGCCGGAAGCGCCCGCGACCCCCATCGACGCACCCATCGTGGTGACGTTGACGATGCTGCCGCGGCCCTTGGCCAGCATGGCGGGGGCGAGCAAACCCGTGAGGAAATAGGTGGCGCGAACGTTGGTGTCGAACATGGTCTGGAACGATGCGACGTCCTGGTCCACCGTCAGCCCCGTCGGGAAGCCGGCGGCGTTGTTGACCAGGATGTCAACCTCCCCGGCCTGATCGGCCAGGTTCCTGACGGAGTCGAGATCGCCGAGGTCGGCGGCGATGAACCGCACCTGCCCGCTCCCGCCGCCGATGTCGGCTACGACCTTCGCTCCACGCTCCGCATTGCGGCCGGAAATGATGACCTGCGCGCCCTCGCGGACCAACAGGCGGGCGACCTCGGCGCCGATCCCGGCCGTGCCAGCGGTGACCAACGCGACCTGATCCTCGAGTTCCATGATAGCTGTGTCCTTTCTTGCTCCGCGCATCGCGTTCAACAATTCCAACGACAGATTGGTTCCCGAAGCCCGAATGGTGCGAGCTCACAAAGGAAGAGTCGCCATCGCGCACGGTCGGGGCGCGTGCGCGGTGGCGGCCCGGGCCATTCGGTCAGGTCCCGTCCCGGTGTCTTACTGGCCGAACTTCACTCCGGGCTCGCCGGCCTCGTACTGGATCAGGTTCCGCGGGACGGCGCCGGGGAGCGGCGCTGTGCGACGCTGGCCGACCGGCAGTACCGCCCGCTTGGCGGAGGCCTCGAGCATGATCGCCGCGGTGAGATACCAGGCCAGTGCAGCCGAGACGAGCAGCGCGTAGGCGCCGATGGTCTGGACTACCGGCACCCCGCCCAACAGCGCGATCGCGAGCAGCGTGGAACCGGCGGCCAGTGTGCCCAGGACTGCGGTGAGCGCGACGTTCTCGACGGCTGCGGCGATCGCACCCACCCACGTGATCGCGGCCAACACCACGAACCAGAAGCCGAACGCGCATGCGGCGGTGGGGTCGGTCGCGGCAGCAGGCAGGACGCCCAGCGCGATGAGCAGGTTGTACATGCCGTAGCCCATCCAGAACGAGCCCCACGTTCCGTGCATCGCAGCGGCCACCGCGTGGCCGGCCCGGTGAGCCCACATGCCGGCGAGCAACTGCGCGATACCGCCCGCGGCCAGGGCGAAGGGGAACAGGACCAGCGGGGTCTCCGCGTTGCCGTACCAGCCACCCAGGTTGGCGGCGACCATGAAGGTGGCCGCGGCGAAGCCGAACAGCCCGAGAACGTATGGCGCAGCGACCGGGGAGAGCGCGATCGTGGTGTGGTCGCGCAAGCAGCTGCACTCCGGCGCATCGACGGTCCTCGAGTACCCATTGGCGTCTGTGCTCAATTCCCCTCCACCTGTGTTGCTGTTCCTCGGAAGGCTGTCGGGAGTTCGGTCCGATCTGCCTGGGCACGGGTATGATTGAGCAGGACTTCGATGAAGATGACGGGCCAGACCCATGGCGCTGCGGCTTTCATGACATCGCTTCGTAACGGCCCGCGCCACGGTTCCTTCCAGCATGGCGCGAGCCGTGATCGAAGCCTGACGCCCCGCCGGGCGGATGTCGTCACCGCTCGCGGCCATCTTCACTACCGGCTGGCTGCAAGCCGCGATATCTGCTACCACTGCCGCCGCCCGATCCGGATGAAACGCCTCCACGCCTGCAGTCGGTCGGGCATCCGGTAGCCGTCCCCGCTGCGCACCGCATTACCAGGCAGCAGGGGCGGGAGGACTCTCGTCAGCAGCAGGGTGCGACGGCGGGTGGCCGTGATGCTCCGACGTCGCCGTTCCCCCACTCTGTTCATGCCCCGTAGACATGGCAGTCGACAAGGAAGTTGTCGCCGCAACTCTGCTCCGAGGAATGGATCGATGAGGAATTGCTTCGGCAAACACCCGGCCGCCGGCGTCAGCCGCAACGAGGACCTTGTGGTCCGTGAGTGGCGAACACTTCAGCTGCGGCGGCTCGGTCTCTCGCACCTGCTCGCCGGTAGGTTCGCCGGAACCGTCGATTGGCACGAGGTCGCCGAGCTCGTCGAGCGCGGCTGCCCACCGGAGCTTGCGCTGAGGATTGTCCGGTAGTTCTCGGACGCCGGTCCCACCCACGCAGCGCCTGCCCAGTCCGAGCGCATCGATGGGCTCAGCCGGTCGTCTCCGACCGCCCGGCGGCGGCGGACTTCTGACCCGTCGCGAAGCGCGTCCAGTCCACCGGCACACCCGGTGGGCCCCAGATGATGGTCACCCGGGCCGTCGCATCGCCACTGTTGCGAAGATCGTGCTCGACCCCAGCCCTGGCGAGGACCGCGTCCCCCGGCCGCAACTCGTGGTCGACGCCGTCGAGGCTCATCGTGACGTGTCCCTCGTGCAGCAGGTAGAGCTCTTCAAGGGCCCCGTCCCCGATCGGATGGACATGCGCGCCCTCGGATCCACCCGGCGGGAACTCCCAGGTCTGCACCGACACCGATAGCGATGTCTCCTCGCGGAAGCGCCACTGCACCCTGGTCGGTAGGGCACCACCATGAAGGGTGTGATCGAAGCTCGCCACTCCCGCACGTTCGATCATCCTCGAAGCTCCTTCGGTCGGTAGGGCAACGTCGCCATCACAACACCGGCGGCCCCATGGCGCTGCTCTCGCTGGTCATCCCCGGCGGGTGATGCGGGACGGCCGCGGTCGTTGCGACGCTCGCGAAGGCAGGGCAGGCCTGCCGCGCGATCGTGCCGAGCCAGGGGAGCCAGGAGATGACTGACCGTCGGACCGACCCGTTGCTGCAGGACCTCGACCGGAGGCTCGTTATCGGCGCCGGGGTGATGCTCGCCATCGCGAGCCTGGCAGGTCTGGCCGGGTCCGTCATGTGTGGCATAGCCCTGATGGACGCGAGCAGGCGCTGGTATCGCCGCGTGGACCTGGCCCCGCACGAGCTCGCGAACCTGAAGTTGCGGCAGGCGAAAGCGGCGATGGGGGCCGGGGCGGGTGCGTGGAGCGACGCGGAGCGCTCCGTCTACTCCCCCCGATCAGGACGACGGCGGTGACATGAGCGTGGCGGGCGCGAGCTCCGGAGCGCCCTGAGGCGCAGCACGCCGGGACGGGACGGGACGGACAGGCGCACCATGGGAAGCCCGGGCAGTTCCTCCGGGCGGTGGGTGACCACGAGTGCCGTGCGCCGGGTCATCACGTGCAGCAGGTCGGCGCACACGAGCGCAGCGGTGTCGGAGTCGAGGTGCGCTGTGGGCTCGTCGAGCAGCAGCACGGGCCGGTCGGCGAGCAGCGCCCTGGCGAGCCCGATCCGCTGCCGCTCCCCGCCGGAGACGGCACCGCCGTGCCGCCCCACCGCGGTCTCCATCCCGTCGGGAAGGCCGGCCAGCCAGTCGCCGAGCCCCGCCCGGCACAGGGCGTCCGTGATCTCGTCCTCACGTGCGTCCGGACGGGCGAGCAGCAGGTTCTGCCGCAGGGTGCTGTCGAACAGATGCGTGGCGGGTCCGCACCAGGCGATCCGGGCACGTACGTCGTCACCGAACATCTCCCGGGTGTCGATCCCGTCGAGGTGCACCGCCCCGGCCCCGGGTTCGAGGGTGCGTAGGAGCGCGGCCAGCACGGTGCTCTTTCCACTGCCGGTCGGGCCGGTCAGGACCAGCCGCTCGCCAGCGGGAAGCAGGAGCTCGACACCGGTGACCGCGTCCCGGTCGGAACCCGGCCAGCGGACGGTGAGCCGGTTGGTGTCCAGCCGCTGCCCGGGCGGAGCCGGGCGCGGGTCGTCCGGTTCGGACACCGGGGCAGGTGCCCGTTCCAGGTCGGCGAGTCGGCGCGCCGCCGGTAGCGCCGTCGCCAGCCGCAACGCGGCGTCCGGCAGCGCTGCGACCAGCTCGGCGGTGGCCAGCGGGGTGAGCGCGAGTACGGCCAGCGCCGTGCCGGGGAGAACACCGGCCCGCAGCGCGATCACGCCGAGCGCGGCGCAGCACACTGTGGCGCCCCCGACGGCCAGCACGCCGAGGCCGAGGCCGAGGCCCGTCGCCGTGGCTGCCCGCCGGTGAAGCGCAAGGAGCCGCCCGTCGAGCGCAGCCAACGTGCGGCAGCGCTCGCCTGCGGCGCCGAACGCGAGCAGGTCGGGGCTCGCGTCCAGCAGCTCGACGACGGCGCTGACGACCGCGCCCCTCGCCGCCGCAGTTCGCGCCGCCGCCCGACGGGCGAGCGACACCGTGAGAGCAGGCGCGACGACCCCCGCGACGACCAGGCCCGCCGCGAGCACGACCCCCGCCGCGGGGAGCAGCATGCCGAGCAGAGCGACCGTGCTGAGGCCCACCACAGCGGCGGAGGCCGCGGGCACCAGCGCCCGCACCAGCACGTCCTGCTGGGCGTCGACGTCGCCGACCATTCGAGCCAGCAGTTCACCCGACCGCAGCCGTCCGCTCACTGCCGGGCCCAGCCGGACGAGCGCGTCCCACAGCCGCACCCGCAGGCGGGCGAGCACACGCAGCGCGACATCGTGCGAAGCAAGCCGCTCGGCGTAGCGAAGAATGCCTTTGGCCAGCCCGAACGTGCGCACCGCGACGATCGCCACGATGAGGGTGAGAACGGGAGGGTGCAGCGCTGCGGCCGAGATCAGCCACGCCGACGTGGCGGGGAGCGCGACCGCCGATCCCAGCGCACCGCTGCCCGCGAGCACCGCGACCGCGAGCCGACCACAGTGCGGGCGGATCACCGCGAGCAGCCAGCGCAGGCCGTCAGGCGGCGCGGGCCCTCCGCGCCAGGCTGTGCCGGCCGGATCCGGCGGGCAAGCCGGTGCGGCCGCGTTCGATCCGGGCACGGGTGCCGGCTCAGGGGGCGCCGGGACAGGGGCAGCCGGAGGACCGGGCAGCGCGATCACCCGGTTGCACAGGCCGAGCACCGCGGGTCGGTGGCTGACCACCACGGTGGTGCGGCCGGCGAGTGCTGCCGGGAGTGCGACCAGCAGCGCCGCCTCCGACTCGGCGTCGATGCCCTCGGTCGGCTCGTCCAGCAGGAGCAACGGACGTCCGGTGAGCAGCGCCCTGGCGAGTGCGACGCGCCGCTGCTGACCGGTGGAGAGCCCCTGCCCGCGCTCGTGCACGGGGGTGTCCAGCCGGAGGTCCAGGGCGGTGGTCGCGGCGACAGCGGCCAGCTCGGCATCGGTGGCGTGCGGGGCGCCCAGCCGCAGGTTCTCCCCCACGCTGCCGGTGATCAGCACCGGGCGCTGCGGCACCCAGGCGACGCGACGCAGCCAGGCGTCCCTGTCGATGTGGGCGAGGTCGACCCCGTCGACGGATACGACGCCCCGGTCCGGACGCCGCCAGCCGAGCAGCAGATCGAGCAGCGTCGACTTGCCCGCGCCGCTGGGACCGGTGAGCCCGAGCACCTCACCAGGGGCGACGGCGATGGACACCCCGTCGAGCACCGGTCCGGACCGCCCGTCCACCCCGACCGCGTCGAGCCGCACCGGCCCGGCCGACGGGTCGGGTGCAGGCAGTGGGGTGACCGGCACCCGTCCCTGGGGCGACGTGTCCAGCACCGCGAAGACGCTCTCCGCAGCGACGGCGCCCTCAGCGCTGTCGTGGAACCGGGCGGCCACGGCCCGCAGCGGTTGGTACACCTCGGGGGCAAGGACGATCACCAGCAGGCCGGTCGCCAGGTCCAGCTGCCCGCCGACGAGCCGCAATCCCACCGACACCGCGACCAGTGCCACCGAGAGCGTGGCGAGCAGCTCCAGCGCGAGCGAGGACAGGAACGCCACCCTCAGGCCGCGCATCGTCTCGACGCGGTACTGCTCGGACATCGCCGCGATCTGCCGCCCCTGCCGGCGCGCGCGCCCGTACGCGGTCAGCACGTCGAGCCCGGCCACGACGTCGAGGAAGTGGTGGCCCAGCACTGCGAGCGCCCGCCACTGCCGGCCCGCCCGGGCCCGGGTGTGCAGCCCGATCAGCACCATGAACAGCGGGATCAGCGGGACGGTGACGCCGACGAGCAGCGCAGAGACCCAGTCGGCCGTGAGTATCCGGATGCCGACGACGAGCGGCACCACGGCGCCGATGATCAGCTGGGGGAGGTAGCGGCCGACGTACCCGTCGAGGCCGTCCACGCCGCGGCCCGCGAGCGTCGCCAGCTGCCCGCTGGAGGGGAGTCCGGGGTGGCGCGGCCCCAGCCGCAAGACGTGGTCGAGCACGACGGCCCGCAGCTGCGCGACCGCGGAGGCCGCGGCCTGCTGGGAGGCGACCTCCCCGCCCCAGCCCAGCGCCGCCCTGCCCAGTACGACGCCGAGCAGGGCGACGAGCGGCACCGTGAGCTCCGCCGGCCCGGCCCCACCGAGGAACGCCCGGGCGACCGTGTTCGCCAGCAGCTCGGCCTGGGCGATCACCAGCAGCGCCGTGACCACACCGATCGCGGCGGCGATCCCGACGAACCCGCGGACGGCCGGGACGTGGCGCAGCAGGCGCCGGGTCGGCGCGCTCACGGTGCTCGGGTGATCATGGGGGGTGCGGCGGTCACGGCCCGACGGCCGGGGACGTCCACGTCCACGACGTCGGCCAGCACGCATTGGACGTTGCGATGTCGCTTGAGGACATCACGCAGCGGCGCGGCGATCTGCCCCTCGGACAGGATCCCGGTGGCGACCTGGTAGAGGAGCGGCTGGAAGAGGTGATGCTGGGCGCGGTCGACGAGTGTGATGGTGACATCCCTGTGACGCAGCGCCCGCGCGGCGAAGAGCCCACCGAAGCCGCCCCAGACGATCACGACACGGTGTTGTCCGGTCTGACCTGGATCATCTGGTGCCACGCGGTCCTCCGATGCCGTGCGATTCCTCTGCCGGGGCGGGTCACGCGACCGGGTCGTGCCAGTCGTCGCCGTGGGGCAACAGGCTGTCGCCCTCCTTGGGTCCCCAGGTACCGCGCTGGTATCCGTGCACGGGGACGGCGTCGCCGAGCACCGGGTCGACGACCCGCCACGCGGCCTCCACGCTGTCCTGGCGGGCGAACAGCACCCGGTTCCCGTCGAGCGGCGCCGATGAGGCGGTCGTAGGGCCGCATGTCCGACGCGCTGTCCTCGGCGAACACGAGGTCCTGCATCGGCGGCTCGCGCCCGGCCCCGGGCTTCTTCCCCGCGAGGGCGAGCCCGATCTCCGTGTTGGGCCAGATCCGGAACCGCAGCGTGTTGTGCATGCGAGTGCGGGAGATACCGAACACGTCGAAGGGAACGGGCCGGAACCGGATGCCTGTGCCTCCCCGGCCCCCCGCAGCGCGCCTCATCGCAGGACGAGGACGACGAGTCGTACTCCGGCGAGCGCCACGGGGACACCGCGCTCGACGCGGAACCCGGCCGGGGCGCCGCGGTCCTCCGGTACGAGCAGGACAACCGTTCCGGCTGGGTCCAGCACCCGGCGTACTTCCTTCGCGAGCAGGCCGGGTCTGCGGGCCAGCAGCCCGGAGGCCTCGACCAGCCGACCCCATGGCGGGTTCAGCAGTACCCGCTGGACCGACCCAGTAGCGAACGGGAGGGCACCCCCGTCGGCCCGGGCCCAGCGCACGGATGTCCCGCGGCCGTTGCGGGCCGCTGCGGCGAGGGCGGCCGGATCGTGGTCCGTACCAATGGCGAGGGCTCCCGCGTGCGCTGCCTCGATCGCCAGCGTGCCCGCCCCGCAGCACGGGTCGAGGACCCGCTCGCCCGGCTCGATCCCGGCAAGGGCCACCATCGCAGCCGCCAGCGGCGGATGCAGCGTTCCGGGCACGGTGGCGGTCTTCCACGGCCTCCGGTGCAGCGGGCGCGCGCTCACCCGGACCGCAACGCTCGCCCGATCCCCCACGATCGTCACCCGCCACGTCAGGCCGCCGGACGGTGGTCGGGCTCCTGCGCGTCGCGGGTGATAGAGCAGGCCCAGCCTGCCGGCCACGACCGCGCCCACAGCGTCCTCAACGTCGTAACGGGTGAACGTCCTGCGTCCCAGGAACGACGCCGAGACGTCCACCGAGCCGGCCGGTGGCCCCCCGCACTGTGCCCGCACCGCCATGGCGGTGTCCAGGTCCGCCGCCGCGACCGCGCGTCCCAGCCGCGCGAGCTCGATCCGGCCTCGCCCGATCCCGTCGACCTCGGCGGCGAGGACGAACACGTCGTCGGCGGTGACCAGCGCCGTCACCCCCGCGGCCGCCTTCTCCGAAACCGCGAACCGGACCTCACGGTGACCGGTCGCCACCACCTCGCCCAGCCCCCGCCTGCGGATCTCGGCGGCCAGCAGGTCCTCGATCCCTCGCACGCTCCGCGCCACCAGGCACGCTCCAGCACGCACCGCTCTTCTCCCACGCCGTGACCCGGGGCGGCCACAGGCCGTCCCGCATCACCCGCGGTGGGGTGCTCCCCGTCGACCGCAGGCGGGTCAGTGACGTCGGAAGAAGAAGCTCATCGGGCGGGACGTTAGATCAGCGCGGCAGGCAGCACGACCGGATTTAGCGACAAAGGCTCTGCCCCCTCACCCTCCCAGAACCGCGAGCACGGGGCCCGAGAGCACGCCGAGCAGTAGCGAGGCCACAGCGGCGGAGTAGGCACTGACCGCCGCCCACCTACCGGATGGTTCCAGGAGCGCGGCGCCGTCCTGAGCGGGATCCGGACGGCGGACGACCGGGGTGATCCAGCGCAGGTAGTAGAAGACGCT
>JAODNO010000365.1 GCA_025465235.1 Pseudonocardia sp.
TGCAGCCGCGACACGTCGGCCGGGTCGGCAGCCAGCAGGTGGACCGCGATCCGCTGAGCACTCTACGGCCCCACGCCCGGCAGCCGGCCCAGCTCGTCGATCAGGTCCTGGACCGGTCCCTCGAACACGGGCTAGCCGAAACCGGGGAGTCCGAGGCCGCCTGCAGCGCCGCCCAGGCCGCCCGCCAGTGGCCCCATCTTCTCGGCCTGGACCTCCTGTGCGGCCCGCGCGGCGTCGTGCAGTGCGCCGACGAGGAGGTCCTGCAGCGTCTCGACGTCCTCGGGGTCGACGACCTTCGGATCGATACGGACGGCGCGCACCTCGCCCGCGGCCGTGGTGGTGACCTGCACCAGCCCATTGCCGGCCTGGCCGATGACCTCGGCCTCCGCAAGCTCGGCCTGGGCGGCCATGAGCTGCTCCTGCATCTTCTGCGCCTGCTGCAGGATCATCTGCATGTCGGGCTGACCCGGTTGCACCAGCGATCTCCTCGCATATCGTGCCCGGCGCGTCCAGCGCGGCCGGCTCCTGACCCAGGCTATCGCCTCTGCGGCACGTCGCGCCTACAGGCGGGGAACAGCATGGCGCGAAAGGTGCCGTGACACGCTGACCGACGTGCGCACCTCCCGCCTGCTGCTCTACGGCGCCGTGCTGACGGCGCTGTCGGTCGGGGCGGGTGCCTGCGCTGCGACGCCGCAGCTGCCCCGCCCGGCGGCGGTGGTCAGGGCACCCACCTCGTCGCCTACGGCGTCACCCGCACCCGCGCAACCACCCGTTGTGGTGCTCGACCCGGGCCACAACGGCCGCAACGCCGAGAACCGCGCGGCGATGAACCGGCAGGTCCCCGACGGGCGCGGGAGCACGAAGGCCTGCAACACCACCGGCACGCAGACCGACGCCGGGTATGCGGAGCACGCGTTCAACTTCGACGTCGCCTCCCGGGTGGCGCAGCAGCTCACCGCCACAGGTGTCCGCGTCGTCCTGACCCGCTCCGACGACGACGGCGTCGGGCCGTGCGTCGACGAGCGCGGCCGGGCAGGCGAGACGGCGGACGCCGATGCGGTCGTCTCCATCCATGCGGACGGTGCGCCGGCCCGTGGCCGCGGCTTTCACGTGGCGTTCTCCGAGCCGCCACTGAACCCCGCGCAGGAGGGGCCTGCACACCGGCTCGCCGGCGCCCTCCGCGACGCGATGCGCGCAGCCCGGTTCCCGGACTCCGACTACGCCGGGCAGGACGGCCTCTCCCCGCGATACGACCTTGCCGGGCTCAACCTCGCCACCCGCCCGACCGCGCTCGTGGAGTGCGCCAACATGCGCAATCCGGGGGAGGCCGCGCTGGTGACGAGCCCGGAGGGCCGAGCCCGCTACGCCACCGCTATCGCGGCAGGGGTGCTGAGCTTCCTCGGCAGCGCCCGCTGACCTGCCCGCAGGTCAGGACACGACTGCGGTCTCAGGCAGCGGAGCCGACACGGCGTGCCTCGAGCCGGCGGTTCGTGCGCGCTGCCAGTTGCACCAGTACCGCGCCAACCACCGCGACGATCAGGGCGAGCAGCATCGTCGGGCCGTGGCCGGGGTCGAGCTGCCAGAACTCCCGGCCGAAGAGGGTCGGAAGTAACAGCGCGTAGGAGAACGCCACCAGCGACCCGGCGATCATCACGACCTTCCACCACACGAACGGCCGGGCGACGACGACGAGCACCCAGGTGGTGATCAGGTACAGCGTCACGACGGCGGCGGTGCTCTGCTGGACGGCCGTGGCCGTTGCGTCTGCCCTGGCGAGGAGGTAGATGACGACCGTTGCCAGTCCGGTGATCACCCCGGCCGGGGCCGAGAGCCGCAGCACCCGCCGCACGAACCCGGTGCGGGCCCGCTCCGTGTTCGGGGCGAGCGCGAGGAAGAACGCGGGGATGCCGATGGTGAGCGCACCGACCAGCGTCAGGTGCCGTGGCAGGAACGGGAACGGCACGCCGACCGCCCCGATGAGGATCGCCAGCAGCACGGAGTAGATGGTCTTGGTGAGGAACAGGTTGGCGACGCGCTCGATGTTGCCGATCACCCGCCGGCCCTCGGCGACGACGTGCGGCAGCGTCGCGAACGAGTTGTCCAGCAGCACGATCTGCGCGACCGCGCGCGAAGCGGGACTACCCGAGCCCATGGCGACGCCGATGTCGGCGTCCTTGAGCGCGAGCACGTCGTTCACGCCGTCGCCGGTCATCGCGACCGTGTGCCCGCGGGACTGCAGGGCGCCCACCATGTCGCGCTTCTGGGCCGGGGTGACACGCCCGAAGACCGTGTTCCGCTCGAGCGCGTCGGCGAGCTCTGCCCGCTCGTCCGGGAGCTGCCGAGCGTCGACCGGTGCATCGGCATGCGGCAGGTCGAGCGACGCCGCCACCGCGCCTACCGACCGCGCGTTGTCCCCGGAGATGACCTTGACCTGGACGTTCTGCGCCGCGAAGTAAGCCAGGGTGGCGGCCGCCTCGGGCCGCACGCGCTGCTCGAGGACGACCAGCGCGCCGGGCTCGACGATGCCGGGCGCCGTCTCGGCGTCGACCGAACCGCCGGAGCGCCCGAGCAACAGCACGCGCAGCCCGCCAGCCCCGACCCGCTCGGCCTCCGCGCGCTCCGGGCTGCCCTCCGGCAGCAGGACGTCCGGCGCGCCGAGCACCCAGTTGCCCGCACCGTCGAAGCTCGCCCCGCTCCATTTCCGGGCGGACGAGAACGGTGCCGTCGCCGAGACCGTCCATCCCGGCGACGGGCATCCCTCCGCCACCGCGGCCAGGCTCGCGTTCGGCCGAGGATCCGCGGCTGCGAGCGCCCCCAGCGATCGACGCAGCGCGGCATCGTCCTGCGAGCCGAACGGCCGCACCCCGGCCAGCCGCATGCCGTTCTCGGTGAGCGTGCCCGTCTTGTCGGCGCACACGACGTCCACGCGAGCGAGGCCCTCGATCGCGGGCAGCTCCTGCACGAGGCACTGCCGACGTCCGAGCCGGACCACACCGACGGCGAACGCGATGCTGGTGAGCAGCACCAGCCCTTCCGGCACCATCGGCACCAGCGCGGCGACCATCCCGCGCAGCGCGTCGTTGACGTCGGCGCCCGCGGTCCGGAACTGGCTCCAGATGATCAGCGCAGCGGCCGGCACCATCAGGTAGGTGACGATCTGCAGGATCCGGTTGATGCCCGACCGCAGCTCGGAGTCGATGCGGGTGAACCGGCTGGCCTCCTCGGCCAGCCTCGCCGCGTAGGCCTCGCGTCCCACCTTCGTGGCCTGCTGTGCGCCGGTACCGACGGTCACGAAGCTCCCGGAGAGCACCGGATCGCCCACCTGTTTGTGCACCGGGTCGGACTCCCCGGTGAGCAGCGACTCGTCCACCTCGAGGCCGTCCGCGGCGAGCACCACGCCGTCCACGACGACCTTGTCGCCAGGCCCGAGCTCGATGACGTCGTCGAGCACGACGCTGCTGGGCGACAGCTCGACCGCCGCCCCGTCGCGTCGCACCCGCGGCCGGGCCTCACCGATGATCGCCAGCCGCTCCAGCGTCCGCTTCGCGCGCAGCTCCTGAACGATGCCGATCAGGGTGTTGATGACGATCACGAAGCCGAACAGGCCGTCCTGGATCGGACCGATCACCAGGATGATCGCGAACAGCACGCCCACGATCGCGTTGAACCGCGTGAGCACGTTGGCCCGGACGATCTCACCGACACTGCGGCTTGCCCTGGCCGGTACGTCGTTGGTCCGGCCGTCCGCGACCCTGGCGGCGACCTGGTCGGCGGTCAGCCCGACGAGAACGTCTGTCCGTGCCTGCCCCGTGGTCACGTGTGCGAAGGCTACGCAGGGCCCGGCGCTGCCGGGCCTGACACCAGCAGAGTCAAACGGTCGGGGTTGCGCGAGCAGCTGCGGGAGACACGGCCCCGAAGACTGCGATCCCCGCCCCGGACACCACCTGTCAACGCCGGTCGATTGCCCTTGCGCCCAGCTGCGCGGTGAGCAGCTCGATGGCCGCCTCCTCGGGGTCGCGCCGCTCGGTCGGGACGTCCGCGGCACCGGCGGCCGCCTCGGCGATCATCGACTCCTCGTCGTCGGGCGGTGCTTCCTCGTCCGGCGGTTCGGGGGGCAGCGGCACTCCGTCGTCCGGCGCGGTGGAGCGGCGTACGGGCGGCGGTCGGGAGGGCCGGCGCTGCGGGGCCGGTTGGGCGGGCGGAGGCGTGCCACTGCCGGCCTGCGCTGCGGGTGGCACAGGGCCGTCGCCGTGCTCGCAGCGCACCCGCCAGCGGACGCCCAGCACCGCGTGCAGCGATTCGGAGATCACGTCGGTATTGCTCTGTTCCGAGAGCAACCGCGCCAGGGGCGCCGTGCCGATGCTGAGCACCAGGGTGTCGCCGTCCACGGCCCGCACGGTGGCACTCACCAGCAGCGCGGCCGTGCGCTTCTTCCGTTCCTTGGCGGCGGCAAGCACCTCCGGCCACACCCGGCGCACCGCCGCGGCATCGAGGGGGGCGACGCCGGTGGGCTCCATCGGGGCCGCTTCACCGCCCCGGTCGTACTGGGAGCCCGTCTCGTCGGACACGGCGCGTGCTGGGCCGGATCCAGGTCGTTCGGCCGTTCCCCGGTCGAACGCTCCCCTGTCGGGCGCAACCTTGTGCGGCGCCACCCCGGGGACGGCGTTCGAGGCGGCGGCCGGATCGGGGACGGGGCGCGCGGCGTCAGGACGCTCGGCAGGCTCTCGCTCGGTGCCGGCCCGGTCAGCGCCGGAACGCTCAGCGGCGGCCCGGTCCCCGGGGGACCGCCCACCTGGTCCGCCACCAGGGATTCGGTCACCACCCGGCCCGTCACCGGCGGGTCGCTCACCGACCGAACCGTCAGCGACAGGCCCCTCACGGGCGGAGCGATCACCCGCAGGTTGCTCACCGGCGGAGCGGCCACCGACAGAGGGGACACCGGCGGAGCGGGCCGGGCCGGGCCGGGCCGAGCTGCGCGGATCGGCAGCGGCCTGCTCGGCGGGGGGCCCCTGCGGGCCGAGCGGCCCGGCAGCGGGTTGTGCCCGGCCGGTCCCCGCTCCGTCGGCCTCCCGAACCTCGGGCGGGGGTGAACCGGCGCCCTGCGCGCCGGCATCCTGCTCCGGCCGCCCGCTCGGCCGCTGGAACTGGCGCCTGCCGCCTGCCGGTTCCGGTGCGTCAGCTCCCGTCTCCCCTGCGGGAGGCGGCGCGGCCGCGATCGCGTTGCGTCGCTCCAGCCGCTCGAGCCGTTCCAGCAGCCCGGGCTCGGCCACCGTGGCCGCGGGCAGCAGCATCCGCGCGCACAGCAGTTCCAGCAGCAGTCGCGGCGCCGTGGCGCCGCGCATCTCCGTGAGCCCCGTGTGCACGATCTCGCTGTACCGGGCGAGCGTGGCCTGCCCGAGCTTGCCGGCCTGCTCGATCATCCGCGCCAGCTCGTCGGCGGCGGCCTCCACCAGCCCGCGCTCGGCCGCTTCGGGCACCGCCTGCAGCAGTGTGAGGTCGCGCAGCCGTTGCAGCAGGTCGGCGGCGAACCGGCGAGGGTCGTGCCCGGCCTCCACCAGCCGGTCGACCGCCTCGAACACCGCAGCCCGATCGTTCGCGGCCAGCGCGTCGACGACATCATCGATCAGTGCGACGTCGGTGACTCCGAGCAGCGCCACGGCCCGCTCGTAGGTGACGCCCTCCGGACCGGCGCCGGCGAGCAGCTGATCGAGGACGGACAGCGAGTCGCGTGCCGAGCCGCCGCCCGCCCGGATGACCAGCGGAAAGACCGCGGGGGCGACGATCGCGCCCTCCTCGGCGCAGATGTGCTCCAGCAGTTTCCGCAGGGTGCTGGGGGGAATGAGCCGGAACGGGTAGTGATGGGTGCGCGAGCGGATGGTGGGCAGCACCTTGTCCGGCTCGGTGGTGGCGAACACGAACACCAGGTGCTCCGGCGGCTCCTCCACGATCTTGAGCAGGGCGTTGAAGCCTTGCGTCGTGATCATGTGTGCCTCGTCGACGATGAACACCCGATAGCGCGACTCGGCGGGGGCGAAGAAGGCACGGTCGCGCAGCTCGCGGGTGTCGTCCACACCGCCGTGGGAGGCGGCGTCGAGCTCGGTGACGTCGATGTTGCCCGGACCACCGGGCGCCAGCGAGATGCAGGACGGGCAGACGCCGCACGGATCGGGCGTGGGGCCGAGCTCGCAGTTCAGCGACCGCGCCAGGATCCGCGCCGAGGACGTCTTGCCGCACCCGCGTGGGCCCGAGAACAGGTAGGCATGGTTGATCCGGCCCGCGGCGAGCGCCGTGCTCAGCGGTTCGGTGACGTGCTCCTGCCCGACCACCTCAGCGAACTTCGCCGGGCGGTACTTGCGGTACAGAGCCAGCGCCACGGGCGCGAGGCTACCCATCGCCCCCGACAGCGGGCCGCGCGGGAAGAGGTACCGGGGGCCCGAGCCGCGGCCGGCCGGGACATAAGCGGACCCCGCGCACCCGACAGAGCCCGTTGACCCTTGCTGCCTTCCGGCCCTGGGGGAGTTCACAGGATGGACGCCGCGCGGGGTCCGAGTGTCAGTGTAGTGCCGTCGTCGACGGCGCGAGCGACCCGGCTATGCTTCGACACGGAGGATTCGCCTAGTGGCCTATGGCGCACGCTTGGAAAGCGTGTTGGGTTCACGCCCTCGCGGGTTCGAATCCCGCATCCTCCGCCAGCGTCACCAGCGCAAACGGCCGGGTCGCCCGTCAGGGCAGCCCGGCCGTTGGCGTTGTGGTTGCAGTTCTGGTGGCGATCGCTGTGCTCGACCACCCCATCACCGACATGACCGTGCGCTCCGGTACGCCGAGAAGCAGGAGCACGTTCCCGCCGTGTGGCGCGCGTCGTGCAGGCGCCGTTCCTCCACGCCGGCCTTGGCCAGGAGTCGCTTCCACCCGTGATAGTCGGTGGACTTCGTCGTGGCCGTCTCCTGTCGCGCCCATGTGCTCGACCTGGCGTTGCACGCCGCCGCCGGGGCCCTGCTGATCGCCCTGACCCGTTCGCCGCCAGCAGGCCGGCGACGACAGGATGGCGCACGTTGCCGCGTGCGCCGAAGACCACGGTCACGATGACCGATCACCATGACCGAGAGGTCACCATGACCGAGACCTCCTATTGGTTGTCCGGCGTGGCCGTGGTGGTGAAGTAGTCGCCCTTGTCGAAGTCGGCGAGGAGGCCGGGGTGGGTCGGTTCCCAGTCGAGGATGCGGCGGGTCGCGAGGCTGGACGTCGGGTTGTCGAGCGTGATCACCATCGCGAGGAACTCGCCGAAGTGGGTGATAGCCGGGATCCGTACGACCGAGGACCGCACGCGCCGCTCCGCGAAGCCGACCACGGCGATCTCTGAGTCGGTACGGCTACGGGGAGTGCCAAGAGCACCTTCTTCCGTCTCCCAGTGACGAGGCAGACGCCACTTCGCCGACAAGCGTGAGGTGCTGTTCGGCGGTCGGGACGTGATGGCGGAACGCTTCGCCGATGCGATCCGGACCGCTCCGCCCGAGGCGACGACCGCAGGCTGCCTCGCCACGGCGCTGGAGTCCGCCGCCGCCGCGTTCACTCCGGACCGCCACGATCTCGCCCGGCAGCGGCGAGCGGTGATCGCGGCCCGCAGCGAGCTGCAGGAACGCGAGCTGCTCAAGCAGGCCCGCCCCGGTTCCGCCATGCCGACGCCCTGCGCGCACGCGGAGCCGACGACACGACCGCGCGCCTGGCCGCTGCGCGATCTCAGTACACCGCCGTCCGAGGTCTCGCATTCCTGCCCCGCCGGGCACCCATTACTCCGCGTCAGGCGCCGGGAGTGGCAGGGGCTCCGCTGGGGCGCGGACCGGGGGTCGGCAGCGTGATGCCGCACGCCTGCAGCGCCGCCTTCGCCTCCGGTGAGCTGAATGCGGCCCCGAAGCCGCCGCCACGCTGGCCGCCGCCGGGGGCCCCGGTGGGCCGGGGCTGGCCGCTGGGACGCGGCGTGGGCGTCGGCACGGCGATCCCCGCCGCCTGCAGGCATGCGTCGATCTTCTGCTGCAGTGCCGGGTCGATGCCCCGGCCGGCGCCCTGCCCGCCCGGCGTCGCTGCTGCCGTGCTGGCGGCCGGCGTCGAGCTGGTCGACCCGCCGCAGCCGGCAAGTCCGCAGGCCGCGACGGCCGCGATGGCGATGGCGGCGCTGCCTCGTGCGAGCGAGTTGGTGGTCCTCATGCTGGTTGTCTCCTGGTGCGTTGAGTTCGGAGTCATCCGCCTGTCTTGCGGCTGGTCACGGACGTGGCCGTGACATTGCCGTCGGCGGAGGTCGTGCCCGCGACCGAGACGGTCGCGCCCACAGCGAGGCCCTGAAGCCCGTTGGTGGTGACGGTCGCGGTCGGCGGCACTGTCACGGTGACCACCGTCCCCGCGAAGTTGGTGAGGGTGAACGTGGTGCCGGAGATCGACTTGACGGTGCCGATCGCGACGGGGGTGGCGTCTGTGCCACCGCTTCCGCCTGTCGTGCTCCCGGAACCGGACGGAGCGCCCCCGCTCCCGGGGCCGCTGCCGCTACCGGAACTGCTGCCGAAGCCGCCACCCGCGCCGCCGCCACCGCCGAGCGCCGCGGACTGGTTGGCGCGTGTGCGGGTCCCCGCCGCGGCGACGGCCAAGGCCTCGTCGTGGTTCTTCTGCACCGTCACGCCCCCGGCGAAGCCGAGGGCGGCCACGAGGAGCGCCACCAGCACCCATGTCAGCTTGTTGGTGCGCTTGGGCTTGTCCCAGTCGGGCTCGAAGAGGTCGTCGTCGGGGCCGTCCGCCGGCGGCTCGGCCATGACACCGGTGGTGTCCTCCGCCGGTGTGGTGGCTTGCAGGGAGTGCTTGGCGCTGGTCTCGTCGTGGGGCGATGCCGCGGGCGGCATCGTCGTCAGGTCGTTGTGCGCGGTCATCGTGGACTCCCGGTCGCTCGTCTCGCAGCACAGTCACTCGCAGCACAGCCACTCGCAGCGCCCTCACTCGTAGCGCAGCGCGTCGATCGGGCGCAGCGAGGCCGCGCGGTTGGCGGGGTAGATCCCGAAGAACAGCCCGATCGCCACGGACACCCCGAACGCGAGGACCACCGAGTACGGGGCGACCACCAGCTGGAACGTGCCGAACTTGAACTGCCCGACGATCACCCCGATGATCACGCCGATCAGGCCGCCGAACACCGACAGCATCACCGCCTCCATCAGGAACTGCCCGACGATGTCGGCCTTCTGCGCACCGATCGCCTTGCGGATGCCGATCTCGCGGGTCCGCTCCGTGACCGTCACCAGCATGATGTTCATGACGCCGATGCCGCCCACCAGCAGCGAGATCCCCGCGACGCCGCCCAGCAGGATCGTGAAGACGCCGGTGATGGTGCCCAGCGCGGAGAGGATCGAGGTGGGGTTGAAGATCGAGAAGTCCTCGTTCGCCGCGGTCACGTGATGGCGCGCGTTCAGGATCGAGGTCACCTCGTCCTGCGCCGCGGAGACCGTGTCGGCCGAGGCGGCCTTCACCGAGATGCTGGTGATGTTCCCGTAGCCGGTGAGCGTGTCCTGCACCGCGGTCAGCGGGGCGATCACCCGATC
>JAODNO010000393.1 GCA_025465235.1 Pseudonocardia sp.
CCCGTACGCCCACGCGTGGGCGATCCGCGAGACCCTCGACCTGCTGCTGCGGGTGTTCCCGGCCCGCACGTGCAGCGCTGGGGTGTTCAAGCGCCACGGCCAGATCGGGCGGCCGTGCCTGCTGGGCTACATCGACAAGTGCTCCGCGCCGTGTGTCGGGCGCGTCGACGCCGACGAGCACCGTGACATCGTCGAGGACTTCTGCGACTTCCTCTCCGGCCGCACCGACCACCTCGTCCGGCAGCTCGAGCGCAAGATGGCCGAGGCGTCGGAGGGCCTGGAGTTCGAGCGGGCGGCCCGCCTGCGCGACGACATCGGTGCGCTGCGGCGGGCGATGGAGCGACAGGCCGTGGTGCTCGGCGACGGTACCGACGCCGACGTCGTCGCCTTCGCCGAGGACGAGCTCGAGGCCGCCGTCCAGGTCTTCCACGTGCGGGGCGGCCGGGTCCGCGGCCAGCGCGGCTGGGTGATCGACAAGGTGGAGCCCACCGACACGGCCCAGCTCGTGGAACGCTTCCTCACCCAGTTCTACGGCGAGCAGGCAGCACTGGCCGGGTCCGCCGACGACGCCCACCAGCCGGTCCCGAAGGAGATCCTCGTCCCGGAGCTTCCGGGAGAGGTCGACGCGCTCGTCGACTGGCTCTCGCGGCTGCGTGGGTCGCGGGTGCAGGTCCGCGTGCCGCATCGCGGCGACAAGCGTGCGCTGGCCGAGACCGTGGCGCGCAACGCGGCGGAGGCGTTCACCCAGCACAAGCTCCGGCGGGCGGGCGACCTCACGGCGCGATCGGCGGCCCTGCAGGAGATCCAGGACGCGCTCGGGCTCGACAGTGCGCCGCTGCGCATCGAGTGCATCGACGTCAGCCACGTGCAGGGCAGCAACGTCGTGGCGTCGCTCGTGGTGTTCGAGGACGGGCTCGCGCGGAAGTCGGACTACCGCCGGTTCGAGATCCGCGGGGGCGCGGAGGGCGGGGACGTCGCCGCCATCGCAGAGGTGGTCAGGCGCCGGTTCCGGCGCTATCTCGCCGAGACCGGGAGTGATCACGACGGCACCGAGGGCGACGTGCCCGGTAACGGTGTGCAAGATCAGAGCGAGGCTCCCGATATCGCTTCCCCCACCGGTACCCCAACTGCACGTCCCGGCATCGATCCCGAGACCGGGCGCCCACGGCGGTTCGCCTACCCGCCCAACCTGCTGGTGGTCGACGGTGGCCGGCCCCAGGTCGAGGCGGCCGCCGACGTACTCGCCGATCTCGGCGTCACCGACGTCGCGGTCTGCGGGCTGGCCAAGCGGCTGGAGGAGGTGTGGCTGCCGGCCGAGCCCGACCCGGTCATCCTGTCGCGCACCAGCGAGGGGCTGTACCTGCTGCAGCGGGTGCGGGACGAGGCTCACCGCTTCGCCATCACCTACCACCGGCAGCGCCGGTCGAAGAGCATGATCAGCTCCGAGCTGGACGCCGTTCCTGGGCTCGGGCCCAGCCGCCGCGCAGCGCTGCTGAAGCATTTCGGGTCGCTGCGAAAGCTGAAGGCTGCCGACGTCGACGCCATAGCGGCGCTCCCTGGCTTCGGGCCACGCACGGCCGCCGCCGTGCTGGCCGCGCTGCACTCGGCGGACCGGACCGGCCAGGACGGCCCGGCCGAGACCGACCGGATCGACCAGAGCGACCGGACCGAGACGGATGCGGAAGTGCCGGCGACGTGACGTCATCATCGACGATAAGGCCTGCCGGCATCGAGGTCGCTCTGGTCAGCGGGCTGTCCGGGGCCGGTCGCAGCACCGCGGCGAAGGTGCTGGAGGACCTCGGCTGGTTCGTCGTGGACAACCTCCCGCCCGAGCTGATCGCCACGATGGTCGACCTCGGCGCGCGCGCCCGCGGCGAGATCACCCGCATCGCGGTGGTGATGGACGTCCGAAGCCGCGCGTTCTCCGCCGACCTCGGCGCCGTCATCAAGGACCTGGACGCGCGGGGTTACAAGCCACGGCTGCTGTTCCTGGAGGCGTCCGACGCGGTACTGGTACGCCGGTTCGAGCAGGTGCGGCGCAGCCACCCCCTGCAGGGGGACGGCAGGCTCGTCGACGGCATCGCCGCCGAGCGCGAGCTGCTGCGCCCGCTGCGGGAGAGCGCCGACCTGGTCGTCGACACCTCGACCGTGGCCGTCCCGCAGCTGCGCGGCACGCTGGAACGCGCGTTCGGTCCGGAGTCTGCGCAGGTCACACGTGTCACGTTGGTGTCCTTCGGCTACAAGTACGGTCTCCCGATGGACTCGGACCTCGTAGTGGACGTCCGGTTCCTGCCCAACCCGTTCTGGATTCCCGAGCTGCGCGACCAGACCGGCCGGGACGGACCCGTCCGCGACTACGTGCTGAGCCAGGACGGTGCCGACGAGTTCGTCACCCGCTACCTGGAGCTGCTGCGGCTCGTCGGGGCCGGGTACCGCCGAGAGGGCAAGCGGTACCTGACGGTCTCGGTCGGCTGCACGGGTGGCAAGCACCGCAGTGTCGCCATCAGCGAGGAGATCGCCCGCAGGCTCGAGGGCACCGAGGGCGTCACGGTCAACGTCGCCCACCGCGACCTGGGGCGCGAGTGAGCGCCGGGCACGTGACCTCCGGGGCGTCGGCTGTGGCCCTCGGCGGGGGCCACGGGTTGCACGCCACCCTGTCCGCGCTTCGGCTGCTCGCCGACGGCGGCCGGATCGCCGACAGCGTCACCGCGGTGGTCACCGTGGCCGACGACGGGGGTTCCTCCGGGCGCCTCCGCCGCGAGCTGGGGCTGCTCCCGCCCGGTGACCTGCGGATGGCACTGGCCGCGCTGGCCTCCGACGATCCTGCCGGCCGCCGGTGGGGTGCCCTGGTGCAGCACCGCTTCGGCGGCACCGGAGCACTGGCCGGGCACGCCGTGGGCAACCTGCTGCTCGCCGGGCTCATGGACGTCCTCGGCGACCCGGTGGCCGCGCTGGACCAGGTGGGCGCCCTGCTCGGGCTGCGGGGGCGCGTACTGCCGATGAGCTGCGAGCCGCTCGACATCGAAGCCGAGGTCACGGGCCTGGGGGAGCAGCCAGCCGAGCGGCACCGGATCCGCGGCCAGGTGGCAGTCGCGTCCACGCCGGGGCGGGTGCGGCAGGTGTGGTTGCGACCGGACCGGCCACGGGCATGTCCCGAGGCGGTCGAGGCCGTCCGTGCCGCCGACGTGCTGCTGCTGGGGCCGGGATCGTGGTTCACCAGCGTGTTGCCGCACCTACTGGTGCCCGAGCTGCGCGACGCGGTGATCGCCAGCCGTGCCCGCCGCGTGATCGTGCTCAACCTCGCACCGGAGCCGGGGGAGACCGCTGGGTTCTCACCCGAGCAGCACCTGGCCGTAC
>JAODNO010000413.1 GCA_025465235.1 Pseudonocardia sp.
GGCGAGGAAGCCCGCCTGGCGTGCCGGGCCGACGATCTCGTCGTTCGGCCCGCCGTTGAGGATCGCGACCTGGATCGTCCTGCCCTGCCCGAACCGCTTCGCCGTGATGAGGCCCGACAATCTGCCGATCTCCCGGTTGTCCGACTGCACCGCGGTCAACCCCACGTCCGGGATCGACGTGTCGACGAACAGCACGGGCACCTCGCCCGCCGCCTGCTCCAGCTGGGTGCGCTGGGTTTCCGGGCTGATAGCATTGACGACGAGTGCGTCGACGCCCTGCGAGAGCATCGCCTGCACCTGGTTGAGCTGGGTCACGGGGTCACCGCCCGCGTTCTGGAAGAGCAGCTTGAAACCTTGCTGCTTCGCCCGCTCCTGCGCCATGGCCTCCATGGCCGCGTAGTACGGCGCGTCCATCTGCCGCTGGGCGAAGCCGATCGTCACCTCGGTGACGGGCTTCGCCTTCTGCTGCTCGGCAGGCGAGGAACCGGATCCGGTCGTCGTGCCGCACGCGGTCAGCACCGCGATCGATAAGGCCGCCGCGATGGCGACAAGTCGTGGGGTGCGCATGTCGGGATCTCCAGTGATCAGGGAAGGGGAGTCGGGGGAAGGGTCAGCGACCGCGGGTGGCGCTCGACCGGCCGATGGTCGCGAGCGCGACCGCGAGCAGGATCAGGCCGCCGCGGAAGGCGTCCTGGAGGAACGTCGAGACGTTGAGCAGGACCAGCAGGTTCGTGATGACGCCGAAGATCACGGTGCCGACGACGGCGCCGAATACGCGTCCCTGCCCGCCGTTCAATCGGGCCCCGCCGATCACGACGGCCGCGATCGCGTCGAGCTCCATGAGGTTGCCCGCGCTCGGCGTGCCCGCTCCGACGCGGGAGGCCAGCAGGAACCCGCCGAGGCCGACGAGCAGACCGGCGATCACGTAGACACCCATCAGAGTGCCGCGCACCGGGACGCCGGATGCGTGGGCGGCCTCGCGCTTGCTGCCGACCGCGTAGACGCGCCTGCCGAAGACGGTCCTGCGCAGCAGGAACGCCATCCCCGCCGCGATCGCGATCCAGATGACGCCCAGCACTGGCACACCGGCGACGGTGGCCGTGCCGAGCACGGTGAACGACTCGGCCGACGGCCGTACCGGCACGCCCTCGGTGTAGGCGTAGACGAGCCCGCGGGCCAGGGCGAGCATGCCCAGCGTCACGATGAACGGCTCCAGCCCGCGGAACGCGACGAGGAAGCCGTTCACGGCCCCGAGCGCTGCACCGACGGCCAGCGCCACCAGCACGGACACGATCACCGACGAGCCGTCGAAGAGCCCGGCGCCGAGCACACAGGCCAGGCCGAGCACCGAGCCGACACTGATGTCGATGCCGCCGGAGACCACGACGATGAACTGCGCCAGCGCGACGATGCCGATCACCGACATCTGCAGCACGAGGTTCTCGAGGTTGCGGGTGCTGAGGAAGGCGTCGCTCATGACCGCGGCGAAGACCACCAGCACGATGAGGATGAGCAGCGGGTACTGGGTGCGCAGCCACGAGCCGCCTCGGACCCACGCGGGCGAGGGGGCCGCCCGGCCCTCGTCCGACTGCGGAGTGACGGTCCTGTCGGTGACGGTCATGCGGCTTCTCCTCCGAGCGCGGCGCGAATGAGGTCCTCGGTCGTTGCCTGCGCGGCGTCGAACTCGGCGACCAGGTGGCCGTCGCGCAGCACGAGCACGCGGTGGCACAGCAGCAGGGCCTCCTCGGCCTCGCTGGTGACCACAAGGACCGCCTTGTCCTGCTGGGACAGGCTGTGGACGATCTCGTAGATGTTCAAGCGGGCGCCGACATCGATGCCCTTGGTCGGCTCGTCCAGGACGATGACGTCCGGGTCCGCCTCCAGCCACTTGGCCAGGCAGACCTTCTGCTGGTTGCCGCCGGAGAGGGTGCGGGTGGGCGTCTGCGGGCCGCCCTTGATCTGGAAGCGCGAGATCAGGTCGGTCACCCGCGCGCGCTCCGCTCCGCGCCGGATCACGCCTGCCCTCGCGAGGCGCGGCAGCGTGACGAGGCTGAGGTTCTCGGCATTGGAGAAGTCCTCGACGAAGCCCTCGCGCCGCCGGTCCTCGGTGAGGTAAGCGACCCCGCGGCGCAGGGCGGCGGCAGGCGACCGCATCCGCACCGCCTCGCCGTGCACCTCGACGACCCCGCCACGCGCCTCCTGCTGCCCCGACACTGAGCGGGCCACTGACGAGCGGCCGCTGCCGACGAGCCCGTAGAGCCCGACGACCTCGCCGGCCCGCACGTCGAACGACACGTCCGTGGCCGAGCCCGCGTGCAGCCCGCGGACCGCCAGCGCGGGCGTCGGGGCCCCTGAGTCGTGTGCAGGCGGCCGTTGCAGGGCGCGGACGGCGTCGCCGATCATCAGCGTGGTGATCTCATCGGCATCGGTCTCCGCCGTGCGCAGCACCTGGACGAGCCTGCCGTTGCGCAGCACCGCAATCCGGTCCGACAGCGCGAGGACCTCGGGCATCCGGTGCGAGACGAATACGACTGCAGTGCCGGCCGCCTTTTCCGCGGCGACCATCTCCTGCACGTCCTTGAAGTGTTCCTCGGTCGTGGACGCGGTGGTCTCGTCGAGGATCAGAACCCGGTGCGGCGTGACGCGGGCCCGACTGAGTGCGAGCATCTGGCGCTGGCCGGGGGCGAGCGAACCCGCGAGCCGCCCGGTGGGGAGGTCGCCGAGGCCCACGTCGCGCAGCGCCTGCAGCGTTTGCTCGTCGTCCGTGCGGCAGGCCCGCGACCAGGGGCGGATGTCGCGGCCGGACCGCAGCCGGTAGAGCCAGACGTTCTCGCCGACGGTGAAGTCGTCGACGATCAACGGTTCCTGGTGCATGAGCAGGATGCCGGCCCGGTCGGCCTCCGCGGGATCCGCGACGGGCTCGGGGTGCCCAGTCACGCGAATCTCGCCGCCGCTCGGTGACTCCTGTCCGGCCAGGAGCCGCGCAAAGGTCGACTTGCCGGCGCCGTTGGCCCCGCAGATGGCCAGCACTTCACCGGCGCGGCCGTCGAGGTCGAGCCCGGAGAGGGCCTGCACCCCCGGGTAGCTCTTGCTGACGCCGCGGGCCGAGAAGACGATCGGACCCGTGCCCCGGCCGCACTCTGCGGCGTCCGTGGGGCCGGACGTCGAGGACGTACCGTCGCTGGTCATCCTCTGCACCTCCTCATGCATGGTCGTATCGGACACCTGTAATTACAGGATGTCAAGTGAGCTCGGGGGCGCTGCCGCGGAACGTCGACAGCGCCTCTTTCATCTCGCGCAGCCGCTCGAGGTGCTCTCCCCCGCGGCGGACCGCGACGGACGTGGCGAGGATGTCGACGAGCACGAGACCGGCGAGCCTGCTCACGGTCGGCGTGTAGATGTCGGTGTCCTCGAAGGTGCGCACGACCAGCGCCACGTCGGCCAGCTCCGCCAGCGGCCCGGGCACCCCGCTGATCGAGATGACCCAGGCGCCGTTCTGCTTGGCCCGCTCAGTGACCTCGAGGACCGACGTGGTCCGCCCAGTGTTGGATATCGCGACGATCACGGATCCCGCCCCGCACATCGACGCGGCCATGTACTGCTGATGCAGGTCCACGGGCGCTGAGCAGGGCACGCCGAACAGCACGGCCTGCTGCAGGGCGTCCTGGGCGATGATCCCGGAGGCGCCGAAACCGACGAAGAGCACGGTGCGCGCCTGCAGCAACAGGTCCACCGCCGCAGCCACCGCGGCCATGTCCAGGGACCGGCGGGCGCGGTCGAGGCTGCTGAGCGTGTGGTCGAAGATCTTGCCCGCTATCGCTTCGACCGGGTCGTCGAGCTCGATCGCCGAATGGGTGACGGGGATGCCGATGGCGAGCGCCTGGGCGAGCCTGAGCTTGAACGACTGGAACCCCGCGAAGCGCAGTCCCGTGCAGAACCGCATCACGGTTGGCTCGCTCACGCCCGCGGCGTCAGCGAGCCCCGCCATGCTGAGCTCCAGCGCGCGCGCCGGGTCCTGCAGCACGACCGCGGCGACCTTCCGCTCCGACGGCCGCATCCGGTCGAGGCGAGCGGTGATCAGCTCCAGGACCGGACCATCCACTACGGGCTCCTCGCTCACGTCTCTCACCGGATCTCCCGCAACACGGACAGCAGGTTGTCGACCGCCTGACCGGTGGCTCGACGCATGCTGGCGCCGGTGAAGCCGCCGACGTGCGGCGTCGGGATGACCCGCTCGTGCCGCAACAGCGGACTGAGCTCGGGTGGCTCGGTCTCGAACGCGTCCACCGCGTAGGCCGACAACCGTCCGTCCTGCAGGGCGGCCAGCACGGCGGCGTCGTCGACCAGCGCCGCGCGGGAGGTGTTGACCAGCACCGCGCCGCGAGGCATGCGGGCGAGCCGCCGCTCGTCCAGCAGCGGCCGCCCGTCGGCAGGCGGGGGTGCGTGCAGCGTGACGACGTCGCACCCCCCGAGCAGCTCGTCCAGCCCGGCCAGGCGGACCGCTGAGCCGAGGTTCGGTACGACCGCGGGGTCGTGGGCAACCACGCGGGCGCCGAGCGCGGTGAACAGGTCGGCGACTCGGCGCCCGATCGCCCCGAGGCCGACGACGCCGACGCAGCACTCGTCGAGCTCGCGCCCACGCCAGCGCTGCCAGCGACCCTCCCGCACCGCCGCGGCCGACCACGGCACCTGCCGCAGCGCGGTCAGCGCCAGTGCCAGCGCGAGCTCGGCGACGCCCTGCGCGTTGGCCCCGGCCGCCCGCTCGACGCGGACGCCGGCTCGCTGCGCCGCGGCCAGGTCAACAGAGTCCGTTCCGGTGCCGTTCCGGCTGATCACGCGCAGCGCCGGCGCGGCCTCCAGGACGCGGGCCCCGATGCGCTCCACGCCGGCGAGCCAGCCGACACAGCCCGGCACCAGCTCCAGCAGCTGCTCCTCCGAGGGCGCCTCCCCCGCGGGACCTGCCACCAGCTCGAACCCCGCGGTGCGCAGCGGCTCCAGCTCGGGCACGGCGTGAAGCCCCGCCTGCGTGAGCGAGCGCGGCGTCACGAGCACCCGCGGCGAAGCGGCCGGGGCGCTCACCGCCGCACCCCCGCCGCGATCGCGCCCAACGCCTCGAACCGCGGGCCGGACGTCGGGATCTCGATGTCG
>JAODNO010000415.1 GCA_025465235.1 Pseudonocardia sp.
GTGCCGCGTGCTGCAATTGAGGGCTGATATGAAAAGGTCGACGCCGATGGTCATTCGCGCGACAAACTCTTCTCGAGTGGTCGCTTCGTGCTTGATGCCGCCGGCAGTGCTCAGCAACGTCCGGGCCATGTCCTCTGCTATACCTACGCGCCCAGGAGGCAGGTCGGCTGCGACGGCAGCAGTGACCATCTCGAGAAAACGCTTGGGGTAGTCGATGACAATATGGCCCAGCAGCTCCGGGTTGGTCTCAATCAAGATGGCGACCTCTTTCGCCATGGGACCGATGTAACGCCCGGTCCATAAGTCGAACGCTTCGATCAGCCGATCGCGAAGCGGGCGCTTAGCGTCTGCCAGAGACCACGAGACGAACTAGACGACCTAAGCCGATAGAGTATAGTTGGTTCACTCGGGGTTACTGCCGGTGGCTGTCACGCGGATAGGACCCGATCGGCCTCCATCGCTGTGAACATTCGTCCTTTAGGAGGCTTCCATGCCAACATCTCATCGATTGATCACAACCCGATTCGACGCGAGCAGCACCGCTGACGACGTCGTGGCGGGCCTCGACCTCACCGGCGTCCGCGCCATCGTCACCGGCGCGTCGTCGGGGATCGGCGTGGAGACAGCCCGCTCCCTCGCGCGCGCCGGTGCTGAGGTCACCCTTGCGGTCCGCAACACCAGCGCCGGCGCGAAGACAGCCGAGGACATCGCGGAGTCGGCCGGCAACGGCAACGTTCACGTCAGCGCGCTGGATCTCGTCGACAGTTCCTCCATCGCCGAGTTCACCAACCGGTGGACCGGACCACTGCATATACTGATCAACAACGCTGGCGTCATCGTAAGCGGCCTGGTCCGAACCTCGGAAGGCTGGGAACTTCAGTTCGCCACAAATCATCTTGGCCACTTCGCCCTGAGTCTCGGCTTGCACGAAGCCCTCGCCAAAGGAGCCCGCGAACGGGGTGAGGCCCGTATCGTCTCGCTGAGCTCCACGGGACACATGAGGTCGCCAGTCGTGTTCGACGACATCCACTTCGAGCGGCGCGAATACGACCCTCAGGCCGCGTACTCGCAGTCCAAGACCGCCAACTCGCTCTTCGCGGTCGAAGCCACACGCCGGTGGGCCGCCGACGGCATTGTCGCGAACGCGGTCAACCCCGGGGGCGTCTCCACAGGCCTGCAAAGAGACTTCACACAAAAGCAGAAGGACTATTTGGCCGCAGCCGAGGCATCTGGAGTCTTCGTCTACAAGACTGCCCAGCAGGGGGCCGCCACGACACTCGTCGCGGCGGTCGCCCCCGAATTCGCCCGAACCGGCGGCCACTACCTTGATGACGGACGCGAGGCCTACACCGTAGGCAACGATGCGGATCTGTTCGACAACAGCCACGGTGTCAAGGAATGGGCGCTCGACCCCGACGCCGCCCAGAAGCTGTGGACGGTATCGCTGGACCTCATCGGCCATCCCGCAACACGCGAGACGCCCGCGTCGTAGAGGAGACCGCCACCGACGGCGTCTTCATCGGCTTCGGCGTACGACTCGCCGCCGAACGCTAACCCGCGTCCGCCCTGGTCGTGTTTCGCAGACAGTGACATCAGGGCTCTACGTGGCAGACCCCAGGAACTGAGGCTCCCTCACCAACCCCGGTCAAGTTCGGAGAGCCGTCATGCCTCGTGCGCGGCTGCGGCCTTGGGAAGCAGCAGCATGAGTGCGGCGGCGAGCAGATAGAGCGTGATCTCGACGGGGATGACTGCAGCGAAAGCGTTGCCGAACACGCTCAGTCGAGAACTGCCGTCGGCGGGGCTATCCAGAACTGCGAAGAAGATGGTCCCCAGGACGGCGATGCCAGCGGCTCCACCGATCTGGTTCACCGCTGACAGCACGCCACCGGCCGCGCCGGCGTCCTTGCGCAGTACGCCGGCGAGGACCACATTGACCAGGATCGGCGCTGCCAGGCCCAGCCCGAGCCCGCCGATGAACAGTGCCAGTGCGAGCATCCAGTATCCGGGGTTCTGACCGTCGCGGACGATGAACCACAGCAGCGCCTGCGACGCGGCCAGAGTCAACGACCCGCTGATCAGCAGCGCTCGGCCCGCTTTGGCGGCCAACGCGACGCCGAGTCCGGAGGTGATGATGGACCCGATCGCGTAGGGAAGAATGACCAGACCGGTCTGCCACGCGGTGCGTCCGGTGCCGGCCTGCAGGTAGATCGACAGGGTCAGAAAGAACGCGCCGATGGCGCCGAAGAAGATCACCGAGGCCAGCAGTCCCGAAGTGAAGCTGCGCACCTGCAGCAGCGCGGGGTCCAGCACGGGCTGACCTCCGCGGCGTGCAACCGAACGCTCGTAGACGACGAACCCGGCCACCATGAGCACCCCTGCTGTCATCAGCGCGAAACCCCACCACGGCCAGCCCCAGTCGCGGCCCTGAACCAGGGGCAGCAGGACCAAGAGCACGGCGAGTGTCGACAAGACTGCGCCCACGACGTCCAGCGCGGCCCGGTGCCGGCTGGTGGACTCCGGCAGGACGCGGGACCCGAGCACGAGCGCGACGGCCGCGATCGGCACGTTCACCCAGAAAATGCTGCGCCAGCCCAGCCCGAACAGGTTCGCGTCAACCAAGCACCCGCCCAGCAGGGGTCCGGCCACCGCAGCCAGACCTTGAACGGCTCCGTACGCACCGGACGCCTTGGCCATCCCCGGGGGGTCGAACGAGGAACGGATGATCCCGAACACCTGCGGGACCATCAAGCCGGCGGCGAGGCCCTGGAGGATACGGGTGCCGATCAACATCGCCGGTCCCGTCGCCAGCGCACACGCCGCGGACGCGACGGCGAAGGCCGCGAGGCTGGCCAACAACACCCGGCGGCGGCCATGGTCGTCGCCGATCCTCCCGCCGATGATCAGACCCGAACCCAGCGCGAGGACATACCCGGCCAGCATCCACTGCAGCTGGGCCTCGCTCGCGTGGAGATCGGTCGCGATCGCCGGTGCGGCGACCGTGACGATCGTGGCGTCCAGCAGGTCCATGAACGAGGCAAACAGCACCACAAGCAGGGCGACCCCGGCGGCGTTGCCGACCAGCGCACCTGCCCGGGGATCCCCGTGAAAGGCAGTGTCAGAAGCGTGGTTTGAGGTCATGAACCACACCGTGACAGCAGTAGTGGACACCGAATGACCGCTACCTGACCGACGATAGGTGCATGGCCACAGCGTCCTCGCGCCTGCTCAGGCTGCTATCCCTGCTCGGGGCCCGCCCGAACTGGTCCGGTCAGGACCTGGCCGACCGGCTCGGGATCAGCACCCGCACCTTGCGCCGCGACATGGAGAGCCTGCGCGAGTTGGGATACCCGGTCCAAGCCCTCAAGGGCCCGGACGGCGGATACCAGCTCGGCGCCGGCAGCAAGCTCCCCCCGCTGCTGCTCGACGACGAGCAGGCCGTCGCCATTGCCGTCGCCCTGCAGACCGCGCCGACCAGCGTGGCCGGCATCGACGACGCTGTCGCCCGCGCACTGACCAGCATCAAGCAAGTCATGCCCGCCCACCTTCGCGCCGAGATCGACGCGATGCACCTGACCGCCATCCCCAACTCCTGGGAGTTCCCCGCGCCACCCATCGCCTCGAGCACCCTCAAGGCCGTCGGCTACGCCGTCCGCAACGGGCACCTGATGCGCTTCGACTACCTCACCCCCGACGGCCACCGCCCCCACCCGAATGACCCCGACTTCGCGCCGCCGCTACGGGTCGAACCCCACCACCTCGTCATGTGGGCCGGCCGGTGGTACCTCGTCGCCTACACCCCAGCCACCGAAGCCTGGGGCATCTACCGCGTCGATCGCATCCACGCCCACGCACCCACCGGGACCCCGTTCCAGCGCCGGGAACTCCCCGAGCCCAACGTGGCCCGCTACGTCATGACCAGCTACGACAGAGGAGACACCCCAGCCCCATGGCAATGCCTCGGCACCGTCCTGATGGAACTCCCCGCCGACGTCGTCGCCCGCTGGGCACCGGGCGGATCCGTCATCGAATACGTCACCCCCACACAGACCCGCATCACCCTCGGCGCATGGTCCTGGGCCGGGATCGCCGGACTACTCGCCACCTTCGACGCAGACATCACCGTCGTCGAGCCGGACGAGCTGAAAGACGCCTGCCGCACCCTCGCCCGGCGATACCAACAGGCCAGCGAGTAGACCCGACACCGGAGAGCGGTTTCGTCGCTGCCCCAAAATGACGTCCAAGTTCGCTTCCCGGCATGTGCGCCGCTACATCGTCATCAAACCGCGCGACCTCTTAGACCTGGTCTCAGACTTTTTGCGCGAGCCGGCAGAGGTTGATCACGGGTTGATCACGACGCACGCGCTGTGTCAGCGGATGCCCTGGCGAACCCAGTTGACCGCGTCGGCCAGGTTCACACCGCGCGGGCGCCACCCGAAGCGGTTGGAGAGGTCCTGGAACGTCTGCGCGTTCAGCCCGTGCCGGCCTTGCAGGCTTCGCACCTGGTCGATGAGCTGGCTCGGTGCACCGTGTGCGTTGAGGTAGTCGACGAGCTGCTGGAACGTGTGCACGGTCTTTCCTCCTGAGGCTTTACATTGAGCGCGCCCTCTCGGCGCTGATGAGTAGCTTTATCGCTCGTCCGAGGTGTTCGCTGTGCGATTGTTATCCGATGGCTGTGACGTGGAGGTCGCGCGGATAGGCCGGGTGAGTCATGGGCTGAGACCACCACTTAGGGTGACGACGTGACAGGGGACGGGACGCGCTGTGTGCACGGCGGCCACGGGGGCCATGTGGTGGGGGAGCCCGTGCATCCCGGCCCGGTGCTGTCGGCGACGTTCCACCTCGGCGGTCCCGACGACCCGCCGCCCGCGGACTTCTACGGTCGCGCCGGCAACCCCACGTGGCGCGCCCTCGAGAACGCCATCGGCGAGCTCGACGGCGGCGAGTGCGTGCTGTTCGCGTCGGGGATGGCCGCGATCGCGGCGGTGCTGCGGCTCGCCGGCCGCGACGGCGCGCTGGTCCTGCCGTCGGACGGCTACTACCTCGCGCGTTCCCTCGCCCACGGCGAGCTGGCGCCGCTCGGCGTGGATGTGCGCGAGGTGCCGACCGTGGGCGAGTGGCCCGCCGGGGTGCTCGACGGCGCGGCGCTGGTGCTGCTGGAGACGCCCTCCAACCCCGGGTTGGACGTGGCCGACATCGCCGTCGCTGCGGCCGCCGCCCACGCCGCCGGTGCACTGCTGGCCGTCGACAACACGACGGCGACGCCGCTGGGGCAGCAGCCGCTGGCGCTCGGTGCCGACCTCGCGGTCGCGAGCGACACGAAGGCACTGGCCGGGCACGGCGACGTCGTGCTGGGACACGTCAGCGTCCGGGACCCGGCGCTCGCGGAGCGGCTGCGCGAGGCCCGGGCCCGCGGGGGTGCCGTGCCCGGGCCGATGGAGGCCTGGCTCGCCCACCGCGGGCTGGGCACTCTCGACCTCCGGCTCACCCGACAGGCCGCCAACGCCGCCGCGGTGGCGACGGCGATCGCGTCGCACCCGGTGGTGTCCGACGTCCGCTGGCCGGGCCTGCCGCACGATCCCGCCCACGCCGTGGCCGCGCGGCAGATGCGGCGCTGGAACGGCGTCCTGCGGTTCACCCTGCCCTGCGAGGCGGCGGTCGGGCAGTTCCTGGCGGCGTCGCGGCTCGTCACGTCGGCCACCAGCTTCGGCGGTCTGCGCAGCAGCGCCGACCGGCGGGAGCGCTGGGGCGATGACGTCGCGCCCGGGCTGGTGCGGTTTTCCGCAGGCTGCGAGGACGAACAGGACCTCGTCGCCGACGTCCTGGCTGCTCTGGACGCCGTCGGCACCTGAGCGGCGCGCCTCGTCAGGCCTGATTGAGGACCCATATCACACGTGCGTAACCCCCTCAGGTTATGGTCTGATCTGCGAGGAGGTGGTCGCGTGAAGCATCGACAACCCGACCCCAACGGCGCCGACCCCGAGCCAGGGGAGGTACCGGGGATCACGCCGCACCCGAGCGTGGTCCCGAAGGGGTCCCGGGTCCTGCTTCTCAACGCGACGTTCGAGCCGCTCGCTGTGGTCACAGCGAAGCGTGCCGTCGTCCTGATGCTCACTGGCAAGGCCGAATGTATCGAGGCCGCCCTGGATGAGGTGTTCCACTCGGAGAACCTCGTCCTCCCGGCCCCATCGGTGATGCGGCTGTCCCGCTATGTTCGCGTGCCCTACCGCCGCGCCGTCCCGATGACGAGAGCCGGTGTCCTGCGCCGCGACGCGCGCCGCTGCGGCTACTGCGGCAGACGCGCCGACACCATCGACCACGTGATCCCCCGCAGCCGCGGCGGCACGCACACGTGGGACAACTGCGTCGCGGCCTGCCGCACCTGCAACTCCCGCAAGGCCGACAAGATGCTCGTCGAGCTCGGCTGGAACCTCGCCTTCGTGCCCCGCCCGCCCGAGCGCGCGGCGGGTGGGATTCTGGTGCTGGCCGTGGAGCCGCTCCCGGCGTGGGAGCCGTGGCTCGGTGTAGCCGCATAGCACCCGAAACGTGATCTAACGTAGCTAACGCCGTGTGACGTTCCGACGACCCCTTTCTCGTCACGACCTTGGACCAGCAGGGGGGCGGGGATCAATGGCGGCCGTTCCCGTGCTCGTTGTCGGTCCGCACGACATGGTCACGACGTCCGTTGTCATCGCGTTGAAGGCCAACGGGTTCGCCGCGGAGAAGCGCGACCTCAACGGCCCTCGTCCGGGATTTCCCCGGCCCGACAGGGGCGGCGGGATCGTCGTGGTGAACCTCGACCTCCCCGAGAGCGTCGGGCTGATCGCCCAAGCCGTCAGGGCGGGCTGGCAGACGCTCGCCGTGGGCAGGCAGAACGATCGCGAACGGGCGGCTGCAGCCGTGGCCGCCGGGGCGGCGGCCTACGTCCCGCGCAGCGCCCCGGTGGACGTGCTCGTCCGGGCCGTGCTGTCCATCGTCTCCGGTCGACCGGTGATGTTGACCGGGGAGCGGAGGGCCTGGCTCGAGCTGCACCGAACGGCGCGGGCCGAGGTCGACACGCGCCGGCGCCACCTCGACCTGCTGACCGGCCGAGAGTTCGAGGTGCTGCGGCGCCTCGAACGTGGTCAGAAGGCGGCGGACATCGCCGTCGACGCCGTGGTGGCGATGAGCACAGTGCGCACCCACATCCGGTCGATCCTCATGAAGCTCGAGGTCAACTCCCAGCAGGACGCGATCGCGCTCTACCGGGAGACCCGCAGGCAGGGCGAGTAGTCAGGGCCTTCAAGCCCACCGATCCTCGGAAGGAGGCGGCCCGGCAGGCCGTCGCCCCGGCGCTGGTGAGTCCGTTGGACCCGGCATGAGGCAGCGTCAGGTGGTGCGGTTCCAGCGGGCGCCGAGTTGGGCCTGGGTGGCAGGAACTCGGCGAAGCCCTCCCACGGGTCGGTCACCTCGCGCGCCGCCTGGGCGATCGCCACGAACTGGCGTAGCCCGTCGAGACAGAGCGTCGCCAGCAGGGCTTCCTTGCTGGGGTACGACCGCGAGGCTAGCACTTGTGCAGAACGGAACGTTCCGCTACTGTCAGACCTAACGGAACGGTTCATTCCGTTCCGAAGCTGAGAGTAGCGAGGGGAAAACAATGACCGCGACCACCACGTGGACGATCCTGGACCGCGCCCACGCGGCACTGCGCGACGCAACCGCCGCGCTCACCGCCGCAGACCTCCGCCGTCCGACCCCCTGCTCGGAGTGGAACGTCACCCAGGTCCTCCAGCACTCGGCGGGCGACCAGCTCGCCTTCGTCTCGTCGATCACGGGGCAGGGCGGGCCGACGGAGAACCCGTTCACCCCGTCGGGCGTCCTGGCCGGCAGCCCGGCCGAGCTGGTGGAGCCGACCCTCACCGCGTCGGCCGCCGCCTTCGCCACGGTCGACCCGGCCGGCACGACGCCGACCCCGCTGCCGCACGGTGCCCTGCCCGCCGCCACGGCGGCCGGTGCCGCCGCCCTCGACGCCGGCGTCCACGCCTGGGACATCGCGGTCGCGACCGGTCAGCCGTCGCCGCTCGACGA
>JAODNO010000441.1 GCA_025465235.1 Pseudonocardia sp.
CCGGCCCAGCACCACGGCGTCTCCAGCGGCGTGCTGCCCTCTCCTCTGGTGCTGCTCGCGGCGGTCGCGAGCGGACCTCGGTGATCCGGCTGGGTACGCGGTAATCGCCCCGTCGCTGGAGGACCCGCTCCGGCCGGCGCAGGACGCTGCGGTGGTTGATGTGCTGAGCGGGGGGCGGCTCGAGCTCGGTATCAGGGCCGGGGCCGGGGCCGACGAGAGCGCGCCGGGAAAAGGATCAGCCGGTCACGTTCATCACAGGCACGCCGTGGGGTCCGGGGCTGCGGCGCAGGGCGGTTCAATGGTGTGAGCGGTACGCAGCCTCGAGGTTCGTGCCGTCGGGGTCGAGGACGTAGGCGACGTAGGGCCAACCGGCGCTGGTGCTTGCGAGGGCGATGCGGCGACCGCGCGAGGGCATGCGCCTACCGATCTCGCAGAGCCGACCGATGACCGAAGGCGGTGGGCGTTGCCGGGGCCGTGGTGGTGGTGGGGTCGCGGTGTGCCCGAGCGCCTGGTGAACTGCCGCCGGCCCTGGTGGGCCGGACCCTCCTAATTCGCTGCCCGTTCGCCGAACGCCGCCCATCAGGCACGGAGGTCTGTCAAGATCCCTGGGTGAATCTCCGGCGCCTGCTCCCCGCCCTCGCCCTCGGTGCTCTACTGGCCGGGTGCGGGGGCAGTGGTGTTTCCGCTGGACCTCTGGCTCCTCACGCACTGGACGGCCCCGACTACTCCGGCTACCTCGCCGCCGTTGAGGGAATCCCGTTCTTTCGGGGGCCCCACGCCGCCGCCACCGCTGCCTGTGAGCGGAAGGCGCGCGGCGACATGACCCGCGAGGAGGCGATCGACTTTGTAGCGCGGGCAATGGCCGGTGTCGGGTTCGGGCGACCGGAGGCGCAGCGCACGATCGACGCCGTAGACGAGTTCAACGTCTGCCCGAGCTCGACGACCTGGGAGAGCTGACCCCGCCGGCAGCGCGGGATGTGCAGCTGCAGGTCGGAGGGGCCCCGTCGTGGCGGTAGCCTCGACGCCAACTTTGGATCCATTATTGTGTCCGGATGGCGTCAGTGGGTGACACCGCAGGGGCCAGGTCGATGTCGTGGCCAGTTCGAGCCGGAGACGGGGTGGGCAGCATGAGACTGCATCCGGAGCGAATGCTGACGAGCACCTGAATCACCGCGAGCCGGGACCATTCGTTATCCCACCTGCGGGAAGCCCAATGCGAAAGCGTCCAAATCAGATCTTTCCGGTTCCTTTCGTCAGAGTGACGACTGTTGCAATGATCGTCCACGTACTCGATAGCCGGGCTCTTCATCCGGCGACCTGAAGTTGATCCGCGCTCGTGGCCGACACCGCCAAGGCGATCAGCAATGTCTGGAGCGGCCGCTCCTGAACCCATGGCGGCCAGACGAGTGGCCCACCATGGATACGTGAGCAGCCAAAACGGCACAATCTGACACCAGGCGGCTCGACTGCTGCGTCGACGGCGAGCTCCACAACGACTGTCGGTTCCACTCGCGAGTACTCGACGGGGTGCGGCGTCTTCGAACGTCGCCGGGGTAGAACGGGGGGCCAGGCGTGCCGCTGGTCGGCGGCGGTACACGCTCGTGTAGGTATCCGCGGTTAGCCCGAGCGTGTTGTGCCCGAGCGTCTCGGAAACCACCGTCATGTCGATGCCGGCCGCCGGCATCAGGCTCGCCGCGCCGTGCCGGAGGTCGTGCAGCCGCATCGGCGGCAGGTCGGCCGCCTCGCTGACCTCGTTGAAGTGATCGGTGATCGAGGTCGGGTGAAGCGCGGACCCATCATCCGGGTGAAGACCTTCAGCTTGAATCCGGCGCCGGCGGCGAGGACCATCCATAGTGTGCCGGACTGGCTGCACAACCTTCCTGTGCCCTGGTTGGCCGTGTTCTTGTTCGCGATTGCCGTTCTCGTCACGGCGGCGATTTACGCGACCGTGATCTCGCTCTCGACCGGTGAGCGCGGCCGCGCGTTCGCGTCGATCTCACCAGGGCTGCTCCCGCCGATGGGAATCATGTTCGCGCTGCTGGTGGGGTTTCTGGCCGCGGAGGTCTGGACTTCAGGAGGCCGCGCTGCGACCGCGGTCAGCGACGAGGCGAGCTCCCTGCGCGCGGTCGTCCTGCTCTCCTCCGAGTTCCCCGGTGAAGCGGAGGCGCAAATGCGCAGCCTCGTTCGCCGTCACATCGAGGACGCGGTCACGAAAGAATGGCTACAGATGGCCGAGCAGGGAGCGACGCTGTCCGCCGTGCCGCAGCCGCTTGCAGATCTCCAAGCGATGGCGCTCGGCCTGCGCCCTGAAAGTCCCGGCCAGACAATCGCCCAGCGGGAGATCGTCACATCGCTCGAGCATGCGCTGGACGCCCGGCGCCAGCGCATCATCGTGAGCCAGTCCTCCGTCAACGAGGCCAAGTGGGGAGCCGTGGTCACCCTGGCGATCCTCACCCTGTTCGCGATCGCGTTCGTCCACAGCGGCAACCGAGCCGGAGCGGCGATCGCGATGGCGCTCTTCGCCTCGGCGGCGACGGCGGCGATCATCATGATCGCGGTCCAGGAGCGCCCGTTCGCGGGGCCCTTCGCTGTTCGTCCGACGCCACTCGAGCAGGTCCAGCCCACGCTGCCGCGCTAGCCGAGCTGACACAGTCCCGTCTGCCGGTGAATCCCGTCGCCCACCGGTTCGCTGTCGGCGAGCCCGAACCGGCGAACATCGCGGCCGCAAACTCGGCTGTTCGAAAGCCGAGCTGGAACGAGGAACGGTGGCACCGCACAGCAGCATCGCCGACTCGGCCAGTCGGTCCGGCAGGTGGACGATGGCGGCGAGATTGCGCTCCGGGCCCGCGGGAGTCCCGATAGGTCGCGGGAGGCGTCGAGGGAGATGGCACGCAGGATGGCGATGGCGCCGGCGTTGTCGGTGATCGGTCTGGCCTGCCCGGGATGTGGTGTGAGCGGGAGTGGATGCTGGCCCATCCGAACGTCCACAACAGTGCTTGGGTTCTTGCTGCGCCGCGACCCCAACGGCGAACTGCGCATCGGCATGCGCCTCGCCGCCCTGACCGGAGGCACGCCAGAAGACCCGACCCAGATGGAACAGACCCTTCGGGATCCGGCCCGAGCCGGATCTCAGTGCCGACCCGAGTTCGAGCGCAACCATGGCCAGGCGCCGCGGATCCTGGGCCGCCGATCGGGACGATGGGACCACCCGCGCGTATCTGCTCGATCGCTCGCGCGGCGTCAACCGACACGATGGGGGCTGCTACCCGTCATCGACGCCAACCTCGCCAACGGAGGCGAGGTGGCCAGATCGACCGCGATCGTGGCATGTTGGGCACGATATGCGGAAGGCATTGACGAGAACGGCGACCCGAAGTTCACCGAACGCTATAGACGCACAGTGGAGTCACTATCCAAAAAAGGGATGCGCCGTACAATCCGCGACCTCAATGAACCACTCGCCGCGGTGCGGTGACGGCGCCGCCTCCGCGACTGGTGGCGGGCCGTGCCGGCAGGTCCGCCGGGACAGTTCTTCATTCGCCTTCGGCGCTGCGAGCTTACGCTGGGACACCGGTGGTGTCTGGGGAGGCGGTGGCGTGGCTGCTGCCGGGGCGGAGGTAGTGACGGCTGTCGGGCGGAGCGAGCGGATGGCCGAGGAGCAGGCCGCCCTGCGTCGGGTGGCGACGCTGGTGGCCCGGGCGGCGGCGCCTGCGGAGGTGTTCGCCGCGGTCGCCGCGGAGGTCGGGCGACTGCTGGAGGTCGACTTCACGATCCTGAGCCGGTACGAGTCGGACGGCGCGCAGGTGTCGGTCGGCGCGTGGAGCGGCACCGGCGCCGCCGTGCCATTTCCCGTCGGCACCCGGGTGCGACTCGGTGGGCGGAACGTGGTGTCGCTGGTGGTCCGGACCCGGCGGCCGGCGCGGATCGACGACTACATCGGCGCCTCGGGCCCGGTCGCCGACGCCGCACGCGGCTGGGGGCTGCGCTCGGCGGTTGGCGCGCCGATCAGCGTCGAAGGCCGGCTGTGGGGCGTCATCAGCGTGGCGTCCGGGCAGGAGCAGCCGCTGCCGCCCGACACCGAGGCGCGGCTGGCCGAGTTCACCGAGCTGGTCGCCACCGCGATCGCCGGCGCGCAGGCCCGCGTGGAACTGCACGGCTACGCCGAGGAGCAGGCCGCGCTGCGCCGGGTGGCGACCCTGGTGGCGGGCGGGGTCCCGCCGGAGGAGGTGTTCGCCGCGGTCACCGCGGAGGTCGGGCGGGTGCTACACGCCGACCTCACGGTCCTGGGCCGGTACGACCCGGACGGCGCACAGACGGTCGTGGGCGCGTGGAGCAGCAGCGGTGCCACCACGCCCTTCTCCGTCGGCACGCGGGTGGAACTCGGGGGGCGGAACATGGCCACGTTGGTGTTCCGGGCCGGCCGGCCGGCGCGGATCGACGACTACGCCGACACCACGAGCCCGGCCGCCGACCTAGCCCGCAAGTCGGGGTTCCGCTCGGCCGTCGGAGCACCGATCCGCGTCGAGGGTCGGCTGTGGGGCGTCGTGAACATGGCGTCCGCGGGTGAAGAGCCCCTGCCGGCGGACACCGAGGCGCGGCTGGCCGGGTTCGCCGAGCTGGTCGCCACCGCGATCGCCAACGCGCAGGCCCGCGTCGAGCTGCGCGGCTACGCCGAGGAGCAGGCCGCGTTGCGCCGGGTGGCGACCCTGATCGCCCGGGCGACGCCGCCGGAGGAGGTGTTCGCCGCGGTCGCCGCCGAGGTCGGCCGACTGCTCTCCGCCGAACAGGCGTTGCTGAACCGCTACGACCCGGATGGCACGGCGACGGCCCTCGCCCCGTGGAGCAGCACCGGCGACGCCGTGCCCTTCCCTGCCGGCACCCGGTGGAGCCTCGGCGGGCGGAACGTGACGACGCTGGTGTTCCGGACCCGCCGGCCTGCCCGGATCGACGACTACGCCGAGGCCACCGGCCCGGCCGCCGACCTCACCCTCTCGCGGGGAGTCCGCTCGATTGTCGGCGCGCCCATCAGCGTCGAGGGGCGGCTGTGGGGCTTCATCAGCGTGATGACCGCCCGCGCGGAGCCGCTTCCGGCCGACACGGAGGCGCGGCTGGCCGGGTTCACCGAGCTGGTCGCCACCGCCCTCGCCAACGCCGAGGCCCAGGCCGCGCTGACCGCGTCGCGGGCGCGGATCGTGGCCGCCGCCGACACCGCCCGCCGCCGCATCGAGCGCGATCTGCACGACGGCGCCCAGCAACGCCTGGTCTCCCTGGCCCTGCACCTGCGCAGCACGGTGCAGGCGGCGGTGCCACCCGAGGCCGGCTTGCTGACCGCCCAGCTCGACGGCGTGGCCGACGGGCTGACCGGCGTGCTCGACGAGCTGCGCGAGATCGCCCGCGGCATCCATCCGGCGGTCCTCGCCGACGGCGGCCTGCGCCCTGCGCTGAAAACCCTCGCCCGCCGCTCCGCCGTCCCGGTCCGCCTGGATGCCCGGATAGACGGGCGGCTGCCCGAGCAGATCGAGCTCGCCGTCTACTACGTGGTCTGCGAGGCGCTCACCAACACGGCCAAGCACGCCCACGCCTCCGTCATCGACGTCCAGGTGGAGACGGGCGAGGGCGCCCTGCACGTCCGGGTCCGCGACGACGGGCGCGGCGGCGCTGACGTCACCCGCGGCTCCGGCCTCATCGGCCTGAAGGACCGGGTCGAGGCACTCGGCGGGCGAATCTTGCTACGCAGCCCACCCGGTGCGGGCACCGCCGTGGAGATCTCACTACCCCTCACCGATCCCAGCCGGCCGGAGCTCCCCAGCAGTCACCAGCCAACCGCGTGACATGCGACTCGACTCCTACTACCTCAAGATATTCATTCTTGTTGACTCCTGCTCGCGAATTACCCGTACCTTAGTATCGAGCATGACATGATTCTGCAGACCTCGAACGCGTCGAACTCGGGCTCCCTTCAGCGGCTGTCACTACAGCGGTCATGACGATCGTTTGCTACAGCTTCTGAGCTCCGGTATTGCCGGATCGGCGCCCGGACGTCGGTAAATGGGGGGCACGACACTCCACCGCTTGGGGCCGGGTCCCGCTGCCGGTTCCCACGCAAACGGCCGCCGCGCTGGGCGCCCGCCCAAACATTGTCTCGCCCGAGCGCGAGACCTGAACCAGTGGGCGACGCGGACGGCCACACTGCCGTTCCGCCGTTCCACTGGACTTTCGTTCGTGGCGTCCCGGATCGGTTGCGCTGCCTGAGCCCCGCGGAGTAGCCAGGTTGGCGATGACGCACTCCGAGAAGAACCATGAACCGCAGCACGGCCTCGGCCTCTCGGCCGACGAGGTGCTGACCACGGCTCACGCCGTGCGCAAGCGCCTGGACCTGCAGCGCCCGGTGCCGCGGTCGGCACCGACTTCCGGCCGGGCCCGCGCGTCCGAGGAAAGTAATGGGCAATCAGCTGTGAGGTTGACAGATGGCCATAGTGTCGGCAGTTAACGTCGGGATGCCACAGGATGTGCGCTGGCACGGCAGGACGGTGCACACCGGAGTGTGGAAGCACGAGGTCGCCGGACCCCGGAGGGTGCGGCGCGCCAACATCGACGGGGACGGGCAGGGAGACCTGGCAGGGCACGGCGGCGAGAACCGGGCTGTGCTGGTCTACCAGCTCGCGTCCTACCGCCACTGGCAGGAGGTGCTCGGGCGCGACGACTTCGTCCCCGGGCAGTTCGGGGAGAACTTCACGGTCGACGGACTGCCGGACGACGAGGTCTGCATCGGCGATCGCTACCGCATCGGGGGAGCGGTCTTCGAGGTCACCCAGCCGCGGGTCACCTGCTACCGGGTCGGCCTGCGGATGGACGAGCCGCAGTTGCCGGCCCTGCTCATCTCCCACCATCGGCCCGGCTTCTACCTTCGGGTCCTCGAGGAGGGGGACGTACAGGCCGGGAACGAGATCGTCAAGGTCGGCGCCGGCCCCGAGAGCATGACCGTGGCAGAGATCGACGCCCTGCTCTACCTGCCCGGTCACCCGCGGCGCGACCTGGTCCGCGCCCTGCGAATCCCCGCACTGAGCCCGGGCTGGCAGACATCCCTGCAGGCGCTGCTGGACCAGGCCGACGCCGGACGCGGCGCGGTGGGCAACCCGGGCCTATCATCCGTGGCCGGCAGCCCGCCTCCTGCCTGGGACGGGTTCCGCCCGTTGCGGGTCGTCGGCATCCACGCGGAGAGCCGCCAGGTCGTCTCGCTCCGACTTGCTCCGACCGACGGATCTCCCCTGCCGGCTGCTCTGCCGGGTCAGTTCCTCACCCTGCGGCTGCACCCCGACCCGGAAGGCGCGCCGATCGTCCGCAGCTACTCGCTCTCGGGCCGTCCCGGCGATCCGGAGTACCGGATCACGGTCAAACGTGAGCTCGACGGCGTGGGCGGCACCTACGTGCACACTCAGGTCCGTACCGGCGACACGCTCGACGTCGCCGCGCCACGCGGCACCTTCACCCTCCGCCCGGGCGACGCGCCGGTACTGCTGCTGTCCGCGGGAGTGGGTGTCACCCCCGTTCTCGCCATGCTTCACGCACTGGCGGCCGAGAACTCCACCCGGGAGGTCTGGTGGCTGCACGGTGCACGCAACGCCGCCGAGCACGCTTTCGCCCGCGAGAGCCACGACCTGCTGGCGGCCCTGCCCCATGCGCACGGCCACGTCACGTACAGCAAGCCGGAGCGTGAGGACCGCCGGGACGTCGACTACCAGAGCGCGGGCCGGATCTCTGTCGACCTGCTGGACAGCCTCGGCGTGCCACGAACTGCCGACGCCTACCTGTGTGGCCCGCCCGCGTTCATGGACGGCCTGGTCCCCGCCATGGTCGCGTTCGGTCTCGACCCCGCCCGAATCCACACGGAGCTCTTCGGCGCCGGCGCGGCTCTCACGCCCGGCATCGCTCCGAGCCCCACCGAGCCCCCGCATGTACCGTCGGGCCCGCCCGGAACCGGACCGATGGTCTCCTTCGCCCGCAGCGGCCTGGCCGCGCCGTGGGAC
>JAODNO010000444.1 GCA_025465235.1 Pseudonocardia sp.
CGCAGCCCGGTGATGCGGTCCACCTCGCCGACGGTGGCCTGCAGCGTCTCGCGGCTCGGGGGGTAGTCGAACACGGCGTGGCCGTCGGGCTCCAGGTGCGCCGTGGGCTCGCCGTCGGTGACGACCAGGACCACGGGCTGCGCGTCCGGGTTGCGGCGCAGGTGCTGCCCGGCGAGCAGCAGTGCGTGGTGCAGGTTGGTGCCCTGCTCCCACGCCCCCTCCAGGCCGACCAGCTCCCCCAGCTCGACGCTGCGGGCGTGCCGGCCGAACGTGATCAGCTTCAGGTCGTCGCCGCGGAACCGCGTGGAGATCAGCTGGTGCAGCGCGAGGGCCGTGCGCTTCATCGGCACCCAGCGCCCGTCCTGCACCATCGACCACGACGTGTCGACGCACAGCGCCACCGCAGCTCTGGACCGCTGCTCGGTCTCGACGATCTCCACGTCGGTGACGTCGAGCCGTCGCGGGTCGCCCGCCGCCTGCCGGAGCTGCGCGTTCAGCAGGGTCTTCGGCACGTTCCACGCCTCGGTGTCGCCGAACGCCCACGGCCGGGTCGCCCCGGTGGCCTCCGCCGACGCCCCAGACCGGTGCGTCTCCCGCTCCCCTCGCCGCGCGCCGATCTTGTCGACGACGTCGCGCAGGGCCGACTCCCCCAGCCGCCGCAACGCCTTGGGCGACAGCTGCAGCGACCCGTCCGGCGCCCGCTCGAACAGGCCCTGACGCTGCAGCTCGCGTTCCAGCTCGGCCAGCGCGCGGGCGTCGACCCTCGCCTGGTCGCCCAGGTGGTCACCGAGGGCGTCCAGGTCGATGTCCTCCATCCGCGCACCGGGGTAGCTCTGCGAGAGCTGCTCGGCGAGCGCGTCGAGCTGCCCGAGCTGCTCCATCGCGCGGGTCGCCTCGCCCATACCCATCGGGTTGTCGCCGCGGAAGCGGCCCTGCCCGTCCCAGTCCTCGCCCGGCCGCAGGCCCTGCAGCTGGGCGTCGAGCTGGGCCAGCGCCTGCGCCAGCCGTGGGTCGCCGAAGGCCTGCTGGGACAGCTCCATCAGCTCGGCCCGCTGCTCGGGCGTCATCGAGTTGAGCATCCGCTGGGCCGCCGCCGCCCGCTGCGCCAGCAGGTCGACGAGCTCCTCGGTGTTCTGCGGGTTCTCCGGGAAGAACTCGCCGTGCCGCTGCATGAACTGCTGGAACTGCTCCGTGGTGTCCTGGCCGGCGGCGTGGTTCGCGAGCAGGCCGTTGAGGTCGTCGAGCATCTCCCGAATGCGCTCGACGTCCTCCGGGGTGGCGTTCTCCATCGCCTGCTTCATGCCCGCGAAGCGCTGGTCGAGCATCTCCCGGCCGAGCAGGTCGCGGATCTCCTCGTAGGCCTCCCTGGCGTCCGACGACTGCCAGTCGTAGGAGCCCAGCTCGCGAACCGCACCGCCGGTGTCGGACGGCAGCGCGTCGAGCTGCATCTCCCGAAAGCGGGCGTCGTCGGTGTCCTGGCGGCCGAGCGAGTCGCGCTCGGCGTCGAGCGCACGCTGCAGGAGCTCGCGGACCTCCTGCAGCGTGCCGTCCAGCCGGTTCTCCCGCTGCAGCCTGCTGCGCCGCTGCCAGACCTCGCGGGTGAGCTCGTCGAGCCCGCGCCGGTTCTCCGTGCCACGGCGCAACAGCTCCTGCAGCGCCGAGCGCGGCGACGAGCCCTCCATGACGTCGCGACCGATCTCGTCCATCGCGGCCCGGAGGTCGACCGGCGGGGCGAGCGGATCCGGCCCGTCGGTATAGGGCCCGTAGGCATATCTACGGTCGCGTCTAGCCATAGCTCACCGTGTCACCGTCGTCGGACTCGTCCTTTGCCAGACGCCGGGTGAGGAACAGGAGTTCCAGGGCCAGTTCCGCGGCGCTTGCCATCGGGCCCGGGTCCTCCGTGCCGCCGGCGTCCAGTCGCTTCGCCACCTCGGTGAGGGCGTCCACGGCGGGCAGGGCGGCCACGACCTCGACGGCCGCGACGCGCTCCCCCGTGCGCACCGGGGAGCCGGCGACGGCCTCGGCGAGCGGGTTGAGGTCGATGCCGCGTAGCCGCGCCCGTGCCGTGTCGGCCGTGGCCCGGCGGAGCAGGTGCTCCAGGTGCTCGGACTCGCGGCCCTCCTCGCCGGAGGCGAACTCCAACTTGCCGCGTAGCACGGCGGGCACCGACTCCAGGTCGACGGGACGCGCGACGGCGCGCTCCTCACCCGTGATCGCGGCCCGCCGCAGCGCCGCAGCGGCGACGGTCTCGGCGGCGGCCACGGCGAACCGCGCCGACACCCCCGAGCCCTGATCGACGGCGCTGGACTCGCGCAGCGACCGCGTGAAGCGTGCGACGACCTCGATCAGATGCCGCGGCACCTCGGCCGAGAGGTGTGCCTCCTGCTGCACGAGCGCGATCTCGTCGGCCAGCTCCAGTGGGTAGTGGGTACGGACCTCGGCACCGAAGCGGTCCTTGAGCGGGGTGATGATCCGCCCGCGGTTGGTGTAGTCCTCGGGGTTGGCCGACGCGACGAGCAGCACGTCCAGCGGCAGGCGCAGGGTGTAGCCGCGCACCTGGATGTCGCGCTCCTCCATCACGTTCAGCAGCGACACCTGGATGCGTTCGGCCAGGTCGGGCAGCTCGTTGATCGCGACGAGCCCGCGGTGGGCGCGGGGCACGAGGCCGTAGTGGATCGTCTCCGGGTCGCCCAGGGAGCGGCCCTCGGCAACCTTGACGGGATCGACGTCGCCGATGAGGTCGGCGACGGCGGTGTCGGGGGTGGCGAGCTTCTCGGTGTAGCGCTCGTCGCGGTGCCGCCAGGCCACGGGCAGATCGTCGCCCAGCTGGGCGGCGCGGCGGCGGGAGGCGGGAGTGATGGGCTCGTAGGGATGCTCTCCGAGCTCGGAGCCCTCGATCACGGGGGTCAGCTCGTCGAGCAGGTTGGTGATGGAGCGCAGCAGGCGCGTCTTGCCCTGGCCGCGCTCGCCCAACAGCACGACGTCGTGGCCGGCGATGAGGGCGCGTTCCAGCTGCGGGAGCACGGTGGATTCGAACCCGACGATGCCGGGCCATGGGTCGCGCCCCTCGCGGAGTGCGGTGAGGAGGTTCTGGCGGATCTCGTCCTTGACACCACGCATCTCGTGGCCGGACGCTCGGAGGGCACCGAGGGTGCGGGGAAGATCATGGGGCACGTAATCAACGTTACGCCGGGATCCCCCTTCCCTGCGCGGCGTCGCCCCTCAGAAACGGCTGTTGACCTCTACCGGACTTCAGCTCCTAGCGTGATCGCAGCAGGTCGGCGAGCAGGCGGGGGAGACGCGAGTGAAGGCGATCCGGCAGTACGAGTTCGGGGCGGCGGACACCCTCCGGTTCGAGGACGTCCCGGACCCCGTACCGGGCGACGAGCAGGTGCTCATCGAGGTCGCCGCCGCAGGCGTGCACCTCCTCGACACGAGCATCCGGGCAGGCATGACGGGCGGCCCATTCCCGCCACCGACGCTGCCCATGACACCGGGTCGCGAGGTGGCGGGCGTCGTCAGGGGCGTCGGCCCCGGCGTCGGGAGCTGGGTCGGGCGCACCGTCGTCGCGCACCTCGGGATGGCCAGCGGGGGGTACGCCGCACTGGCGGTGGCTCCGGACGCGGCGCTGCACGCCGTACCCGACGGGCTCGCCCCGGAGACGGCGGTCGCCATGATCGGCACCGGGCGTACCGCGCTCGGCATCCTCGACGCCGCGGAGCTCGCAGCCGACGACATCGTGGTCATCCCCGCGGCTGCGGGCGGGCTCGGCGCGCTGTTCGTCCAGGTGGCCCGCGCCGCGGGCGCGACGGCCGTCGGACTGGCCGGCGGACCGGACAAGGTGGAACGGGTGCGCGCGCTCGGCGCCGACGTCGCCGTCGACTACCGGGAGCCGGACTGGGCCGACCAGGTCCAAGCGGCTCTCGGCGGCCGCAAGCCGACACTGCTCCTGGACGGCGTCGGCGGTGCGGTCGGCCGGACGGCGCTGGAGATGCTCGACATCGGCGGGCGGATCGTCATGTTCGGCTGGTCGTCCGGCGCGGTCACCGAGTTCAGCAGCGCCGACGTCGTCGCAGGCGGGCTGTCGGTCGTCTGGGTCACCGGACCGCGCATGCTGCGCCGCTACGGCGGGCTGCGCCCGCTGGAGACCCGAGCGCTGGCCGAGGCTGCGGCCGGACGGTTGGTACCGGTGGTGCACCCGCCGTTCCCGCTCGCCGACGCGGCGGCCGCCCACATCGCTCTGGAGGCTCGCGCGACGACGGGCAAGGTGGTCCTGACGCCCTGAGGAGGCGACCTGCGCAGGAATCCGCCTCGTGGGCGCGGGCGTTTCATGGAGGGCTGGCCCCACCCCGATCCGGGGGGCGCACCGGCTCAACCCGGGTGTCGGATTCCCGCAGGCTCGCCGCATGACCACCGACACCGTCCGGGCCACCTGTGAGCCACGAGCCGGGAGCGACTTCGCGCGCCTGTCCCGTCAGGTCGCCGCCGCCGGGCTGCTGGACCGCAGGCCCGGCCACTACGCCGTCCGCTTCCTCCTCATCGGCGCGACCGTTGTCGCGACGACCACCACGTTCTTCCTGCTCGGGAACTCGTCATGGCAGCTGGTCGTCGCCGCTGCCGCTGCCGTGGTGTACGGGCAGATCGCGCTGCTCGCCCACGACGTCGCGCACCGACAGGTCTTCCGGACCCGCCGCGCCGCCTCGATCACTGGAAGGTTGCTCGGCAACCTCGGCATCGGGATGTCCTACGGCTGGTGGATGGACAAGCACTCACGCCACCACGCGAACCCCAACCACGAAGGGCTCGACCCCGACGTCGACGCAGGCGCGCTCGTCTGGACCGGCGATCAGGCGGCGGCGGGCCGGGGCCTCTCCCGCGTCGTGAACCGCCACCAGGCGATGCTGTTCTTCCCCCTCCTCACCCTCGCCGGACTCGACCTGCGCAAGAGCAGCGTTGAAGGTCTGCTGGGCGAGCGCGGCGCCGCGGTACGCGGCCGCCGGCTGGAGCTTGCTTTGCTCGCCGCCCATGGCGTCGGGTACCTGACGGCACTGTTGCTGGTACTGCCACCGGGCCTCGCGGTCGCCTTCTTCGTGGTCCACCAGGGCCTGTTCGGGGTGTACCTCGGATCGATCTTCGCCCCCAACCACAAGGGCATGGCGATGCCGCAGGGCCGCCTGGACTTCCTGCGCAAGCAGGTGATCACATCGCGGAACGTGCGGGGCGCCACCTCCCTGACCGACGGCCTGCTGCACGTGGCGATGGGTGGGCTCAACCACCAGATCGAGCATCACCTCTTCCCGAACATGCCGACACCGAACCTGCGGCGCGCGCGGCCCGTGGTGCGGGAGTTCTGCGCCGAGATCGGCGTGCTCTACCACGAGACGGGCCTGCTCCGGTCCTGGGCGGAGGCGCTGGGACAGCTGCGCCGTGCCAGCGCTCCGTTGCGCGGGGCGGTCGAGTGACCGGATCGTTCACGATCCGGCACGACCCAACCGGCAGGTGGAGTTCGCGGAGTTCTCCCGCCAGTGGCAGGCGCGCTCGACTCGCGAGGTCACGCCACGGAGGTTGCGGTGCTGCGCGGCAACGGCGTGATCTGAACCGTGCCCCGTCCTTCAGGGGACCAGCAACAGCGCGGCGGGCACGGCCGCCAGCCCCGCGGCGGCCAACCGCACCAGCACGCGGACAGCACCAGGCAGGGGCGGTGGCGGCGTGGTGATCCGGTTCAAGCGGTGGTCCAGCCCGTCGGTGAACGAGCTCAACGCGGCGGCTGGTGCCGCACCGCCCATTGTCCGCAGCGCCCCGGTCAGCTGATTCCGGGTGACCTCCGCCGACGCCACGTCGTCGGCCCTCATCTCGATCAACGCGGCCACCGCCAGCTGGGCGCAGACCATGCCACGCACGAACGGCGCCGTCGCCCCCCAGGCCACGAACGGCAGCACCACGAGGTCGTGACGTTCCCGCAGGTGGGCTCGTTCATGGGCGAGCACGGCCCGGACGGCATCAGGCTCCAGGGCGTCGAGGACGCCGGCGGAGAGCACGAGCCGCGACCGCAGGCCAGGGAGGCAGTACGCCACGGGGATCGGGTGGTCGAGCACCCGGGCGCCGGGTACGGCGGGCCACGGCGTACCCAGCAGGTCGAGCAGGTCCCGGTGGCGACGGCGGGCGCGCAGCGTACGCAGGGTGACCACCGCCAGGACGCCGACCAGCCGCAATGCGAGCACCAGCGTCGCCAGCAACGCGACGAAGTGCGTCATCGTGAGCGCCCGGGGAACCTCGCCGACGGCCAACGCGCTGACCACGACGGAGACGGCGACCGACGGCGACGGTCCCAGCGGCGACAGGCCGTACATCACCCCCGAGCCGAGCAGCGCGACCCCGCCCGCGAGCCCGACCGCCTGCCACACGAGCAGGGCCCCGACAGGGTCACGGGCAGGCCAGTGCGCGGCGGCGAGCACCCGGCTGACCGGCTCGGCGAGGAGAACGCCGAGCACGAGCAGGCCGAACGCAGTGAGCGTCATCGGGATGAGGTTGGTTCAGTCGAGCAGCTGGCGCAAAGTGGCGCGCTCGTCCGCCGGGATCGAGCCGAGGAACCGGGCCAGAGCCGCGCCCCGGTCGGGTGCTGCGTCCAGCGCGTCGCGCATGAGTTCGGCGACGTGGTCCTCCCGGCTGGCCACGGAGCAGTAGCGGTGGGCCCGGCCCTCGCGCTCCCGCGTGACGAGGCCCTTGCGCTCCAGGCGCCCCAGCACCGTGAGCACGGTGGTGGTGGCCAGGTCGCGGCTACCCAGGGCGTCCTGCACGTCGCGGGCCGTGACAGGCCCGGGGGCCGACCACAGGGTCTCCATCACGGCACGTTCCAGCTCACCCAGCGTCGGCACCCACCTATTCTACTTCAGGTAGAACGCTTGTGGTACATCTGTGAGTGGATCTGCGCTTCATCACCTACCTGCAGGAAGTGCGAACACGCTGCGGAACCGGCGTACCTCCGTCCGGATCTCCGTCGAGATCTTCCGGGCCGGCGGGTCGGCGTCCGCCGGCCTTCCCCATGTCCTCGCTGGTCCAGCATGTTTCGAAGGCCGCATCCGAGCGCATCGTCAACGAGCGGGTCGGTGCACCCGAGCGCGAGAGGGGCCGCGGCGAGCCTCACCCGGCGCTCACGCCACGGCATAGTGACGTCCATGGCGGCGGACGCGGGCGCAATCCGGATGGGCACCGCACGAGGTCGATGGGTGCTCCTCACCACCGTGCTCGGGTCCGGCCTCGTCATGATCGACAGCACGGTGGTGAACGTCGCGCTCGCGCACATCGGCACCGAGTTCGGCGCAGGTTTCATCGCGCTGCAGTGGACGGTCAACGCCTACACGCTCACGCTGGCCTCCCTGATCCTTCTGGGCGGGTCGCTCGGTGACCACTTCGGGCGGCGCCGCATCTTCCTGATCGGCGTCGTGTGGTTCGCACTGGCCTCACTGATGTGCGGTCTCGCCCCCAACATCGAGACCCTCATCGCGGCCAGGGCACTGCAGGGCGTCGGCGGAGCGCTGCTCACCCCGGGCAGCCTGGCGCTGATCTCGGCGTCGTTCCACGGACCGGACCGGGCGGCGGCCGTCGGCGCCTGGTCGGGCCTGGGCGGGATTGCCGGGGCTGTCGGGCCCTTCCTCGGGGGTTGGCTGGTGGAGTGGAACTGGCGGGCGGTGTTCCTCATCAACCTGCCGCTGGCCGCGCTGATCGTCGTGGTGGCGCTCCGGCACGTGCCCGAGAGCCGCGACACCGAGTCCGCCCGGGGGCTCGACCTCGCCGGCACGGTGCTCGCCGTGTTCGGCCTCGCCGGCCTCACCTACTCGCTCACCGGGCTCAGCGAGCGCGGTGCGGCTCCGGACCTGGTGGCCGGCCTGGTCGTGGGGGTCGTGGCGCTGGTCGCGTTCGTCCTGTGGGAGCGGCGCTCGCCGCATCCGCTGGTGCCGCCCGAACTGTTCACTAACGCGACGTTCAGCGCCACCAACGCCGTGACACTCCTGATCTACGGCGCCCTCGGCGTGGTCTTCCTGCTGCTCGTTCTGCAACTGCAGATCGTCGCGGGGTTCAGCCCGCTCGCCGCCGGCACCTCGCTACTGCCCGTCACACTGATCATGCTCGCGTTCTCCGCGCGCGCCGGGGCGCTCGCCGGACGGATCGGGCCGCGGTTGCCGCTGACGCTGGGCCCGCTCATCAGCGCGGCAGGGCTGCTGCTCATGCTCCGGATCGGACCCGGCGCCTCGTGGATCACCGACGTGCTGCCCGCCGTGCTGGTCTTCGGCGCGGGTCTGGCGCTGACCGTCGCCCCGCTGACCGCCACCGTGCTCGACAGCGCCCCGGACCGGTACGCCGGAGCGGCATCAGGGGTGAACAATGCCGTCGCCCGGGCTGCGGGGCTGCTCGCGGTGGCCGTGATTCCCGGCCTCGCCGGCATCAGGGGCGACGACTACACCGACCCGGCCTCGTTCGGCACCGGGTTCCGGATTGCGATCGTGATCGGAGCGGGACTGCTGGTCGCGGCGTCGCTGCTGGCGTTCGCCGTGGTCCGGCGCCCGCTCCGGGCGGCGGAGTCCGACGAAGCGGACGGCGCGGCGCCAGAGCGGGTGCGGATCGAGGAGTGCATGCATTGCCCGGTCACCGGACCGCAGGTGCTTCCCCCACCGGACCGGGCGCTCGGCAGCCGCTGAACCGACTCGGCGCCCCTCGTGCAACGCTCCCCCGCCGGGGCGGGGCGGCTCACCGCAGGTTCAGCGCCTCCGCGAGCTCGCGCAACGCGGGCACCGGGTCGTCCGCACCCGGCAGCACCTGCGCACAGACGTGGTCGGCGCCCGCGTCGAGGTGCTCGGTGAGGCGTGCGGCGACGGCGGCGGCGTCACCGTGGGCGACGAGCGCGTCGATGAGCCGGTCGCTCCCGCCGTCGGCCAGGTCCTCCTCGGTCCACCCCAGCCGCAGCAGGTTGGACGTGTAGTTGCGCAGGCCGAGGTAGGGCTTTGCGACGACGGGGCGCCCGATCGCCCGGGCCCGCTCCGGGTCGGTGTCGAGCACCACCTTGTGCTCCGGCGCGAGCAGCACACCCTCACCCACGATCTCCCGCGCCTCGCGGGTGTGCTCTGGGGTGGTCAGGTAGGGGTGCGCGCCGGCCGTACGCTCGGCGGCCAGCTTCAGCACCTTCGGCCCGAGCGCGGCGAGCACGCGCCCGTCCACCGGCACCTTCTCGGCGTCCAGGCGGTCCAGGTATTCGACAATCGTGGCGTAGGGCCGCCGGTAGTCGCTGGTCGCCTCGGGGTGGCCGATGCCCACGCCGAGCAGGAACCGGCCGGAGTGCGCGGCCTCGATCCGGTGGTAGGACGCGGCAGCCTCCTCCGCGGGTGTCGTCCACATGTTGACGATGCCGGTGGCCACCGCGATCCGCTCCGTGGCGTCGAGCAGCGACTCGGCGAGCCGCAGGTCCCCGGGAGGCGAGCCGCCGATCCAGATGGCGCCGTAGCCCAGCGCCTCCACCTCCACCGCGAGCTCCGGGGTGAGGCCACCCACGTGCCGCCAGACGCCGTACCGACCCAGTTCTACCGTCATGAGTGCGGCAACCCCACCGCGCCCCGGCGCATTCCGGCGCGTGTCGGTGGGGGCACATAGGGTCTTTCCGTGAGCCGAGAGCCGACCACCCGGGCCGCCCCGCTGCGGATGCGGCCACGGGTGGTGGTGCCGTCCGATCCAGGCCAGCAGCGCGAGGCCCCCGCCGGCACGGAAGCGGTGGTCGTCGGAGGTGGGGTGGCGGGTATCAGCGCCGCCGTCGTGCTCGCCGAGCGCGGCGTGGCGGTCACGCTGCTGGAGGCTGCACCCACCCTCGGCGGCCGGCTCGGCGCGTGGCCGCACACGTTGCCCGACGGCACCGAGCAGGTGGTCGAGCACGGCTTCCACGCGTTCTTCCGGCACTACTACACGTGGCGTGCGGTGCTCCGCCGGATCGACCCGGCGCTGAGCTTCCTGCGCCCGGTCGGCGGCTATCCGGTCATCTCACGGCAGTGGCCGCCCGAGGACCTCACCGGGTTGCCCGCGGCGCCGCCGCTCAACCTGCTGGCACTGTTCGCCCGCTCCCCGAGCCTGGGCCTGCGCGATCTCCTCGGCTCCCGGCAGTCGCTGGCCGCCGAGCTGCTCGCCTACGACCGCGAGCGCACCACCGCGGCGTTCGACACGGTGCCTGCTGCGCAGTTCCTCGCCGCGCTGGGCATGTCCGACCGCGCCAGGGCGATGCTGTTCGAGGCGTTCGCGCGGTCGTTCTTCGCCGAGCCAGGAGCGCTGTCCGCTGCCGAGCTCATCGCGATGTTCCACTACTACTTCCTGGGCAACCCCGAGGGCATCGGCTTCGACGCACCCGCCACCGACTACCTCACCTGCATCTGGGAGCCGTTCCGGGCCTTCCTCGTGCGGCGCGGCGCCGAGATCCGCACCTCCACCGCCGCGCGGGCGATCGTCCCTGCCGACGGGCACCGCTGGCGCGTCGAGCTGGCCGACGGAGCTCCGCTGGAGACCCGCCATCTGGTGCTCGCCACCGAGCCCGGCGCCTTACGGAGCCTGCTCGCCGCCTCGCCGGCAGCCGCCGCCGTCGCACCGCGGCTGGCGGCGAAGGCGGCCACGCTCGCCGTGGCGCCACCGTTCGCGGTCACCAGGCTGTGGCTCGACCGCGATGTCGCGCCAGAACGTTCGACGTTCAGCGCGGTCAGCCGGGAGCCCACGCTCGACTCCGTCACCGTCTACTCCCGCCTGGAGCGGCCGTCCGCCGCGTGGGCGGCGCGCACCGGCGGAGCGGTGGTGGAGCTGCACTCCTACGCCTGCGCCGCACCCGACGCCGACACAGCCACCTCCCGCATGCGTGCCGAGCTGGCGGCGCTCTGGCCGGAGACGGTGGCCGCCGGCGTGGTGCACGTCCAGCAGCGGCTGGAGGCCACCGCGCCCACGTTCCCGC
>JAODNO010000494.1 GCA_025465235.1 Pseudonocardia sp.
GCCGGCCACCGCCCGTGCTCGACGAGGGCGGTCGCGAGCGCGTCGTGCTGGCGCTGGCGAACCGGCGCTCGGAGGCCTACCCGCTGCAGCTGCCCTGGGACGAGCGGCCGCTGGTGCTCGCCGAGCCGGTGCTGGTCGACACCGAGGTCCGCGGCGCCACCATCACGGTGTCGCCGACGACCGCGCTGCGGGCCGAGGAGGTGCGGGTGTGGTCGCTGGTCGCGGCCGCCGTGCTGCTGGCCCTCGCGCTGGCCGTGCTGGTCGCGCTGCCGATCGTCCGATGGATCCTGCGCCCGGTCCGCAGGCTCGACGAGGGCACGGGGCGCGTCGCGGCCGCGGTGCTCGCCGGTGCCGGGGCGGAGCCGGTGGCCGATGGGTCCGGGCCGCCCGAGCTGCGCAGGCTGTCGGTCTCGTTCGACCGGATGGCGGAAACCGTGACGCAGGCCTACTCGGCGCAGCGCGCGTTCGTGGCAGACGCGAGCCACCAGCTGCGCAACCCGCTCACCGCGCTGCGCCTGCGGCTGTCCAACCTGGAGGGCCACGTGGACGCGTCTGCCATCGAGGACCACGTGGCCGCACTGGAGGAGGCGGATCGGCTCTCCACGCTGCTGGACGGGCTGCTCGCGCTGGCCCGGGCCGAGCGCACCGCACCGGTGGTCGTCGTCGAGGTGGACCCTGCGGTGGGGGACCGGATCGACGCCTGGCGGCCGCTGGCGGAGCACACGGGCCTGCAGCTCGTCCGTAGCGGGCGGCGTGGGCTGCGGGCGACGGCGTCGGTCGGGGCGATCGAAACGGTGCTCGACGCGGTGCTGGACAACGCGGTCAAGTTCTCCCCGCCGGGCGGCACGGTGACCGTTCGGACCGGGACGACCCCCACGCACGTGGAGGTCGCGGTGCGCGACACCGGGCCGGGCCTCGCCCCGGAGGAGCTGGAGCGGGCCACCGCCCGGTTCTGGCGCAGCCCGGCGCAGAGCAACGTCGACGGCTCGGGGCTGGGGCTGGCCATCGCCGCCCGCACCGTCGAGCTCGCCGGTGGAGAGCTGCGGTTGGAGCTGCCGGCGGGCGGTGGGCTGCAGGTGATCGCGCTGCTTCCCCGGGTGCCGGGCGAGGAGCCGGACGGGGAGCAGTGGGTAGCCGAACGGGAGGCCGGCATGCCGTCCGCGCCGGCCTGACGTCCGGCGGAACGGTCGGACCCCGCTCGGCGGCCATCCGTACGGGGATACACACACTCATTGGCCGTTCTTCAATGCCCGGAAGAACCTCTCCGCGCCGGGGTGCAGCGGCACCGGCTGGGTGCCGATCGCCGCTCGGGAGTCGATGGTGAGCGCGGCGGGGCTCGCCACCGCCAGCTCCGGCTGGGCGTCGAACAGACCCTCGACCAGCGCGCTCGCGAGATCGTCCGGCATCGAGGCCGGCACCAGCAGGAAGTTGCGCACGAGCAGGGTCGTGATGGGGTCGGGGATGCCGTATGTCGCGGCCGGCACGGTACCGGAGGCGTACGCCGGGTAGGCCGTACGGACGACGGTGATCATGTCCTCGAGGTTCAGCAATCGGATCGGCACGGTCCTCGCCAGCCGGCTGACCCCGTCGGTGGGCACCCCGCCGGACCAGAAGAACGCGTCTATCGTGCCGCTCTCCATGGCCGCCACGGACTCGTTGATCCCGAGTTGCTCGGCCTGCAGGTCCGTGTCCGGCGACACCCCGGCCAACCCCAGCAGCCGCGTGGCGATCACATACACGCCCGAGTCGGGAGCGCCGACCGACACCCTGGCTCCCCTCAGGCCGGCCAGTGTCGTCACCGGGGACGTGGCCCTGACGACGACGTGCACGGCGTCGTCGTAGATCCGGGCGAGCGCACGAGGGGCGCGCTGGTCGCCCGGGGCCGACTTCAACAGCTGGTCGGCCGCGGTGTCCACCTGGCTGAACACCACGTCCGCCGCTCCCGTGGCGAGCAGTCGCAGGTTGTCCACCGAGCCGGCCGTCGCCAGCACCTCGGGACGGACGTCGAGCCCGAGCTTCCGCTGCCACGCGTCTGCCAGGGCGTTTCCGAGTCCGAAGTAGACGCCCTGCGTGCCGCCCGTCGCGAGCATGAGGCGGGTGCCGGCGTAGGGGGACGAGCAGCCGCCGAGCGCGGCGAGCAGGCCGAGCAGGCCGAGCCCGCCCAGCACCGCGCGCCGCCCGCACGAGCCGCCGCCCTCCACGGGGGCATCCTGCCGTGCCCGGCCGATGCGGTCGAGATCATGCCGACGGCCTACCCTCGTTTCCGTGGGCCGTAGCTACACCATCCGCACCTACGGGTGCCAGATGAACGTGCATGATTCCGAGCGGATGGCTGGGCTCCTGGAGGCGGCGGGATACACGAAGGCCGACTCGGAGGACGCCGACGTCGTCGTGTTCAACACCTGCGCCGTCCGCGAGAACGCCGACAACCGGCTCTACGGCAACCTCGGCCACCTCCGGCCCGTGAAGACCGCCCGGCCCGGAATGCAGATCGCGGTGGGCGGCTGCCTCGCACAGAAGGACCGCTCCGAGATCGTCCGGCGCGCTCCATGGGTCGACGTGGTGTTCGGCACCCACAACGTGCACGCCCTGCCCGTCCTGCTGGAGCGCGCACGCCACAACGCCACCGCCCAGGTGGAGATCGCCGAGTCGCTGGAGGTCTTCCCCTCGACGTTGCCGGCGCGCCGCGAGTCGGCCTACGCCGGCTGGGTGTCGATCTCCGTGGGCTGCAACAACACGTGCACCTTCTGCATCGTGCCGTCCCTTCGGGGCACGGAGAAGGACCGCAGGCCGGGCGACGTGCTGGCCGAGGTGTCGTCGCTGGCGGCCGACGGCGTGCTGGAGGTGACCCTGCTCGGGCAGAACGTCAACTCCTACGGCGTCGAGTTCGGCGACCGCGGCGCCTTCGCGAAGCTGCTGCGGGCCTGCGGCGACGTCAAGGGCCTCGAACGCGTGCGGTTCACCTCGCCGCACCCCCGCGACTTCACCTCCGACGTGATCGCGGCGATGGCCGACACCCCGAACGTGTGCCCCCAGCTGCACATGCCCCTGCAGTCCGGCTCGGACGACGTCCTGCGGCGGATGCGCCGCTCCTACCGGTCCGCGCGCTTCCTCGCGATCATCGACGAGGTGCGCGCCTCGATCCCGCACGCCGCGATCAGCACCGACATCATCGTCGGCTTCCCGGGGGAGACCGATGCCGACTTCGAGGACACCCTCGACGTCGTGCGTTCCGCCCGCTTCGCGAACGCGTTCACCTTCCAGTACTCGCCTCGTCCCGGCACGCCCGCTGCGTCGCTGCCCGAGCAGCTGCCCAAGGTGGTCGTCCAGGAGCGGTACGAGCGGCTCGTGGCGCTCCAGGAGGAGATCTCCTGGTCGGCCAACCGCGCGCTCGAGGGGCAGGTCGTCGAGGTACTGGTGTCGACGGGGGAAGGACGCAAGGACAGTGCCACCCAGCGGATGAGCGGTCGCGCCCGCGATGGGCGGCTGGTGCACTTCGCGCCCGGCCCGGCAGCCTCGGACGCCGGCGGGATCCGTCCCGGTGACATCGTCGAGGTCGCCGTCGGGTACGGGGCGCCGCACCACCTCGTGGCTGACGGCCCGGTCCTGTCCCACCGGCGCACCAGCGCGGGCGACGTCCACGAGATGGGTACCCGGCCGGGGGGTGTGCCCACCGGCCTGGGCCTGCCGTCCTTCGGCGCGCCGGTGCCCGCGGCGGCCACGCCCGGGTGTGCGACGAGCGCATGAGCACCCCGGCAGGCGACGGAGTGCAGCGAGGGAGAGCGATGAATGAGCGGAAGGTCCCCGAGGAGCTGGCGGCCCTCGATGCGGAGCTGACCGGAATCGGCCGGCGCGTCCAGCGTCAGATCGATCCCGGCCCGGCGGCGCTGGGTGTGTCCATCGCGATACTCGTGCTGATCGTGGCACTGATCCTGCCGTGGACCGGCCCGGTGCGCGGCTGGGAGGTGCTCGCGGGCATCGAGCCGCGGCTCGGGGTGCTGCCGCGGCTGTTCACCTTCACGTCGCTGGGCTTCGGCCTGGTGGTCTCGACGCTGGCGCTCGCCACCCGGTGGTGGGCGCTCGCCTGGCTGGCGGCGGTGGGGTGCGGAATCTCCGTGGTCACGGGGCTGTGGGCGATCTGGTCCCGGCAGGTCGCGGTGCCGGTCGGCGGCAGTGGGCCCGGTGTCGGGCTCGTGTTGGCCCTCCTGGCGGTGATCACACTAGCCATCTGCTGGGCGCGGATCGCCGGCCGCCGGGGGTGATCGGCGGAAGAGAGGTCGCGCCGTGCCCGTTCCGGTGCGCGGTGCTCCCCTCCGTCGTACTCGACGGCCAGCGTGACCTCCGGCTAGGCCAGGTCGAGTCGGGAGGATCTGCCATCACCGGTCACCGGGTGCTGGACGGCCGGAGCGGGCAGGTTCCCGAGGACCAGCGCGAGCCTGATGCGGGACTCCACCGGCGCGGACCCACGGTCCGAGACATGGCCGCACTGACGGCGCCGACGCCGGCATGGTTCCGCTGATCTCCGGAATCGTGCTCTCATGGTCCATTCCACGACCGTGAGAGCACTATTGCCATGATCATCCTCAGAGTTGCTGGACCGCCTGTTCCGCCGTTGTGAGCCACTCGCGCCACTGGTCGGCCTGGCTCTGGGCCTGCTGGGCGCGCCGGGCGTCTCCGGCCGCGCGGGCCTTCTCCGCCTGCGCCTCGAACTGGGCCACCCGCTCGCGGAACTGGGCCACGCGCGCTTCGGCCTCGGGATCGGTCCGGCGCCACTGGCGGTCGGCGGCCTCGCGCACCTTCTCCTCGACGGCGCGCAGGCCGGCCTCGAGTGATCGGATGTCGTCGCGCGGAACCTTGCCGATCTCTTCCCAGCGTTCCTGGATGTGGCGCAGGGCGGCGCGCGCCCCGGCCGGATCGGAGGGGTCGATCTTCTCGGCCTCGACGAGCAGGGCCCGCTTCGCCTCGGCGTTCGAGGCGAACTCCGCGTCGCGCTCCGCAAAGGTGCCGGAACGGCGTGCGAAGAACGCGTCCTGTGCGATGCGGAAGCGATGCCACAGGGAGTCGTCGGCGTCCTTCTGAGCGCGGCCCGCGGCCTTCCATTCCGTCATCAGGTCGCGGAAGCGGGCCGCGGTGGGGCCCCAGTCGTCGGAATCGGTGAGCTTCTCCGCCTCGACGACCAGCTCCTCCTTCCGCGTCTTGGCGGTGGCGCGTTGGCGGTCGAGGTCGGCGAAATGCGAGCCGCGGCGGCGGTTGAACGCCTCGCGCGCCTTCGAGAACCGCTTCCACAGCAGCTCGTCGGTCTTGCGGTCGATGCCGCGGATGGCCCGCCACTCGTCGAGGATCGCCTTGAACCGGTCGCCGGCCTGCTTCCACTGCGTGGCCTCCGCGGCGAGCACCTCGGCCTCGGCGGCGAGCTCCTCCTTGCGGGCCACGGCGGCGGCCCGCTGGGCGTCCCGTGCGGACCGGGCCGCGGCGACGGCCTCCTCCGATTGCGCCACCAGGTCGTCCAACCGTGCGCGCAGCCCGACCAGGTCGCCGACCACGGTGGCCTCGTCGAGTCCGTCGCGCAGCGTCTTCGCGCTGTGCAAGGCGTGCTTCGGTTCGCCACCTCCCGCGGCGAGACGGGCGGCGAGTAGCTCGACCTCTGTGAGCAGGTCGTCGAACCGGCGGGCGAAATGCGCGAGCCCCTCTTCGGGCGCCCCGGCCTGCCAGTTCCCCACAACGCGTTCGCCGTCGGGTGTGCGGACGTAGATCGTGCCCTCGGCATCGACACGGCCCCAGCGGTCCGGGTGGGTGCTTGCGCTCGGGACGGGGGAGGGCTGGGCGACCGGTACCGGCACGGGCACGGGCACGTCCGATGTGGCAGCCGGCGGCGTCGCAGGTGCGGGGTGCGGCGCGGCCGGGACGGCGGCCGGCCCCGGTCGGGGCGGGGCGGGTACCGCGGGCGGGCCGGGTCGCGGTGGCGCAGGGACCGCGGGTGGCCCAGGCCGAGGAGGGCCGGGAACCGGGGTCGTAGCGGTGGTGGGTGGGACGGGTGATTCGTGGTGGTCGGGGGCGACGTCGGGCGCAGCGGCGGCCGGCGGTGCGGAGGCCGGGTCGGCTCCCCTGACGGCCGGGGGTGCGGGGGCGGCGTTGCCGTTGGATGGCGGTGCGGCGTCGGGCGCACCTGTCACCGGCGAACCGGGGGTGGTGTCGGGCTCGCTGGTGGCAGGCGGTCCGGTGGCCTCGTCGGCCGGCTCGACCTCCGTGGTGGCGCCGTCCGCGCTGGAACCGCGGCCGTCCGGGGATGGGCCGGGCGGCGGCGTGTCAGCGCCGGGGACAGGGTGCGCGGCGTGGGCCGCAGCCAGCGGGCCCGCCTCCGCCAGCGGAGGGGTGGCCGCTGCCTCGACGTCGGAGCCCGGCTCGGCCGCAGCGCCGGACCGGTGGTGGCGTCCGAGTTCCAGCGGTGAAGGCCGGGGGACCGGGGTCTCCTCGGCCTCGGCGCCTGCGACAGCGGGGTCGCCGGCGGCCGGCTGCGCCGGCTCCTGGCTCGTCGGCTGCTTCCCTTCCGCCTGCTCGACCGCACGGTCGGCGTCGACCGTCCCGCCCTCGGTGGCCGTGGCTGGCGTTCCCGTACCCTGTTGCTCCGACACCGTCGTCCTCCTTGCTCCGGCCCACCGCAAGCGGTGGGCGCCCCGCCCGGGGGCGGAGCCGTGCACAGCGACCGTCGCCGGTCCTCGTGACCAGTGGTCGTCCAGCGATTGAAACAGCTCCGGGGTCCGACCGGAACAACCCGCATGGGCGCTGCGCAGCCAGCGGCCGGTCCGGGTCGGTGAGCCGCGCCCGAAAACCCTGGTGGGAGCCCCGCGGCATACGCTCGGATGTGTGCTGTCGTTGGTCGCCGTGCTACCCGAGCCACCGCTGCTCGTCCCCGAACTGGCCACGGGCGCCGCGGCGCAGACCGCGGAGCTCCGCTCGGCGTGCGCCGGCGCCGCCGCGCGGTTGGCCGGGGCCGCGACGCGGTGGATCGCCGTGGGCGCCGACGCCGGCGGGCGGCGCACGGTCTGCCCGCCCGCCCGCGGCAGCTTCCTCGGCTTCGGGGTGAACGTCGTGGTGGGGCTCGACCCGGCCTCGGCCGCGGAGCCGGTCGACCCCGACATGCCGCTTCCGCTGCTGATCGCCGGATGGGTGGCGGCCGCCGCGGGCGCCGGTGTGAGCATCCGGGGTGAGCTCGTGGCCCCCGATGAGACACCGCGGGCGTGCGCCGACCTCGGTGCCGCGCTCGCCGCGGAGTGCGCGGCCGACCCCCGGCCGGTGGGTCTGCTGGTCGTCGGGGACGGCGCCGCGACGCACACCGAGAAGGCCCCGGGCTACCTGGACGAGCGCGCAGGCCCATTCGACGCGGCCGTCGCCGCGGCACTCCGGGACGCCGACACAGGCGCACTGGCGCATCTCGACGCCGACCTCGCCACCGCGCTGTTCGCCGCGGGACGGGCACCGTGGCAGGTGCTCGCCGGAGCGGCAGCCGGCGACCCGTGGCGGGGCGAGCTGCTGCACTCCTCGATCCCGTACGGCGTGGCCTACCACGTGGCCGTGTGGACGCCGCTCCGGTGAGCGGACCACCACTCGTTGCCGTCGTGGGCCCCACGGCGACCGGCAAGTCCGAGCTGGCCCTCGCGCTGGCCGCGGATCTGCGCGGCGAGGTCGTCAACGCCGACGCGATGCAGCTCTACCGCGGACTCGACATCGGCACAGCCAAGCTCACCCCGACCGAACGGGCCGGCGTCCCGCACCACCTGCTCGATGTCCTCGACGTCACGGAGGTCGCGTCGGTGGCCGCCTACCAGCGTGCTGCGCGGGAGGTGGTGGAGCGGCTGCGAGCAGCCGGCCGGACCCCTGTCCTGGTCGGTGGCTCCGGTCTGTACGTGCAGGCCGTCATCGACGAGCTCGAGTTCCCCGGCACGGACCCTGAGCTGCGTGCGGGGCTGCAGGCGGAGCTGGCCTCGTGCGGACCCGAGGCGCTGCATGCCCGGCTCGCCGAGGTCGACCCGGCGGCGGCGGAGGTGGTGCTGCCGACGAACGGCCGGCGGATCGTCCGTGCGCTCGAGGTGATCGCGCTGACCGGGCGTCCGTTCCCGGCACGGCTGCCCTCCGGCGGAGCGGCGCGCTACGACGCGGTGCTGCTCGGTGTGGACAGGGACACAGCGGACCTCGACGCCCGGGTCGCCCGGCGGGTGGCGCGGATGTTCGCAGCCGGGCTCGTCGAAGAGACCCGCGAGCTGCTCGCCCAGGGGCTGCG
>JAODNO010000507.1 GCA_025465235.1 Pseudonocardia sp.
CCATCACCAAGACCACCAGCAAGGATGTCAGCCGCTACAAGGCCTACGGTTGGCAAGACAACATCGGATAGGAACCGTCACCCATCTCCCGATGCCAAAACGTCACGCATCTTCTGAACCCAGACAAGGCCGCGCCGACGGCCACCGATTGGTGGTGATGCCACTCTTGGAGGGCCAACAAGAGTGCGGCAGGGTTGGTGATCCCCTCACGGCACGCCGAGACGGCTACCGGACCGACGAGCGGGGCACCAGGCGGTAAAGGTCATGCGCCGGTGCGTGCGTGCTGCTCGAGCCGCCGCCGAGGGCGGCCTACCCGAGCAGCACACCGGCCGATCCGATGGGCCTTCCCGTGGCCGCGGTTGCGCGTCCGTTGCGGCCGCGCGGTCAGCTCGGCGATCTCCCGGACGCGTTCCTACACGCCATCCGCGTTCAACCGGCTCGAAGCCCGCCGCTGTTCAAATCCGCTCTGTTCACAGGACCGGGAACGTGCCGCCGATCTGGGCCGGCGCACCCGACCGATCCGCACTCCTCCCGGCCGCCGTCGGTACATCTCCCGACTACTCATTGTACATTTGCGGCGGCGGACAGCTATGTAGCCGGGCAAACCATTACTCCAATTGGGTTGCCGCGCTGTTATTCGTGCAATCTCTGAACTATCCTATTAGGCGCGTACGGGAGTCCACCGTGGACTAAAGCGATCAGGAGCATGGGCGACCGCGGCGATTATTGTCAGCACCAGACCCTGTCGTCGAGGGGGTGGCTGCGCGGTGTCGCGGCACGCAGGAACGGCACTGGCTCGCCGCCGCGCTGGCAGCCCTGGCCAACCACGTCCAAGCGGGCACTCTCACCGAACCCCCCTCTCGCGCCCGCACCCGGCCGAATGTAGGCGATGTTCCGGTACTGGTCGCTGGGGCCCGACCTGCCGATCATCCTCGCCCGGCTGGCTGAGCTGGACACCTCAACGCTTGCCCTCATGCCCGGGTCGTCCTTCAGCGGCAATGGGCGCAACGCGCTGTGCGAACTCGCCGACGCCTATGGACCAGACGGACGACATGCTCCTGGCGCTGCACGGGCACCTGGATAAGACCCTGTCGGTGCTGCGGTCGGCGCCTGCTTTCACGTCGCTGCGCGGCATCACGAGCGGACGTTGACGATGCGCGAGGTCCTCGTCCGGCCGAACCGGCGACAACTGCTCGTCAATGAGTAGCGATACCGCACCGCCTCCCCCAGCAAGCTGCCGGGGCGCATGAGCGGCCCGGTCCCGCGGATACGAGGTCACAAGGAGGGCCTGACCATGCGCACGGGCAAGGAATACCTAAAGTCATTGCGTGATCGCCGCACGGTGATCGTGGATGGCGAGCACGTCCGGGACGTCACGGCGCACCCGGCGTTTGCGGGCATCGTCGGCACGGTGGCACGGATGTATGACTTCGCCGCTGACTCCACGAACGGGATGACCGCCGTCGCGCCCGAGACGGGGCGGGATGCGCTCAAGCCGTTCATGATCCCGCGAACCCCCGAGGACTTGCGTGGGCGCCGGGAGGCGATCACCAGATGGGCCCAGCTGTCGCACGGCTTCGTGGGACGCGGTCCCGACCACGTCGCGTCTTTCCTTGCCGGGTTCGCCAGCCATCCCGAGGCGTTCGACCGCAATGGACGCCGGTTCGGCGCCAACGTCACCAGGTGGTACCGGCGGCTGCTGGATGAGTCGTTGTTCTTCAGCTATGTGATCGCCCCGCCCCAGGTGAGCCGGGCAACCACAGCGCACGGCTGGGACGGCGACTTCGTGCAGGTCGGCGTCGTCGAGGAGAACCAGGACGGCATCGTGCTGCGCGGCGCGCAGATGCTGGGCACCAGCACAGCGGTGAGCGACTACGTCCTGGTGTCGTGTATCAAGCCGCTCACCCCCGAAGACGTCGACCACGCCTTTACCGCCGTGGTTCCCGTCGCCGCGCCGGGGTTGAAGACGTACTGCCGGCGGCCGTATGCGGTGGGCCAGCCCAGCGCCTTCGACTATCCGATGTCGTGCCGCTTTGACGAGTCCGACGCCCTGGTTGTGTTCGACGATGTGCTCGTGCCCTGGTCGGACGTGTTCGTGTGCCGCGACGTCGACGGGCTGCGGGTCCAGTTCTTCGACACCAGCGCCCACGTGTTGGGCAACAGCCAGGCGCAGATCCGGTTCGCGACGAAGGTGCAGTTCCTCGCCGGCGTCGCGCGCAAGATCTGCGAAGTCAACCAGATCGACAAGATCCCGAGCGTGCTGGATCGGCTCGGCGAGTTGGCCGCTCTGGCGGCCACCGTGGAGGGCATGATGCTGGCCGCGGAGTACGCCTGCTCACTCGACGGGTTCGGCGTCTGTCGACCGCACCCGCGGTTCCTCTACAGCCCGATGGCCCAGCAGTCCGAGACCTACCCGCGGATCCTGCACATCATTCGCGAGTTCGCCGGTGGCGGCGTGATCCAGCTTCCCGCCTCGTACAAGGAGTTGATCGACGACCGGACGCGTCAGGACATGGCGCGCTACGTGCAGTCACCCGGCTATCCGGTTGAGGAGCGGGTCAAGCTGTTCAAGCTGGCCTGGGACGTCGTCGGCTCGGAGTTCGCGGGCCGGCACCACCAGTACGAGATGTTCTACGCGGGCGCGCCGTTCGTGGCGAAGGGCTACGCCTACCGCAACTACGGATACGAAGACGCCGCGCGTGCGGTCGAAGACTTCCTCGACAGCTATGACCTCGCCTCGGCGACGGGTGGAGCGCGGTAGGTCATGGCGAAACCCGAACTCGAGTTCTTCTCCGTGACCGCCGTCGGGTCGACACCGGTGCCGGGCAGCGCGTGCCGAGGCCTTGTGGAGCGCGTGCTGGCCGGCGACGGGCGCGTCGAGACCCGGATCCTGTGCTTCGCGCCCGGCACCGACACCACCCCGAACGGCGTGCAGGTACACGAGTTCTGGGAAGAGGTCTACATTCTCACCGGGTCCATCACCGACCTGCGTCTGGGACAGACATTCACCGAGGGCAGCTACGCCTGCCGCCCGCCCGGTATGGCCCACGGCCCGTGGCGCTCGCCGGAGGGCTGCACCACGTTCGAGGTCCGCTACCCGGACTCCAGGTAAACGTGATGACCACCGATCAGGCCTCACCCCTTGACGGTGGCGCGCTGCGGCGGACGATGGGCCGGTTCGCCACCGGCGTCGCCGTGATCACCACGGAACACAATGGACAGCGGCACGGCATGACGGTCAACTCGCTCACCTCGGTGTCGCTCGACCCGCCGATGCTGCTCGTTTGCTTCACCCGGGGCAGCCGCACCGTCAGGACGGTATCCCGGGCCGCTCGCTTCGGGGTGAATCTGCTCTCCGCACGGCAGGAGGCCATCTCCAATCACTTCGCGCGCCGCGGAGAAGACCATTTCGCCGAGGTGCCCCTCGACCAAGGGCCGCTCGGGGTGCCGCTGATCAGCAACGCCATCGCGCAGCTCGTCTGCACAGTGGGCCGCGAAATCGACGCCGGTGATCACGTCATCGTGCTCGGCAACATCGTCCACATCCGTCAACGTGACGGACTGCCGCTGTGCTTCTTCAGCGGTACCTACGGCGACTTTCACGACCGCGGCAACCCAGCCGAGTTCTGGTACTTCTGAACCGCGGGCCGAGCGGCGTATCACACCGAGCTGCGTGCGGTGGCCACGGCCCGGCGGCAGGAGATCGCCGGCCACGACGGGCGCCACCCGCTTCGAGGCCTCCGAATCGGCCGCCTTCGGCGGAGGGGGGCGAGGCAATCGTGTCAACGACCCTGCCGCCGGCGAACTTCGGGCGCATCCTCGCCGCCTACGGCGGCGTGTTCGTCGCCGGTTCCCTGCTTTGGGGTGCGGTCCTCGACGGCTTCCGCCCCGACCGCTACGACATCATCGGCGCCGCCATCTGCCTGGTCGGTAGGTCGTCGACTCGATCCGACCCCGGCTCTACCTTTGACCAGCGGAAACGCTGCCAGCAAGATCGCGATAAGGGCTCGTGTGCCACCTCATGTGCCGCCAACCACGTCGTATGAGCGCGTCGCGGCGGAACTGATGGGCAGGCTCGACGCGGGTGAGTTCCCGGGCCGTGGGAGGACGTCAGCGCAGACGGCCGATCCCTGGAGACGGCGCCGCCATGCTGCCCGGAGCCCCCCGGCGGTTCAGCTCAACTGGGTGACCAGCCTCGGCTCGCGGTCTCACCGACGTTCGCCGCGGGCGCCTGCGGGATCCCGCCGCGGCCGCGGGGAATCGCGGGCGGCCCGTGGGGGTTGGCGGGGCATGGCAACCAAGATTGTGGCCACCGCGTTCGGCGGCCCGGAGGTCCTGTCCCAGGTGGAGGCCGATGTCCCGGCACCGGCCGAGGGTGAGGTGACGGTGGCGGTGAAGGCGGCCGCCGTCAATCCGGTCGACTACAAGATCGTCAGTGGGGCGATGGGAGCCGATCCCGACCGGCTGCCGCTGCCCGTCGGGCTCGAGCTCGCCGGGGTGGTCACCGCCGTCGGCCCGCGGGCGGAGGGGCCGGCCGGTCCGCTCGCCGTTGATGACGAGGTCGTCGTCACCTACCCGCCCACGGGCGCCTACGCCGACTCGGTGACGGTGCCGGCGGCGAACGTCGTGCCCAAGCCGGAGGGGCTGCCGTGGGCGGAGGCGGCGGGGACGCTGCTGGTGGGTGGCACGGCCACGCACGCCCTGGCGGTGCTCGACCTCAAGCCCGGCGAGACCCTGCTCGTGCACGGCGCGGCGGGCAGCGTGGGCCAGATCGCGGTGCAGTTGGCGGTGGCGGCCGGCGTGACCGTCGTCGGCACGGCCGGCGAGCGGAACCACGAGCTGCTGCGCGGGTACGGCGCGGTCCCGGTCGCCTACGGACCCGGGCTGGCCGACCGCGTCCGCGCGGCCGCACCCGGCGGCGTGGACGCCGCGATCGACGCCGTCGGCACAGACGAGGCCGTGGACACGTCCCTGGACCTGGTGGCCGACAGCGGACGCATCGTGTCGATCGCGGCCTTCGGGCGCGCCGACACCGGGATCCGGCTCATCGGCGGGGGCCCGGGGGCCGACCCCGGCACCCAGATCCGGGCCAACGCCTGGCGCAGGCTGCTGCCGGCCGCGGCCGACGGCACCCTGAAGGTCGTCATCACCCGGACCTACCCCCTGGCCGGGGCCGCCGACGCACTGCGGTTCGTCCGCGACGGTCACGCCGGTGGCAAGGTCGTGCTGTTGCCGTAGCAGGGCACGGTCCAGGCCGGGATTGCCCGGGAAGGGCATGGCCGACTACAGCGCGGACTGCAACCCGGCCGTGTTCAACCGGCTGGCGCGCTACCTGCGCGATCAGAGCAAGCCCGCTCCGGCGCAGGACGCTTTGCTGACCCCCAAGTGTCGGCTGCGTGAGCGCCCGGGCATCACTGTCGCCTCCCGAACCGCGACGCTCCAGGGTGGGTTACCTCTCTGAGGTGACCCACATAGAACAAGTGTTCGAACGCTGATAGCGTCTCTGGCGCGGCCGCCGGGCGGGGAAGCGTCCGGCGAGCCGCGACCAGCACGTACAAGTCCGGGGAGCTCCCGCCATGACCACGCCATACACGCCCGCCGAGCAGCGCGCCGCCCGCGTCCGAGTCGACGCAGCCGCGCTCGCGGAGACCGCAGACATCCTCCGGCAGGTGGCCAGACACGACGGCCATGTGGATGCCCGCCGCGGCGATGTCTCCAGCAGTCTGGCCGCCCTCGTCCAGTCGGTCGGCCGCGGCTACCTCGAGGTCCCGCCCGAGGTGGCCGCCGTCGCGATGTCCGTCGTCGCCGCCGTCGACCGGGCGACGGGGCACCGGCGGTCGTGATGGCGACGGCGCCGGCAGCACGAACTTCCTGCCCTCCGTGGCGTTCAGGGGGCTGC
>JAODNO010000517.1 GCA_025465235.1 Pseudonocardia sp.
CTGTGAGGCCGCACTGCTTGGCGATCTGCCGGGCCATCAGGCGGAACAACGAGATCCGGTCCGCCGTCACGAGCGCGGGCGCGTACCCGAAGTCGAACTCGAACTGCCCGTCCCCGCCCTCGTGGTCGAAGCTGTAGAGACCGAAGCCGAGCTCGCCCATCGCGTCCACCATCCGGTCCAGGAAGGGCAGGGCGTCGAGCGTGCTCTCCAGGTCGTAGGCAGGCGTCGGGTTCATCGTGCCGCTGGCGGCCATCGGCACCAGCTCGCCGGTGACGTCCTCCACCTGCCGGAAGACGTAGAACTCCGTCTCGACGCCGAGGTTGGCCACAAGCCCGAGGCCTGCCGCGATGTCCACCTGCTTCTTCAGTGCCGACCGCGGGCACAGCGCGAACGGCTCGTTGCCCCCGTACGCCAGGTCCGCCGCCATCCAGGCGACCCGGCGGTCCCACGGCAGCACCTGCAGGGTGTCGAGGTCCGGGAGGGCGACGCACTCGTCCTCGTGCGGGTTCATCTGGCCGAGGTCACCCAGGCCCCGCGGCGTGTACCGCTCGGACCCCGCGAGCAGCTGGGGCAGATGGTCGATCGGCACGATTTTCGACTTGCTGCGGCCGTTCACGTCGACCCAGCCGCCTGCGGCGTACTTCACGCCACGGTCCTGCAGCTCCCTGGCCAGGCGCGAGTGATCCTCCGACAGCACGTGCACGGTGTCCATGTGTCTCCTCGGTGAGGTGGCAGGGCGGGACGGACTACGGGGCGAGCGGCGGACGGGCAGTGACGCCGAGCGGTGGCTCCTCGGTCCGGCCCCGCTCGACGCGGTCGGCGACGGCGGCGGCCGTGCGGGCGAGCAGCTGCGCGCCGAGCTCGGCGGTGGCACGGGACGGCTGCCCGGTGACGCCGTTGGTCGACAGCGACGGCGCGGTGTACCGGAACACGAGTCCTTCGGTGCGGTCGGCGTCGTCGGCAGCGGCGACCCGGTCGAGGCGGACCAGGTGCGGCGCGACGGCCAGCATCATGCTGGTCTCCGCCCGGTTGGCGTGGATGTCGGCGCCGTCCTCCACCACGTCGGCCTGCACCAGCGGGTCGCAGCTCCACCAGTCGACCGCGCCCACGCGCAGCTCGGGGGTGTAGAGGCGCAGCCAGTCGGTGGCGGTGTCGATCGTGGCGGTGTTGCCGAGGTGGGCGTTGACGAACAGCAGCCGCTGCAGGCCCGAGGCGGCTGCCCAGGTGGCGTAGGTCTTCAGGACCTCGGCCAAGAGCCCCGGGCTCAGGGACAAGGTGCCCGGCAGCACGGTGCCGTGGCCGTAGCTCACGCCGATCGGCACGGTAGGCAGGACCACACCATCCACGAGCTCGGCCGCCCGTTCGCAGACAGCGGTGGCGATGATGCTGTCGGTCCCCGTCGGCAGGTGCGGCCCGTGCTGCTCGGTGGCGCCGACGGGCACGAGGCCCACCTCGTGGTCGCGCGCCGCGAGTACCTCCTGCAGGTCCGGCCAGGCCGCGTCCTGCCAGCGGAGCCACGTCACGAGGCACCGCCTGCGTGGCGCGCCGCCTGGCCGAAGGAGGAGAGCCCCAACGAGCCGTCGGGCAGGACGAGCTCGCCCGAGGCGATGCGCTTCTTCAGGTAGGTGAAGCTCTGCGCGGTCTGGGCGAACAGGTGCTCGCCCGCGACCAGGGGCGCCCTCATCGGCTCGCCCTCTCCGACGAACTGCGGCAACGGCGCGACGACCGTGTCGTGGTCCATGGTGAAGAACAGCGGGAACGACCAGCGCTCCTCGGTGACCTTGCGGACCCGGTGGGTGGTGGCGACGAATACGCCGTTGGTCCACGTCTCGAGCATGTCGCCGATGTTCACCACGAGGGCGCCGGCGAGCGGCGGCACGTCGACCCACTCCCCCGCGCCGTTGAGCACCTCGAGCCCGGGAGCCGTCGGCTTCAGGATCGTGAAGCACTCGTAGTCGGTGTGGGCGCCGATGCCAACGGTGTCGACCGCATCCGGGTCGTACGGGTAGTGGATCAGCCGCAGCTGCGACGGTGGCTTCGTCACGTACGCGTCGAAGACGTCGGCGGGCTCACCGAGGGCGAGGGCGAAGCCGCGCAGCAGCGCCCCGCCGAGCGCCATCACCGCCTCGTACCAGGCGGTGCACGCCGCCGCGAAGCCCGGGACGTCCGGCCACTGGTTCGGGCCGAGCATCCGGCCCGCAAGGTGGTCGGGGTCGTCGGCGGGCAGGTCCCGGCCGAGGTCGAACGCCTCCTTGAGATCGACCGTCCCGCCGCTGAAGACCTCCTCGCCCACGGGCACGTACCCGCGGTGGTTACGGGACCGGCCGATGTAGGTCTGCATCTTCACCCCGCGGGGGAGGCCGAAGTAGGCCTTGCTCACCCGCAGCAGATCCTCGAACAGCGCCGGATCGATACCGGTGCCGGTCACCTGGAGGAAGCCGATCTCCCTGGCCGCCCGGCCCAGCTCCTGCGCCACCCGCCACCGCTCGTGCGGATCGTCGCCCAGCAGTCCGGTGACGTCGACGACAGGGACCTCGGTGAACTCGGTGAGTGCGCTCATGTCCTGCTCTCCAGCGGGTTCCGGGACGACGGAAGGTCTGCCGGGTCTCCCTCGCGGGTGATGACCTGCCACGTCCGGCGCACGGGTCGGCCGTTCGGAGCGACGTCCTCCGTGCCGAGGCGCTCGCCGTCCGCGCACATCACCAACGGGCCGATCTCGAGGGAGGCGCCTGCGCGCCATGGCAGGTTCGAGCGGGTCAGCACGGCACCCCGGGGGCCGAGACGTCCGACCGCCACCTCGGTGTCGAGCAGATCCTGGGCGTCCTGGGTGGTCGCGGCCTCCTCGACGCGGCCGGGGAGGGATGTGCCGGGCGGGAGCTCGTGCGGCCGACCCCGCGCCCACCCGACGTCGTCGCCGACGCGCACCAGCACTGCGGGCGCTCCGCTCGACGTCTCCCGCAACAACACCGCGGCAAGCGGCACAGCCGGGCGAGGAACCCGGTGCCAGTGCTCGACGTAGCTGCCGTCTCGGCCCGTCTCGACGACGCGGTCGCCCTCGTCGACCAGCCGCCCCTCGTCCGGGGACGGCGCTGCCGGCTGGAGGTCGACCAGCCGCTCCCACCGGGCCCACGTCCCGTCGGCGACGAGCCGGCCGGCAAAGCCCTCCGCCTGGGCCAGGGCACGCGCCTGGGTGCGGTCCAGGTCGCGCAGGCAGCTGACACCCGGCGTCTCCGGGGCCGGCACCGGGAGTCGCAGGTCGACGTAGAGTCGCCCGGCCTGCAGCCACGACACCTGCGTGGTGGTGTCGCGCCGGCCGTCGGCGGTCGCCAGCAACGATCGCTGCCAGTGCCCGGTGAGGCGGGTATCGGGTGGCACGAGGTCCACGGGGAGCTCCGGGGTCGGCCCGGGCGCGACGAAGCCCGGGGACGGACCTCCCGGGCTTTTGTCCCGCCGTGGACGGGGCCGCGCAGTCGCGGGCCCGCTGTACCTCTCGGACCAGCCCGCGGAGCGGCGGAACCCTAGGTACGCCCCGCCGTCGAGCGGGTCGGGTAGATACCACCGCTCGCGCGTGTCACACGGCACACCCCTGCCGTGACGTTCGTGTTACGCAGCCCCAGTCCTGGCGGCCTCTCCACTGTGCTGATGGACGGTCGGGCGTGTCGGGTGCGAATCACCCGATCAGTGCAATTACACTCGAATCGGTGATTTTGGGTTACGGAAAGTGACCGCTCGGCGATTCACTCTTCGTAACCACCGCCTGGCTCAACCGACGGCGGACAGCTCGTCGCCTTCGCGGGAGCGCAGGGCCACCGCAAGGATCACCGCAGCGATCCCCACCGCCTCTGCCACGCCGGGGACCTGCGCCAATCCAACCAGGCCGACCACGGTGGCAGTGGCGGGGAGCAGGGCCAGCAGCACCGCGAAGCGGGCCTGGCCGACTCGGCGCAGCACGACCTGGTCGAGCGCATAAGGCACCGCGCTGGACAGCACCCCCACGCCGAGCCCGAGCCCCAGCACCAGCGGGTCGGCGAGCGCCGCCGGCGCCGTGGGGCCGCCGAGCAGCAGGAGCGGGGACAGCACCACCGCGGCCACCACGAACCCCACCGCCATGTCGTCGAGGCCGTTGCCTGCCGTCGCCACCCGCTTCCCGAGCAGGATGTAGACGGCCCACAGCGCCGCGGCCGCGAGGGCCCACATCACCCCGGACGGGCTGCCTGACCAGCGCACATCCGCGATGAGCAGCACGCCCACCGCAGCCAGCAGCACCGCGCCGACATCCCGCGCCCTGCGCGAGGCCACCGCTGCGACGGCCACCGGTCCGCAGAACTCGATCGCCACCGCAGTGCCGAGCGGGAGGCGGGCGATCGCCTCGTAGAAGGCGATGTTCATGAGAGCCGTCGCGAGCCCGAACGCGACCGCACGCCCGAAGCGCGCCCCGCGCCACGCGCTCCCTGCGGGTCGACGCCACGCGAACAGCAGGGCCGCGGCGCCCACCAGTCGTAACACGGCGACGGCCGACGGCGACAGACGGTCGAAGAGACCGACCGCGAGGGCCGCCCCGACGTACATCGAGGTTCCCCCGACGACGAATAGGGCGGGCGCCGGAACCCGGTTGCGCACGCTTGCCGTCACATGTGCAGAGCGTAGTCGCCGTATCGAGAGTGTTAACACAACCCATCTTGCGGTGTCACGGCGGGCATCGCATCATTTACTCCACGTCAACTGAATCTGCGGTAGTCACCTGGGTGTCATCGCAAGGACGACCTCGCGACCACGCTCGGTCACGTGATGGTCCTTGCGACGCGATTCGGGAACACGTGCAGGGTGCTGTACGTCTGAGAGTGTGGACGCACCGCGCGAGCGGTCGTCACAGCAAGCGGCGCCGGAGCTATCCGGCGTCGAGACGGAGGGAGACCGCTATGCAGCCAGGAACCCTGACCCGGCCCGAGTTGACCGCCGCTGACCGCTGTGACCGATGCGGAGCGGCCGCGAAGGTCCGGGCCGTGTTGCCGTCGGGCGGCGAACTGCTGTTCTGCGGTCACCACGCACGGGCCCACGCCGACAAGCTCCGCGAGATGGAGATCGACGTGTCTGGCAGTTGACGAGGGCCGGCACCCAGCCGGCCCCAACTGACCCATGACGGGGCGAGGACCTTCGGTCCTCGCCCCGTTGCCATGTGAGGGGCCCTGCGGCCCCGCTAGCGCCAGGACCGCAAGGTCGCGATCCGTTCCTCGAGCTGCTCAATGCTGGCCATTGCCGTGGGCGGGCCGCCGCAGAGCGTCCGGAGCTCGTTGTGGATCTTGCCGTGGGGCTTGTTCGTGCGGTGGTGGTGCAGCGCGACCAGCGTGTTGAGCTCCTTGCGGAGCGCGCCCAGCCGCTCGCGGACAGACGTCTGGGGTCGCTCGGCGGGCGGCGATGCCGGGGGCGGGACGGCGGGCGGGGCCGAACTCTTCGAACGGCTCAGCCACTCCTTCTGGCGCTGGCTGAGCAGGGTGCGCACCTGGTCGGGCTCGAGCAGCCCGGGCAGCCCGAGGTAGTCCTCCTCGTCCGCGGAGAACGACGTGCCCTCGTAGATCAGCTGGTCGAGCTCGGCCTGCGCCCCGAGGGCGGTGAACGACTTCTCGTCCTCCCCCGGCTCATCCTCCTGCCGCTGCGCCTGGGCGAGCAGGTCGTCGTCCCACTGCTCGTCGGCGCGGTGCGGCTTGCCGAGCACGTGGTCGCGCTGGGCCTCCAGCTCGCTCGCCAGCCCGAGCAGCACCGGGACGCTGGGCACGAACACCGATGTGGTCTCCCCCGGCCGCCGGGACCGGACGAACCGGCCCACGGCCTGGGCGAAGAACAGCGGTGTGGACGCGCTGGTGGCGTAGACACCGACCGCGAGCCGCGGGACGTCGACGCCCTCGCTCACCATCCGCACGGCCACCATCCAGCGATCGTCCGACGCGGCGAACCGGGCGATCCGGGCGGACGCGCCCGGCTCGTCGGACAGCACCACGACCGGAGCGGTGCCCGTCACCTCCGTGAGGATTGCGGCGTAGGCGCGCGCGGTCGTCTGGTCGGAGGCGATCACGAGGCCGCCTGCGTCGGGCATCCCACCAGCGCGGTGCCCTCTGAGCCGCTTGTCCGCGGCGGCCAGCACGGCCGGGATCCACTCGCCGCCGGGATCCAGCGCGGTGCGCCACGCCCGGGCGGTCTGCTCGGCGGTCATCGGCTCCCCGAGCCGGGCGGTGATCTCCTCCCCCGCGCTGGTGCGCCAGCTCGACAACCCCGAGTAGGCCAGGAAGACCACCGGCCGGACGACGCCGTCGGCGAGCGCCTCGGCGTAGCCGTAGGCGTGGTCGGCCCGGCTGCGCAGGGCGCCCTCGGCATCGGGCAGGTAGTCGACGAACGGGATGGGGTTGTCGTCGCTGCGGAACGGGGTGCCGGTCAGCGTGAGGCGCCGTACGGCGGGGTCGAACGCCTCCTTCACGGCGTCGCCCCACGATCGGGCGTCGCCGGCGTGGTGCACCTCGTCGAGGACGACGAGGGTTCGGCGGTTCTCCGTACGCGCCCTGTGCAGCAGCGGGTGGGCGGCCACTCCGGCGTAGGTGACGGCGATCCCCGTGTAGTCCGACGACGTGCCACCGGTCGAGTTGCGGAAGTCGGGGTCGATGGCCACGCCGACCTGGGCGGCGGCAGCCGACCACTGGTGCTTGAGGTGCTCGGTGGGCGTGACGACCGTGATCGACTCGATCACCCGGTCGGCCAGCAACTCCGCGGCCACCCGCAGCGCGAACGCCGTCTTGCCCGCGCCGGGCGTCGCGACCGCGAGGAAGTCGCGGGGCGCCGCGGCGAGGTACCGGGCGAGTGCGCTGCGCTGCCAGGCGCGGAGCGGGCGCGATGACGGAGCGATCTGCTGGGCCTGGGACACACAACTCCCTCAACGTCGCGCACGCTGTGCTCTGATCCGGCCCTGCACGGGCCCCCGCGTCGGCGCGGGGCCCGGAGCGGTGATCACGGCGGGTCCGGGGCCGCCGACAGTCATGGTCAGCGTAACCGGGCCGACTCACACGGCGCGTCACGACCCGCACGGTCGGACACCCGGCGCCGGGTGGTCCATTCTGTGCGTGCGATGACCTCCGACGAAGCTTCCGGTCCGGCATCCACCAGGCCCGGCCCGCGCTCGGGCGTGGGGCGGGTGGTGGTGCGCACCCTCTCCAGGGCGTGGGATCTCGACATCTTCTCGCACTCCGCGCAGGCGGCCTTCTGGCAGACCCTCTCCCTGCCGCCGCTGTTCCTCGCGCTGCTCGGCTCCATGGGCTACGTGGGCGGGTGGTTCGGCACGGCGACGGTGGTCGTGGTCGAGGACAAGATCATCGGCTTCTCGCGGCGGGTGTTCACCCCCGAGGTCGTCGACCAGATCATCGCGCCGACCGCAGGCAGCATCCTGAGCTACGGCCGGGCGGACGTCGTGTCGGTCGGCTTCGTCATCGCGCTGTGGGCCGGTTCGTCGGCGGTCGCGTCGATCGTCGACTCGGTCACGGATGCGCACGGGCAGAAGCTGGTGCGCCACCCCGTGTGGCAGCGGATCTTCTCGCTGCTCATCTACCTGTTCGCCCTCGTCGTGGCCGTGTGCACACTACCGATCATCGCGCTCGGCCCGGACCTGCTGCCGCAGGTGCTCCCGGTGTCCTGGCGCCCGGGCGCGGCATCGATCATCGCCGGGTTCTACTACCCCGGCACCGGCCTGCTGCTGGTGCTGGTCCTCACGGCGCTCTACAAGGTCGCCCTGCCGCGCCCGCTGCCGTGGCTGCGGGTGCTGCCCGGAGCGCTGCTCGCGATGCTCGTGTTCATCGCCTCGACCACCGGCCTGCGGGTCTACATCGCCGTGCTCACCAGCACCGGTTACACGTACGGCGCGCTGGCCACACCGATCGCGTTCCTGCTGTTCGCCTTCCTGTTGGGGCTGTCGATCGTGCTGGGCGCGCACCTGAACAACGCGGTGGAGGAGGTGTGGCCGTCGCGGTTCGTCCCACGGCGAGGCCTCCTGCACCGCCTGTGGCCGGCGCGGTTGCGGGGCCGGCAACGGGGCGGGGCGAGCGTGCCGGTGGCCGCCGAACCCACCGGCCACGAAGCGGTGATCGCGGACTTGCCCCCCGACGGCCGCGCCGCCCATGCTGCGAGGACCGGGCCGGTTGTCGCAGAGGAGAGCAGATGACGAACGAGCAACCCGGCGCGCGCGAGGCCGGTGAAGCGCGCGTCGACGCGGCCGACGCTGTGGCCGGGCTCGAGATGCTGCTCGCCGAGGGCCCGTACGGGCCGCTGCGGCGGGTGCTGCCCCTCGCGCCGGCGGTACGGATGGCGGGGGCGCTGGCCGGCAGGCCGCTGACGGTGGCCCGGCGGGGCGCAGCTCTGGCCGCAGAGCTGGCCCGGATCGGGCTGGGTCGCTCCACGCTGGCCCCGCCCCCTCGGGACCAGAGGTACGCCGACCCGGCGTGGTCGGGGAACCCGCTGCTGCGCCGTTCCGTGCAGGCCCACATCGCGGCGCGCGGCGTCGCATCCGACCTCATCGCGGACGCCGAGCTCGACGGCACCGACGACGAGTCGGTCCGGTCAGCCCTCGATACGCTCGCCGACGCCCTCGCCCCGAGCAACACACCGCTCAACCCGGTCGCTTGGCGGGAGGCGCTCGAGACGGGCGGCGCGAGCGTTGTCCGCGGGGCGCGCCGGCTCATCACCGATCTCGCGACCCCGCCGCGGTTGCCGGCGACGGTTGAGCCGGACGCGTTCGAGGTGGGCACCGACGTCGCCGCGACGCCTGGCGCCGTGGTGCTCCGCACACCCGTGTTCGAGCTCATCCAGTACCTGCCCCAGACCGAGGAGGTCCGCGACCTGCCACTGCTCGTCCTGCCGCCGATGGTCACCCGGTACTACCTGGCCGACCTCGCACCGGGCCGCAGCATCGTCGAGCACCTCGTCCGCGGCGGCCAGCAGGTGTTCCTCCTGTCCTGGCGCAACCCCGGCACCCAGCACGCCACCTGGGACCTCGACACCTACGGACGGGCTGTCCTCGAGGCAATGAACGCGTGTGAGCACGTCGCCCGCACCGACCGGATGTCGATGATGGCGTTCGGTTCGGGCGGGACGATCACCGCGATGCTGCTGGCGCACCTCGCGGAGATCGGGGAGCAGGAGCGGGTGGCGTCGCTGACGTTCGTCGCCTCCGTTCTCGACCACCACGAGGAAGCCGGCACAGCGGGCGCAACCCTCGTCCCGAAGGCGCGGGCGGCGATGGCGGCCTCGCAGCGCACGGGCTACCTCGACGGCCGCGTCCTGGCCGAGGCGCACGCGTGGATGCGCCCGGCCGACCTCGTCTGGCCCTACTGGGTGCACAACTACCTGGGCGGCCAGTCTCCCCCGGCGTCCGAGGTCCTGTTCTGGCTCGCCGACACCGTGCGCCTGCCGGCGGGGCTGCACCGCGACCTGGTGACCATCGCGCTGGACAACCCGCTGGTCACGCCGGGCGCGTCCAGCATGCTCGGCACTGCGATCGACCTGTCGAAGGTCGACCGGGACGCGTACGTCGTCGCCGGCATCACCGGCCGCCCGTCCACGTGGCGATCCTGCTACCGCACCGCTCTGCTGCTCGGCGGTACCAGCCGGTTCGTGCTCGGCGGCTCCACCGCGTCGGTGGTGTGCCCGCCCGGTGAGGCCACCGCGACCTTCCGCGTCGCCGACACCACGCCCCCGGAGGCGGAGCGCTGGCTCGTCGGGGCCCGCGCGGTCGCCGGCTCGTGGTGGTCCGACCACCTGGCGTGGCTGAACGAGCGCAGCGGACCGCTGCGCGACGCCCCGCCGGAGCTCGGTGGGCGCGGGATGCATGCCGTGGCCCCCGCACCCGGGGAGTACGTGCTGCAGCGCTGAGCCGGCCCGGCTCAGGCTGCCCTCGTGCTCCTACCGTTGCCGTGGTCGCCGACCCGGGCCACGGCAAGCCGGTAGGACGAGTGCCGCGTGCTGCTCATCGTGGTGAGCTCCATCAACTCCATACCGGCGTCGGCGAACGCCCGGCGGAAGTCGTCCTCGTACGTCACGCGCCCGAACTCGATGGTCGTGAAGTGCCGGACCAGCGGCTTCGCCCGCTCCAGCAGGGCCGAGCGGCGGTGGTGGAAGGTCTGCGTGGCGAACAGCCGTCCGTCCGGGACGAGCTGACGCGCCACGTGCACGATGGCCGCGACCGCGTCGGGCAGCAGCATCAGGCTGGCGCTGAAGTACGCGGCGTCATAGGGGCCGCCGCGGTGGTCGTAGACCGACGACAGCACCGGCGAGACCTGCCCGGACAGCTCGGCGCCCGCGATCTCTGCCCGGCACCGTTCGAGGTAGTCGGCGTCGATGTCGAGGCCGACGATGTCGAGCCGCTTGGCGCGCACAACATCGGCACAGCGGACCAGTGCGGCGCCGGTGCCGATGCCCACATCGAGGAGGCGCGCGCCGTCCGGGAGCCTGATCAGCACCTCGCGGTACCAGTCGGTGGTCATCCCGGCCACCAGACGGTCGTACAGCCATCCGCGCAGGACGCTACGCATCGGCACTGTGCTCACCCGATGTTCGCTCAGTCGTCGCCGCCGGGCCGCAGCGAGTCGTAGATCTTCTTGCAGTCAGGGCAGACCGGCGAGCCGGGCTTCGGCGAGCGGGTGACCGGAAAGGTCTCTCCGCAGAGTGCCACCACCATGTTGCCCAACACCGCGCTCTCCGCGATCTTGTTCTTCTTCACGTAGTGGAACATCTTGGGCTCGTCGTTGCCCGTCGTGTCGGTGCCCTCTGGGCGGGTCTCGACGTCGGGCAGCACCTGGGTGGCCATGTCCTCCATGATGCCCCACGTGCCGGTTCCCGTCTCCCCGCCCGCCCCGCCACCCCCCACACCGATCGTGCTGTCCCAGGAGGTCGCCGACGCCGTCGCGACCGGGCGCCCCGTCATCGCGCTAGAGAGCACCTTGCTCGCCCACGGCCTGCCGAGCCCGCACAACCGCGCGGCCGCCGACGATCTCGAGACCGCGGTCCGGGCCCAGGGCGCGGTGCCGGCCACCGTCGCCGTCCTCGACGGGGTACCCCGCGTCGGGCTGTCCGGCCCCGAGCTGGACCGGGTGTGCGGCGGGGGACTCGTCAAGCTGTCGGCGCGTGACCTCGGCGTGGCCGTCGCCCTGGGCCGGGACGGCGCGACGACAGTGGCCGCAACGGCGGCACTAGCGCATGCGGTGGGCGTGGCGCTGTTCGCCACGGGTGGCCTGGGCGGGGTTCACCGCGGTGCCCGGGACACCTGGGACGTCTCCGCGGACCTCGCCGCGTTGGCCGGCACGGGGGTGCTCGTCGTCTGCTCGGGGGTGAAGTCGATCCTGGACGTGCCCGCGACCCTCGAGGTGCTCGAGACCGGGTCGGTGCCGGTGATCGGCTACCGCACCGACGCCTTTCCCGGCTTCTACCGGCGCGACTCCGGGCACCCGGTGCCCTGGCGGGTGGACACACCCACCGAGGCTGCCGCCGTCTGGCGAGCCCACCGCTCGCTCGGCTCCCCGTCCGGGATGGTGCTGGCCCAGCCCGTCCCCGAGGCCAACGAGCTCGACGCCGGCCTGCACGACCGGCTGCTCGAGGAGGGAACGGCCCTGCTGGCACGGCGCCGCATCACGGGCAAGGACGTCACGCCCGCGCTGCTGGAGCATTTCCACGCCGGCAGCGGTGGGGCCAGCCTGCGCACGAACATCGCGCTCGTGCGGGCCAACGCGGAGCTTGCCGCACAGGTCGCCGTGGCACTCGCCGCCCGTCCACGCCCGTGAGCGGGAGTGGTGGGGCGGTGCCGGGTACTCGCCGTCCCCGGGTCGTGGTGGTCGGCGACATCGCGGTCGACGTGCTCGTCGCACCGTCCGGGCCTGCCGTGCACGGGGCGGACGTCCCGGCCCGGATCCGTACCGGCTCCGGGGGCGCCGGGGCGAACACGGCAGCGTGGCTCGCCCACCTCGGTGCCGACGTCACGCTGGTCGCGCGGGTGGGCGAGGACGCCGCCGGGAGTGCGGCCGCAGCCGACCTGGCGGACGCCGGTGTACTCCCGGCGCTGACCGTGGATCCGGACGTCCCGACCTGCACGGTCGTGGTGCTGCTCGACGAGGGTGAGCGCACGATGCTGTCGGACCGGGGAGCGGCGGCGCGCCTGGATCCCGCCGACCTGCCCGCGCTCGACGGCGCCGACCACCTGCACCTCTCGGGCTACGTGCTGCTCGATCCGTCGTCCCGGCCGGCCGGGCTCGCGGCGCTGGCCGCCGCCCGCGCGGCCGGGCTGAGCACGTCGGTCGACCCGCAGGCTGCTCCCGCGCTCACGCAGGAGTTCCGGGAGTGGGTGCGGGGTATCGACCTGCTGCTGCCCAACACTGATGAGCTCGCGGCGCTCGGCGGCTCGGAGACGGAGCTGCTGGACGAGATCGGCACGGCGGGCGCGGTCTGCGTCACGGAGGGAGCCCGGGGTGCCCGGTGGGTCGACCGCCGTGGCCGCTGGGAGGTCACGGCCCCGGGGGTGGACGTGGTGGACCCGACGGGGGCCGGGGACGCCTTCGACGCCGGGCTGCTC
>JAODNO010000521.1 GCA_025465235.1 Pseudonocardia sp.
GGGGATGCCGGTGACGGCCAGGGCCGCGGCCACCGCGGCCACTCCCGCGAACGCGAGCCGCCAGTCGACCTCTGCCGCGAGCCCGCCCACTAGCGGGGCCGTGGTCTGGCCCGCCGCCTGCAGCGAGCCGAACCAGCCCAGCGCCCGGCCGAGCCGCTCCGGTGGAGCGGCGGCGGCCAGCGCGGCCAGCAGCAGGGGTGTGGTGAACGCATTCGCGGCTCCCTGCAGCGCGCGGGCCGCGAGGAACACCGGCAACGTCGTGGTGAGCAGGCACGCCACCGACGTGACCAGGTACGTCACGTAGGCGACGGTGAGGGTGCGCCGCCTGCCCCAGCGCTCGCCGAGCGTGCCCGACACGAGCATCACGGCGGCAAACGGCGCCAGGTACGCCGAGACCGACAGCGATGCGGTGGCGGCGGAGACGCCGAACGAGCTGCCCAGCTCCGGCAGCATCGCGACGGTGACCCCACCGCCGAAGGGGCCGAGGAACGCGCCCGCGTACAGACCGGCCCGGGCGGCTGCGCCGCGGGAGGGCGCCGTGGTCAGTTGCCCGTGCCTCCGGTGCCGCGTCGACGCAGGTACCGCTCGAAGTCGGCGGCGATGGCGTCGCCGTCGGCCTCGGGGAGCACATCGGCGTCCGCTTCGGCCTGCTCCTCGAGCTGGCGGACGTACTCGCGAACCTCGTCGTCGGCCTCGGCCATCTCCGAGACGGTGCGCTCCCACTCCTCGGCCTGTTCGGGGAGGCCGCCGAGCGGAACCTCGACGTCGAGCAGCTCCTCGACACGGTGCAGCAGCGCGACGGCGGCCTTGGGCACCCGGGCCTGCGAGACGTAGTGCGGCACCGCGGCCCAGAACGACACCGCAGGGATGCCCGCCTCGACGCACGCGTTCTGGAACACGCCCACGATCCCGGTGGGTCCTTGGTAGCTCGACGGCTCGACCTGCAGGTCGCCCGCCGAGGAGGTGTCGTAGGAGATGCCGCTGACAGGAGTGGGGCGCGTGTGCGGTGTGTCGGTCAGCAGTGCGCCGAGCGTGATGACCTTCGTCACACCCAGCTTCTCGACGTAGCCCAGCAACTCGGTGCAGAACGCCCGCCAGCGCAGGTTCGGCTCGATGCCGTTCACGAGCACGACGTGCCGATCGGTGCCCGGGAGGGTGGCCACCGACAGCCGGGTGGTCTGCCACTCGATCTTGCGGGTGACGCCTCCCGCGTGCCGCACGTGCGGCCGTGTGACCTGGAAGTCGTAGTACTCCTCTGGATCGATCGAGACCAGTGGCTCGGCGTCCCAGCTCAGTTCCAGGTGCTCCAGCGCGGTGCTTGCGGCCTCCCCGGCGTCGTTCCACCCTTCGAACGCGGCGATCATCACCGGGTCGACGAGGCGGGGCAGTTCGGTCTCCGCTCCGGGTTCCGGCTCGCGATCGGTCATCTGTCCAGCCTACGGCGGCATGCAGCGGCGTGATGGCCGCCTCCCCCGGGCCGCTACCGTGGGACCGTGCAGCCCGACAATCGCACCCAGCCGCCGCCTGCCTTCGACACGACGTTGATGAAGACCCTGTCGGAGCGGGTGGTGATCGCCGACGGTGCGATGGGCACCATGCTGCAGGCCGCCGACCTCGTCCTGGACGACTTCGACGGCCTCGACGGCTGCAACGAGATTTTGAACGACACCCGCCCCGACGTCGTGCGGCACATCCACCGTGCCTACTTCGAGGCCGGCGCCGACGCCGTCGAGACCAACACGTTCGGGGCGAACCTGCCGAACCTGGCGGAGTACGACATCGCCGACCGGATCCGGGAGCTCGCGCTGAAGGGGGCCCAGCTCGCGCGTGGGGTCGCCGACGAGATGACCACCGCGGACCGGCCGCGCTACGTCCTGGGTTCGGTCGGGCCGGGCACCAAGCTGCCCACCCTCGGCCACGAGACGTTCGCCCGGCTGCGCGACGCGTACACCGAGTGCGGCCGGGGCCTGCTCGCCGGGGGCGCCGACGCGCTCGTCGTCGAGACGTGCCAGGACCTGTTGCAGGTCAAGGCCGCAGTGCTCGGGATGAAGCGGGCGATGACGGACGAGGGGCGCCGCGTCCCGCTGATCACGCAGGTCACCGTCGAGACCACCGGCACGATGCTGCTGGGCAGCGAGATCGGCGCCGCGCTCACCGCGCTCGAGCCGCTCGGCATCGATCTGATCGGGCTCAACTGCGCCACCGGTCCCGCCGAGATGAGCGAGCACCTGCGCACGCTGTCCAAGCACGCGCGCATTCCGCTGTCGGTGATGCCGAACGCCGGCCTGCCGCGGCTCGGCCCGAACGGCGCCGACTACCCGCTCACCGCCGACGAGCTCGCCGAGGCGCTGTCCACCTTCGTGCGGGACTACGGCCTGCGGCTCGTGGGCGGCTGCTGCGGCACCACTCCCGAGCACGTCCGCGCCGTCTCCGACGCGGTCCGCGAGCTGGCCCCCGCGCCCCGCGCCCCACGACCCGAACCCGGTCTCAGTTCGCTCTACGCCTCGGTGCCCTTCCGGCAGGACACGTCGGTGCTGATGATCGGCGAGCGCACCAACGCCAACGGCTCCAAAAAGTTCCGCGACGCGATGCTCGCCCAGGACTGGGAGGCCTGCGTCGGGATCGCCCGCGACCAGACGCGCGAGGGCGCCCACATCATCGACCTCTGCATCGACTACGTCGGGCGCGACGGCGCAGCAGACATGGCGGAGCTGGCCGGCAGACTCGCCACGGCGTCCACGCTTCCGGTGATGCTCGACTCCACCGAGCCCGAGGTCATCAAGGCTGGCCTCGAGCGGCTCGGCGGCCGCTGCATCGTCAACTCGGTCAACTACGAGGACGGCGACGGCCCCGGATCGCGCTTCCAGCGGGCGATGGAGCTGGTGCGCGAGCACGGCGCCGCCGTCGTCGTGATGTGCATCGACGAGGAAGGCCAGGCCCGTACCGCGGAGTGGAAGGTGCGAGTGGCCACCCGCACCATCGAAGACCTGATCGCGAACCACGGCATGCGCGTCGAGGACATCGTCGTCGACACCCTCACCTTCCCGATCACCACGGGGCAGGAGGAGGTGCGCCGCGACGCGTTGGAGACCATCGAGGCGATCCGCGAGCTCAAGCGCCGCTACCCGGACGTCCAGACCACGCTCGGGATCTCCAACGTCTCGTTCGGGCTCAACCCCGCCGCACGGCAGGTACTGAACTCTGTGTTCCTGCACGAGGCGGTCAACGCGGGGCTCGACACCGCGATCGTCAGCGCGGCGAAGATCCTGCCGATGCCCAAGATCGACGACGAACAGCGGTCCGTCGCGCTCGATCTCGTCTACGACCGCCGCCGCGATGGGTACGACCCGCTCAACCGCTTCATGGAACTGTTCGAGGGCGTCTCGGCCACGTCGGCACGGGCGAGCCGCGCGGAGGAGCTGGCGGGGCTGCCGCTGTTCGAACGGCTGGAGCGCCGCATCATCGACGGCGAGCGCGAGGGCCTGGAGGCCGACCTCGCCGAGGCGTTGAAGTCCCGGCCCGCCTTGGAGATCATCAACGACACCCTGCTCTCCGGCATGAAGACGGTCGGCGAGCTGTTCGGTTCCGGCCAGATGCAGCTGCCGTTCGTGCTGGCCAGCGCCGAGGTGATGAAGACGGCGGTGGCGCACCTCGAGCCGCACATGGAGAAGACCGACAGCGACGGCAAGGGCACGATAGTGCTCGCCACCGTGAAGGGCGATGTCCACGACATCGGCAAGAACCTCGTGGACATCATCCTCACCAACAACGGCTACAACGTGGTCAACCTCGGCATCAAGCAGCCGATCTCGACGATCCTCACGGCCGCGGAGGAACACCGGGCCGATGCGGTCGGGATGTCCGGGCTGCTC
>JAODNO010000541.1 GCA_025465235.1 Pseudonocardia sp.
ACGATGCCGGGCCTTCCGGATGTGACGCTCCGCCGTCGTCGCGGTCGCCGGCCGTCGTGAGTCCACCCGTCCAGCGTCGTCACGTGCCGGCGGCCAGTCCTCGGCCTCGCAGGCTCAGTGGTGCCCGCCGACCCTGCACTGCCGGACGCATGCGGCTCCGGAGCCTCGACCGCGCAGGCCCAGCAGTCCGGGAGGAGCTTGCGCCAGCGGAGGCATGCGCCCCCGGACGCGGCTGGGACCGTGGCACGCACGCGACGAGGCCGTCCGGGAGCGCACCGATGCCAGACGATCGGGCACTGCGCATGCTCCTCACACTCCGCGCGTGGGTCGCGGGAGTGGAGATCGCCGGATGGGCCAGTGGGTTCATCGTCGGCCGGGTCCGTCGAACAGTCACCGCGGTGGGACGGTCGCGACTGGGTGCTGCAGGTCGGGTCAGCGGTCGGCTTCGGCGCGCTTCGCACTGCCCCGTCCCCGGGGTGACCCGTAGCTGTCGCGCGACAGCCGCTCCACGCGCCCCTCGGCCACCGCCTGCCGGAGGGCGCGGCGGAAGCGGCCAGGACCCCAGAACCGCCCCCCGGCATAGCCCGCCAGGGCCCCGCGCTGGGTCGGGCCCAGCCCGTCGAGCGCCTCCCCGATCGCAACCATCTCCCGGTCGATGGCCTCGTCGGACGCAGCCACCCACCGGCTCGTCGTGCCCGCGGTGCCGATCTGACCGGGCGAGTAGAACGCCGAACCGAGACCGGGCCGGAACCTCCGCACCCCGTGCCGCTCGTGCGTGCCCCGCTCGGCGGCGCGCTGCAGGATCCGCATGTTCCGGTCGCGCGCCGCCTGATGCTCCTCCTCCGTGGTGCGGGCCGGCTCGCGCGCCGCTTGGATGGCACCCTGCCGCTGCGGGTCGGCGTCGGCCTCCTCAGCGGTGAGCGGGGTGGCGATGTTCTCCAACGACTTGCCCTCGGCGCGCACCCCGAGCGCCAGCTCCGCCAGCCCGCCCACAGCCATGGCCCCGGCGCCGATGAAGAAGCCCAGCGCAATCAGCCGGATGTCACCGCTGTGGATGAAGTTGCCGAAGAGCAGCGGGCCTGCGATGCCGCCCGCCGCGGTGCCGACCGCGTAGAACAGGGCGATCGCGAGCCCCCGGATCTCCAGCGGGAACACCTCGCTGACGGTGAGGTATGCGGAGCTCGCACCGGCCGACGCCAGGAAGAACGTCGCCATGAGCAGCACCATGAACGAGGTCGTCGTGAGCCTGCCGTCCCGCAGCATGATCCCGAGGGCTGCGACCAGCCCGGCCGACCCCAGGTAGGTCCCCGCGATCATCGGAATCCGGCCGACCGTGTCGAAGAGACGGCCCAGCAGCAGTGGACCGAGGAAGTTGCTCGCCGCGAACAGGGCCATGTAGCCGGGCACGGCGGACGAGCTGACGCCGAACACCTCGCTGAGAAGTGTCCCCAGGTCGAACACGACCGCGTTGTAGAGGAAGGCCTGTCCGATGAACAGCGCGAGGCCCAGGACCGCACGGTTGGGGTAGCGCCGGAAGGCGATCGCGACGAGGTCGCGGTAGCGAATGTTCTGCCGCACCCGGACGACGATCTCGTAGGACGGTGGCCGCAGCTCGACGCCCGTCTCCGCCCGCACACGCTGCTCGATCTCCCCGACGATGCGCTCCGCTTCCTCCGTCCGCCCACGAAGCACCAACCAGCGCGGGCTCTCCGGCAAGTGTCTTCGCACCAGCAGGATGCCCAGGCCGATCACGAAGCCGAGACCGAAGGCCAGCCGCCACCCGAGGCTCGGCGCGAAGATCGACGCGTCGAGCAGCAGCAGCGACACCAGAGCGCCGAGCCCGGACCCCACCCAGAAGCTCCCGTTGATCGCGAGGTCGACCTGACCCCGGTTCCGGGCCGGGATCAGCTCGTCGATCGCCGAGTTGATCGCCGAGTACTCCCCGCCGATGCCGACCCCCGTGAAGAACCGGCACAGGAAGAAGTACCAGGGGGCGAACGCGAACGCGGTGAGGACGGTCGCCACCAGGTAGATGAGGAGAGTGATCATGAAGAGCCTCTTGCGCCCGAGCCGGTCGGTGAGCTGACCGAAGAACAACGCACCGATGCACGCACCCGCGACGTAGAGCGCCGCGCCCGTCCCGATGTCGGCGGCATTCAGCGTGATCCCGCTGCCCGGCTCGATCATCCGGGAGGCCACCGCGCCGACGATCGTGACCTCGAGGCCGTCGAGGATCCACACCGTCCCCAGGCCGATCACGATTCGCCAATGGAACGACGACCACGGCAGCCGGTCGAGCCGAGCCGGTATTGCGGTCCGGATGGTCGTTGTTCCCGAGCCGGCGGCGTCCATGACGCGCCACCTCCTCCAACTCAGGCCAACGAAACAGCCGCATTCTGCGAGTCACTGGTGCCCACTGGCACCGACCCGGCGACGCAACCCCTCGACGTCTCGTTCGACCCGGCAGCGCGACCGGGAGCAATGAATGATGTCGAAAGGCCCGGCGAGACCGCGGGCGAGGTCGATGTCGCGATCCGGCAGAGCCGTCAGCGGTTGAACAGCCAGAGGAACAACCACAGGAGGGCGTTCAAGGCGAGCGAGACGACCAACATCGATGTGATCGGGATGTAGATCCTGGTGTTCCCGCTGACGATCCGGATATCGCCCGGGAGATGCCCCAGCCAGGACAGCAATCCTGTCCAGGCGAGGAGCCCAGCGACGACCAGGATGATTCCTCCGCCCACCAGCCAGGTGCCCAGGAGCTTGGCCATCGCACGAGAATGCGCCTGATCTCCGCTTCCTGCACGTGCAGACCGCCGATATCTCGATAGCAGCGGAACCCCGACATCGCAGGCGGATCGCCAATCAGCGCCCATTCCCCTCAGGATCGTCGCCGGTGGGGATCCTCGGCGGCACGGTAGCCGTAAGCCGCTTCGCGCACGGTGAGGTCGGTCTCCAAGGCCGCTCCCATGGCTCCGCCGATGATCGCCAGAGCGCTCACCAGCCACGCGATCCGGATGTAGACGCCGAAGTCCGGCGTGTGGTGCAACTCCCGAGCAAGGACGGCTTCCAGGAGCACGGCCGTGTCGGCCAGTGTGGTGACGACCAACAGCGCGGCGAGCAGCGTGACCACCCCGAGCGCCACCGTGAGCGTCGTAGCGAGGTTGACCAGCGTGACACGCTCGCGGGCGGCCGGATCCTGCGGCCGTTCCCACAGCCCGTGCCCCGCAATGAGCGCAATGCAGATCACAGCGGCCGACACCAGGCCCACCGCCAGCAGGCGCGGCCAGCTCATGGCGTCCGCGATCCACCAGATGGGCGGTGAGGCGAGCCCGAACACAGCGGTGCCCGCTGCCGCGACCAGGACGCGAGAGAGACCGATGATCAGCCGCCACGGACGGTTCGCACGAACCATCCCGAGCAGGAGCCGTATGTTGCCGACGGCGGTCGCGGTGACGAACCGGACGTTGTCCTGCTCCGCGACATCCGGGCTGCCCACCGGCGACTCGAGTCGCCGCAGGCGCCACGAGCGGAACTGCGTCCTGCCCTGGGCCGCCTGCCGCGCGTGCCGGGCGGCATCACTGGGGTCGAGCTCGCCCAGGAGGTACAGCACCGCCTGCAGAACACGGTCCTCGAGATCGACCGCTCCGAACGCCGGCACCGAGACCACACCGACGCCGAGGGCTCTCGACGCGAAGGCGGTGACCGGACGGCGCCGCACACGCAAGGGAAGATCAGTCAGGCAGATCGCGAAGTGCCACTCCTCGCTGAGCATGCGTTCGCGTGCCAGCTGGACGAGATCCACGTCGATGCTCGCCGTCCCGACCAACGGTTCGGGGCGGACCACGAACTCCCAGCGCACGGGGGAGTCCGGTACCTGCATCACGGCCGACAGGCGCTGTGCGAGAGTCTTGGCCAGCTCGAACGGCAGGCCCGGCGCGGCGACCAGCCCGACAACGAGCTGCCGCTCGGCGACCAGGTCCTCCCCCACCTGCGACTGTCGTTCCGTCATCCGCGCTCCTGCCCTGGCCACGGCTCGCTCGAGCGGGGGGATCGCCGACCGTGTCGGAGACGGACGGGGCAACGCTCTCGATCGGCCCCTCCCCCCGGTCCGCGAATCGCCGATCTCGTCGGCTCCACGCCGGCCCCGTTCCGGATCAGGGTGCCGACGAATTCTCCGGCACGTCACCAGGCGACACCTGGGCCCGGCAGCATCAGTAACGAGGGGGCCACCCACTCCGGCGGGTCCAGACGCGGCCCCACACCACCTGCCGCTCCCCCGACGTGACCCGGAGGGCCGAAGGGGCGGCCCGATCCATCACCTGCCAGGCGCAGGTCATCGGGCGGCCGATCGGTCACCGTGGGCCGAGGCCATTCGCACTCCAGGAGAAGGTGCACCGACGTGAGCGCAACGGGATACGCGACATTCGACACGACGCTGGCCAAGACGAACGGGGTTCTCAAGCAGATCGAAGAGTCCTACGGGTGGCCGAAGGAGCGCCGCAACCAGTCCTACGGGGCACTGCGCGCCGTCCTGCACGCCCTGCGTGACCGGCTGACCGTCGAGGAAGCGGCTCAGCTGTCCGCGCAGCTCCCGATGCTGATCCGCGGCATCTACTTCGAGGGCTGGGACCCGACGAAGGTCCCGACGAAGATGCACCTCGACGACTTACTGGCGCGGATCCGCCACGAGTTCCCCTTCGAGGTCCCGGGCGGCCCCGAACGGCTCCTCGGCACAACGGTTGAGGCACTCCGCCGCCACATCACCGAAGGCGAGTGGGAGGACATCCGGGCGAGCCTGCCCAAGGATGTCGTGGCCGTCCTACCCTGAGCGGCCCGTCGCCGTCCCTACCCTGACCGGCCTCCCGCTGGGGCAGGGACTTCCATGGTGCCTCGGATCAGGCTCGCCCCATCACCGACTCGCGGCCCCCGCGCCATTCGGCGCAAACTCTGTGCTCGACGACAGGGGAGGTGCCCGGTGGAGCGAGACGTCGATGATGTCGCGTCCGACGCAACGTGGGACCGTGAGGCCCGCAACGAGACCGTGACCGAGCGGCTGGACCGCAACTGGAGTGACCTCCTGCAGGAGCTGCGCGTCGTGCAGACCGGCGTGCAGCTACTGACCGGACTGCTGCTGACCGTGCCGTTCCAGGCCCGCTTCGCCGAGCTCACGGGGTTTCAGCGGGTGCTGTACCTGGTGACGCTGTCGCTCTCCGCTGCAGCGACAGCGCTGCTGATCGCGCCGGTCGCGCTGCACCGCGGTCTGTTCCGCCAGCACGCGCGAGAGGCACTGGTGGCGTCCAGCCAGCGCTTCGCGGTCGGGGGATTGTCCCTGCTGGGTCTCGCGGTCACGGGTGTCGTCGTGCTGATCTTCGACGTCGTCGCCGGAGAGACGGCCGCGATCGTCTCCGGTGTGGCGTGCGCGGCAGTGTTCGGCGTGCTCTGGGGGGCGGTCCCCGTCGTGCAGCGGTTGACTGTGAAGGCCCGCTGATCGCCGCCGTGGCGCTGCCCGCCGAGCTCGCGATCGCTGCGGACGGCAGTGGGGCGGTGTCCGAAACGGGCCGGCAGGGTGACCCGAAAGGTGCTCGCCGTCGAGGCCGCGGAGGTTTCCCTGGCGCCGACACGCACCTCCGGGGTGACCCAGCGTCATCCCCCGTCCGGGGCCAACCGTGTCGTCGCCGTGCGTAACGGGCCGCGGTCGTCTTGCCACTACGCCTTTCAGCTCTACTTGTTCGACCAATCGGCGTATCCATCCGGTAGTCGAGACGATGAACGGTCGGTTTGCGACGACAAATGGTTTCCTCCTGTGTTTCGGTGAGAGGTGCCGACCTGAGCGACAACCTCTAGCCGGGCTTGATGTAGCCGGGTAGGAAGACGAGCCGAATGATCCGCCACCTCGAGAGGCTTGCCTGTGGACCCGTGCGCCCGGCCGTCCGGACATCGCTACGGCTCCTCGAGGACGGTCTCGGTCGCCGAGTTGATCATTCGCTGCTCCGGGCGGGAGCCCGGCTTCCGCTCGGAAGCCGACCGCGGGTCGACCGGAGCGATATCCGTGGCGACCCTGCTGCGGAGGGAGGGCCGGGGGCCGCACGCGGCCGATCCTCCGCTCCAGCCGCGCGGACACTCCCGGCCGTTGACGCGTCCCGCGCCTTTTCGCCGCAGCATGCGGAAGGCGACGGCGGCCGCTGGAGTCCTGTTCGCAGCCGGGGCGGTCTTCAGTTCCGCGGTGGTGGACACGGTGGTCCGGAGTCCGAACAGGAACGCCGACCTCGGCGTGGTGCCCCATGGCCCGGCCGCGAGCGGCGGCGCAGTGGACCGGACGCGGGAGGTCGGAGACGCACCCTCCGCCGACGGCGTCGAACTCACCGTCGTGGCAGGGCTCTTCATACCGATCCAACGGGGCGGGGCCGACCCCGACGCGACCGCACGCGGACTCCCCTCAGGGCCGGACGGCGGCGCCGAGCGGTCATCCCGCAGCACCACGTCCGAGGTGTTGGATCTCGCCGAGGGACCGGCTACCGCGCCCGATGACACAGACGTGATGCGCCCCGGCGATGCCGGATCCACCCTGACGGTCCTGCTACCCGACGTCCGCATACCGGTCATTCAGGTGCAGACGGACGTCGAGCTGGACGTCCCGATCGTCGACACCATCAGCACACCCCGGTTCGCGGTGTCGGAGGGCCGGTTCACAATCGCTGACCTCGCCGACTCTGCGAGCCACGGCACCGTCGGAGTGGGCGTCAGCGAGAGCCCCGAGGTCGAGTTCTCCGAGGTGGGAGTCAGGACCGCCCAGCCCGCCTGTACCGGCGAGTTGCTCGGATCCCCTGCGCGAAACCAGGTGAGCACACTCTGACACCCGAGCCCGACCCCGCGCCTCGGGACGTTCACCGCCCGCGCGTGTCCGCACGCGCCGTGCTCACTGAGCTCGGCGAGTGTCCGCACGCGCCGTGCTCACTGAGCTCGTTCGCGTCCGGGCGAGGTCTCGAGCTGATGTCCGCGGGCGTCCTGACGCATGTACCCGCGGCGGTGTCCGGCGAGCCGCGCCAGCGTGCGCAGCGTGCGCCGTGGCGTCTCGAGCGTCCTGACCACCGCGCCGTAGAGCAGGCCGGGCGTACAGACGGTGCGGCCGCGGGCGAGGTCGGACAGGCAGGCGTCCACGACCGCAGCAGGATCCAGCCACATCAGCGACGTGCCGACCGGCTCCAGGTCGCGGTGCTTGCCAGTGCGCAACCGGCCAGGAACCAGCGCGATCATGCGGACTCCGGTGCCGGACAATGACGCCTCGACGGTGTCGGTGAACGCCAGCATCCACGCCTTCGTGGCGGAGTGCGCCGAGCCGGATGCCGAGAGATAGCCGGCGAAACTGGCGACGTTGATCACCCACCCCTGACCGCGCTCGATCATCCCCGGCAGAGCGGCGTGGGTCAGCATCATCACGGCGGTGACGTTGACGTCGATCTCGGTCTGCAGCGGCGCCGCAGCGGCCGTCCAGAAGTCAACCCCGCACTCGAAGCTCGCGTTGTTCACCAGCAGGTCGACGGGCCGGTGGGGATCGGCGATCCTGCGTTCTACGGCCGCCCGATCCGTGGCGTCGGCAAGGTCGGCCGCGAGCACCTCGACGCTCACGCCCGGACGTGCCGCCTCGCTCGCCACGCGCTGGAGGCCGACAGTGTCGCGCGCGACGAGTACGAGGTCGAGACCGTCACGGGCGAGGCGCTGAGCGAACGCGGCGCCGAGCCCGCGACTCGCACCTGTAACGAGCGCTGTCGCCATGGGCGCACCCTACGACAGCAGGCTCCGGGCTGATCGCCCAAACCCGGCCACCTTCTGCTGTAGCACAGATGGCCCTGAGACCCGTCACCCACCGCCATGCCGCTCGCCACGGGAACAACTCCCGCGGACAGGTAACGGCCCGAGTTCCGCCTCCGACTACGCCGTACGGCCTGCTCAGGACACGCGCTCGGTCGACGACCGACGCCGCCTGAGCGGTGAGTGGCGGTCCGTACGGGATGAGTGGTCATCTCCGCTGTTCAGGTGAGAGGCGACGAGCGGACGAACAGCACCTAGCAGGGAGGTGACGAACGCGGGTAGGAAAACGAGCCCCACCCCAAGACATCTCCACCGACAGCTCGCCCATCCCGGAGAGGCCCCGACGTGGAATCGCCCGCCCGCTCGAACGGACACCGTCATGGATCGTCGAACAGGGTCCCCGTCGCCGAGTTGATCGTCCGCTGCGACGAATGGCGCGCCGACCCTCCCCCGGGGGTGGACTACGGGGCGCCGGCCTCGGTTTCGGTGTGGGCCCTGCTGCGCCGCGAGGGTCGCGCCCCCCATGCTGCCGACCGGCCGCTCCAACCGCGTGGGCATTCCCGACCTCCGGTCGAGCGACTCGAACCCCCACGACGCAACGTCCGCAAGGCCACGGCCGCCGCAGGCGCCTTGTTCGCCGCCGGCGCGATGTTCGCGACGGCCGTCGTGGACAACGTCGTCCGGGCCCCGCGCGCCGGCTTCGATCTGGAGGCGGGTGGCGGCACAGCGGGCGACCGGTCGACCGGGCCGTGGGCGGACGGTGGGCGGGTGGACGCGCAGCGGGTCAGGTTCTTCGTGGCGGACCTCTTCCTGACGACCACACCGGGATTCGGCTCGTCCGTCCTGCTCCCGATCGTGTCCGGCGATCTGGCCAACGCCGCGGCACCCGGGTTCGGCGCCGGGGGGGCAGGTGCCGTCACGCCGGCACGGCCCGGGGCTGCGGGACGGGTGCCTCCCGCTCCCCGAAGTACCGGCGCGGGCAGCGCACCGCCCGTGGGTACCGGCTCCGGTTCGCCCGCCCCCGGCGGCCTCCTCCCCGGCCTGCTACCCGGCCTCCCCGGGATCGGGACCGGGGGCGGCGGCGTACCGGGCGGCGGCGAGGGAGGGCTCGGCGTGACCGTCCCCCTCCCGAACGTCGGCACGCCCGGTGTCGGGGTCCCTGGTGCTGATCTGCCGAACGTCCCCGTCGTCGGTGACGTCAGAACGCCGGGTATCGCGGTGTCGCCGGCACAGCTCACGACCCCGGACCTCTCGGTCGCCGCCGGGAACGGCACCGTCGGGGTCGCAGTTTCCGACACCGCCCTCGTCACGCCCGACGTGACGGTCACCGAGGTGCAGGCCGGCCCGGCACGCCTGTCGCCGGCCAAGGTCACAGTGCCGAACGTCGGGATCACGGGCGGGGGCGCCACGCTCTCCCGCGACGCCGCGCCTCGGCTCGCGGTGCCCGGCGTCTCGGTGTCCGAGACAGAGGTCGTCACTCCCGACGTAGGGCTCGGCAACGCCAGGATCGCCCTGCCGGACGCGACACTGCCCGAGCTGACGCTGCCCCAGCTTCAGATCGACGCGAGCGATCCCGGCTCGGCCGTCAAGGACGCCGCATCCGCGGTGACGGACACCGTCGAGCAGGTTGCGACGGGTGTGGTGGACGAGGGCGTCGACGTGGTCGGGCAGACCGTCCAGTCCGTGGGCCAGACGGTCAACGCGGTCGACGATACCGTCGGCCTGGTGGGCGACACCGTGGGCTCGTTGGGCACGACCAGCCGCTCGGGGAGGGGTTCCACGAACTCGGGGAACGACTCCGGCAGCTCAGGGAGCAAGTCCAGCTCGGGGAGCAGATCCACCGGCTCCAGCGACGACTCAGGTGGCTCCGGCGGCTCGGGCCTCTCCGGCATCGCGGGCGCCTTGAGCGGCTCGGGCAGCAACGACTCCGGCAGCTCGGCGGACAACTCCCGCGACAAGTCCGGCAGCTCGCGCAGCGACGCCTCCGGTGACTCCGGCCGTTCGAGCAGCAATTCCAAGAACGACTCCGGCGACTCGGGCGGCGGCGACTCCGGCGGCTCGGGGCGCTCGGGCGGCTCCGGCCTGGCCGGCATCCTGGGCCGGGGCTGAAGGGCCGCGAGGCCGCGAGGCCTATCTCATCGCCGAGTCCCGGTAGAGCAGCTCCAGCGCGGCGGACGTCATACGGCGCCGCAACGCCCCGAACGACCCGTGGTCGGCAAGCGCGGCCCTGGCGGCCAGCCAGCCGCAGACCCCATGAACCCCGCCACCGGGGTGGGCCGACGCACTGCCCAGATACAGCCCGCCGACGACCGTCTCGGACCGGCCGAGCCCCGGAACCGGACGGAACACCAGCTGCTGGAACAGCTGCGCGGTGCCACCGTTGACCGCGCCGTGCACAAGGTTCGGATCGGCGGCCTGCAGGTCACCCGGCAGCTGCACCGAGCGGTCGAGCACGCGCGCACCGAACCCCGGCGCGAACTGCTCCAGCACCGCGTCGACGCGGCCCGCGAGCTCCGCTGCCGCCTCGTCCTGCGCCACCCCCCGAGGGAGGTGGGTGTATGCCCACGCGCTCTCCGTGCCGTCCGGGGACCGGGACGGGTCGGCCGTGGACATCTGCCCGACCAACAGGAACGGCGACGCCGGGACCGTGCCCGACTCGATGTCTGCCGACCACCGCACCAGCCCACGCACGTCCGCGCCCACGTGGACCGTGCCGGCTCCGGCGACATCGGACGCCCGCCACGGGATCCGTCCGTCGAGCGCCCAGTTGACCTTCACCACCGGGGTGTCCCACACGAACCGCGCGAGGTCGGCGTGCAACCGCGGTGGCAGCACTTCGGGTAGCAGCAGGTCGCGATACAGGGTGGGGGCAGCAACGTCGGCGACGACGGCGCGCCGCACCCGCACCGAGAGCCCGCTCGCGGTATGCACCGCCACCGCACGCCCGCCGCTCACCTCGATCCGCTCGACGTGCTCGCCGGTGCGCAGGTCGGCACCGGCGGTGGTGGCCCGGCGGCCCAGAGCCACCGCCAGCTCCCCCGAGCCGCCCACCGGGGCCGGGAACCCGTACTGCTGGCCGAGCATCGCGAGCAGCCAGCCGAACACCCCGCTCACCGTGGCGTCGGGCGGCGCGTCAGCGTGCACCGCGTTGCCCGCCAGCAGCAACCGGGCCGCTTCGGACGCGAACAGCTCCTCGCCCATCCGTCCCACCGGCAACGCCAGGAAACGCGCCAGCCGCAACGCCTCCGCGCTGCCGATCCGACGCAGCAGCTGTACCGGGCCACGCACCGGCGGGAACGCGGTGAAGAGCGTCCGCAGCACGGCGTTGCCCACGGCGTCCCACTGGCTGCACAGCCGCAGCCACGCCTCACCGTCACGCGGGTCGTGCTGGGCCAGACCCGCCGCCGTCCGCTCCCGGTCGCGATGCAGGACGGCAGCAGGCGCACCATCCGGACGTGGCGGATGGGCCAGCACGTTCGGAGCGTGTGACCACCGCAGCCCGTGCCCTTCCAGCTCCAGAGCTCGCAGCACCGGAGACGCGGCCGCGAGTGGGTAGAACGCGCTGAAGAGGTCGGCGGTGAAGCCCGGGTACAGCTGCGCCGAGCGGATCGCCCCGCCGACCACGCCTGCGGACTCCAGCACGCATACGTCCCAGCCGGCATCGGCGAGCACCGCCGCGGCCACCAGTCCGTGATGGCCCCCGCCGATCACGACGGCGTCGGCGGTGAGGGTGGGCATGACGCCACTATCTGCCGCTTCCCACCCTGCGGCACCTCAGGGGGCCGCGTCGCGCGGTTCGCCACGGCACTGCCGTTCAGCCCACGGGTGCCGTCACGCCCCGGCCGATGTACGCGAGGAACCGGGTCTGCTCGTCGGCTCCTGCAGGCGGGGTGAGCTCGGGGCCGATCCCGCCAGGGACCCGCATCTCGAACTGCCGCGACCAGGCGAAGCAGCCGGGCACGAGGTCGGGATCCAGCCGGACGTCGAGCCCGGCGGGGTACCCGATGTCCCACGTGTGGGCCAGGAAGTCGGTGACCAACGCCGTCACGAACGCCTCGAGAGGGACCTCGCCGAACGCACGCAACACGACGACACGGGCTAGCCCCTCCGGCGTCAGTACCGCATCGGCGGCCGCCCGCGCCGCGCGCCAGGTGCCGAGCGGGTCGGCGCCGATCAGCTGCCCGGGGTTCGGCGCTCCGGGCGCCCCGACCTGGGACTCGAAGGGCTGCCCGGTGGCGAGGTGCCGGACCAGCTCCTGACCCCACACGACGTGGCCGAGCACGTCCCGTGCGCTCCACTCGCTGCACGCGGACGGGTCGTCCCAGCGCCCGAGCGGCAGCGCGGACACGATCCGGTCAAACCCGTCCTGGGCGCGGGTGTAGCGGTTCTCGATGTCCATCGGTAGCTCCCTGCAGTCGTGGTGCGGACAACTCAGAGGACGGATGAGGACAGCAGAACTCGACACCTGCCCGGCGTCGATTTCCCGGATCCGCGTTCGTCCTGGGAGTGCAGCTACCGTCCGGTGGACCGCGACGGCTCACAGGAGGGTTGTGTCCATGCGCTACATGCTGTTGATCTACGGATGCGAGCGACCGGACGCAGGCACCCCCGCCCACGCCGCCAAGATCGCAGCAGTCCGCGCGTTCACGCAGCAGTGCGAGGACGACGGCGTACTCCTGGCGTCCGATCCCCTGCACAGCACGGAGACCGCGACGACCGTTCGCGTGCGGGACGGCGACACACTGATGACCGACGGCCCCTTCGCCGAGACGGCCGAGCAGCTGGGCGGCTATTTCATCCTCGACTGCGCCGACCTCGACGAGGCACTCCAGTACGCCGCGCGCTGCCCGATGGCGGCGGAGGGCTCGGTAGAGGTGCGACCGGTCCTCGAGCGGAAGCCTGCCGCCCTGCAGGTGTCCGAGTAGGTGTCCGAGTCCGACGCCGTCCTGGACCGGGTGTTTCGCACGGAGCGGGCCCGCGTGCTCGCCGCGCTGATCCGGGGCCTCGGGGACTTCGAGCTCGCCGAGGACGCGCTGTCGGAGGCCCTCGCCACCGCACTCGGCCGCTGGCCCACCGACGGAGTGCCGCGCGACCCGGCGGCGTGGCTGGTGACCGTCGCCCGGCGGGTCGCCGTGGACCGCATCCGGCGCGCCCGGGTGGGCGAGGCCAAGTACGAGCAGGTCGCGAGGGCGGCCGGGGACCAGGTGAGCGCGGTGGACGAGCTGCCGGACCTGCTGTCGGACGGCCTCGGCCGTCTCGGCGACGATCGGCTGAGCCTGTTGTTCACCTGCTGCCACCCCGCGTTGGGCCGCGACGCGCAGGTCGCCCTGACCCTGCAGGCCGTCGCCGGTCTGACCGCGGCCCAGATCGCCAGAGCCTTTCTGGTCGGCGAGGCGACGATGGCCCAGCGTCTGGTGCGGGCCAAACGCAAGATCCGCGACGCCGGGATCCGATTCGCCGTGCCGGACGACGCCGCGCTCCCCGACCGGCTGTCGGGCGCGCTGGCCGTCATCTACCTGGTCTTCAACGAGGGCTACCTCGCCACGACGGGCGACAGGCTGCTCCGGCCGGAGCTCGCCGCCGAGGCGATCCGGCTGAGCAAGCTGCTGGCCACGCTCATGCCCGACGAACCAGAGCCACTCGGACTGGTCGCGTTGCTGCTGCTGCAGGACTCCCGGCGCGACACCCGCACCGGGCCGGGAGGCGATCTCGTACTGCTCGAGGACCAGGACCGCACCCGGTGGGACCGGGCGCAGATCGACGAGGGCCTCGGCCTGGTCGAGACTGCGTTGCGCCGCGGCCGGCCCGGGCCCTACCAGCTCCAGGCGGCGATCGCCGCCGTACACGCATCGTCGCCGACGGCGGGCGACACCGACTGGCCCCAGATCGTCGCGCTCTACGACGAGCTGATCAGGCGGCACCCGTCGCCGGTGGTCGCACTCAACCGGGCGGTGGCCGTCGCGATGGTCGAGGGTCCGCAGCGCGGGCTGGAGCTGCTGGCCGGGATCGAGGGCCTGGAGCAGTACCGGCTCTTCCACGCCGCGCTCGGTGATCTGCTCCTCAGGCAGGACCGGACGGCCGAGGCCGTGGCGGCCTACAGGCGGGCGCGCCGGCTGGCGACCAACAAGGCCGAGTGCCGGTTCCTGGACGGTCGCCTGAGCGCGCTCGGGGAGTAATCAGCGCCCGGCGGCGAGCTCGCGGCCGCACATGCGCCGCCAGGGATCCGGAGCAGTCGTGCAGATGAGCAGCATGGGCGGCAGGCTCTCGTTCCCAGGTGTGTCCGCCTACTCGGCCACGAAGCTCGCGTTGGAGGGGCTCCGAGGCGCTCGCCGCCGAAGTGGCGCCGTTCGGGATCCGGGTGATGATCGTGGAGCCCGGAGCGTTCCGAACGCGCTTCGCCGGCCGCGGGGCCCTCCACCAGTCCGCGGCCATCCCCACCTACGACGACATCGTCGGCCCGTTCCGCACCGCGCTGCCCGACAGTGACGGGGCAGCCCGGCGACCCGGGCAAGGCGGCCGCCGCCATCCTGGCAGCGCTCGGCGCCGAGCAGCCGCCGTTGCGCCTCCCCTTACCGCGCAGGTCATCGGGCGCCCTCACCGAGGCGGGCACGGCTCCGGCCACGCTGTGGCGCGTCGCCGCAGCCGCGATGGCGGCCGTCAGGCGGCGGCCGTCAAGAACTGGACCGATTGGTCAAGAGTTTCCGTCACTGCGAGGCGGCGCGGTCCGCGGTGGCGTCGAGGCCGAGCATCGCCAGCATCTCGGCGCAGTCGACGGCGTCGATCGAGCGCCCGGCGACCACGCGGGCGGCCCGGCGGTTCTGCAGGTCGTGCACCACGGCCTGGGCGGCCTGAGCGGCGGCGAAGCGGCCGTTCTCGTCGGCGTGGGAAGGGTTTCCGGTCCAGCTCATGTGTCCGTGACTCCCTCAGTCGTCGCGCCGGAGCAACCCCGGGACGGGCGGGTGCCACCGGCGAGACCGTGCGTCAGGCGGCGATCTGCAACGGGGCGCGCACGTGCGGTGCACGCCGGACCTGACTGGATGACCCTACCCCGAGTGCACCACGTCGGCCGGATCACCGCACGTGGCCAGCGCCGGGTCGTCTTCCACGAGCACCCGGACGTCCGCCTCCGCCACCGTCACCACGACCGCCCGGCCCGGTTCGAGCCCCTCGCCGCCGGGGCCGAGGCAGGCGAGGGTGCCCGCTGCGGTGTCCACGTCCACCCGGGTGCCACCACCGAGGGGTACGACCCGGCGCACCGTGCCCATGACGGCGATCCCGTCCCCGTCGTGGTGTTCCGTCGAGACCCGGCACGCCTCCGGCCGCGCGGCGAGCACTGCGAGCCGTCCGGTGACAGCGGGCAGCAGCAGGTTGGTGTAGCCGACGAGCCGGGCACAGGCGGCATCGGCAGGCCGGTCCAACACGTGTTCGGTAGGGCCGAGCTGGCGGATCCGGCCGGCCACGAGCAGTGCGGTATCGGTGGCGAGCGCCCGCGCCTCGTGTCGGTCGTGGGTGACGAGCACGGTGGTGGTGTCGAGCCCGTCGAGCACGGCCCGCAGGTCGGCGAGCAGGTCGGTGCGGGTGGTGGCGTCCAGGCCGGCGAACGGTTCGTCGAGCAGCAGCACTCGGGGCGCGACGGCCAGCGCGCGGGCCAGCGCCACGCGCTGGGCCTCCCCGCCGGACAGCGTGCGGGCGTCCCGCTCCCCCAGGTGTCCGACGCCGAACGCATCCAGCCACGGCACCGACCGGCGAACGGCATCGGCCCGGCCGACGCCGCGCAGACGCAGCCCTGCGGCGGCGTTCGCGGTCACCGTCCCACGGCGCAGGATCGGCCGCTGCAGCACCGCCGCGACCGCACGGCGCATCTCCCGCGGCCCGGCGGGGCTCCCGTCGAGCAGCACCTCACCGGTGACGTGGTGCCGACCCAGCCGCGCCAGCGCCCGCAGCAGCGTCGACTTGCCGGCCCCGTTCGGGCCCAACACGGCGAGCACCGCCCCCGCGGCCACGTCGAGCCGGTCGACGTGCAGCAGCTCCCGGCCACGCGCGACCACGCGCAGGTCTCGACACCCGATCCGGGACGTCATCGGGAAGGGACCGCCTGGCGCTGCCCGACCAGCGTGAGCACCAGGTTCACCGCGAACGCGATCATCAGCAGGATCAACCCGAACGCGATGGCCAGCGCGAACTCGCCGCGGCTGGTGGCGAGCACCGCCGCGGTGGTCAGCACGCGGGTCTCCCCCGCGAGGTTCCCACCCACCATCTGCGCCGCACCGACCTCGCTGACCACCGCGCCGAACGCGGCCATCGCTGCCGCGAGCAGCGGCAGCCGCGCCTCACCGAACAGCGCAGCCAGCGCCCTGCCCCGGGTGGCACCGAGCCCCTGCATCTGGACCAGGAAGTCCGGGTCCACCTGCTGCACCGCAGCTGCCACGAGCGCCACCACGATCGGCGTCGCGATCACCGCCTGCGCGATGATCATGGCCGTGGGGGTGTAGAGCAGCCCGAACGCCCCGAGCGGGCCGCTGCGCCACAGCAGGACCGTGACGAACAGCCCGACGACTACGGGCGGCAGCCCCATCCCGGTGTTGGCTGCGGCCAGCACCACGCGGCGGCCACGGAACGACGTGAGCGCCACCGCGGCGCCCAGTGGCACCCCGACGATGGCGGCGATCACGGTGGCGGTCAGCGAGATCCGCAGGGTCAGCCCGGTGATCGCCCATGTGGCGGCGTCGCCACCCAGCAACAGCTGCACGGCCTGCACGAACCCGTCGAGCAGCACATCCATCAGGGCACCGGTTCGGGCTTGCCCGCGTCGGGCACGAACAGCGGCTGCGCGAACTGCGCGCGGCCGAACTCACCGATCCGCTGCTGCGCGGCCGGGCCGGTGATCCAGTCGGCGAACGCGGCGCCGGCCTCGGGCTGCACCCGGTTGCCGGCCTTCGTCGTCATCTCGATCACGTGGTAGACGTTGAGCAGGCCGGGGTCGCCCTCGTTCAGCAGGGTCAGCCCCGCGGACTGGCTGAGGTACGTGGCGCGGTCGGACAAGGTGTAGCCGGCCTTCTCCGCGGCCACCCGCAGGGTCGCGCCCATGCCCTGGCCCGTCTCCTGGTACCACTCGCCCCCCGGGGTCACCCCGGCCTGCTGCCAGAGCGCCTTCTCGCGCGCCGCTGTACCCGAGTCGTCGCCGCGGGACACGAAGACCGCGCCGGATCTCGCGATCCGGGTCATCGCGTCGGCCACGCCGGTGCCGCGGATTCCCGCCGGGTCGGCCGGGGGGCCGACGAGCACGAAGTCGTTGTGCATGACGAGCAGGCGGCGCCCGGCCGTTCCTTCGGCGACGAACTTCTTCTCCGCGTCGGGCGAGTGCACCAGCAGCACGTCAGCCTCCCCGCGGCGGCCCAGCTCGATGGCCTGACCGCTGCCCACCGCGACCGTCTTCACCTGCCAGCCGGTGTCGGCTGTGAATGCGGGGAGCAGATCGTCCAGCAGGCCGGAGTCCTGGGTGCTGGTGGTGGTGGCCAGGATCAGCGACCGCTCGGCCGACGGCGCCGCGGCCGGGCTCCCACAGGCGACCAGTACCAGCAATGCGAGGACGGCGACCACTGATCTCATCTGGGCTAGCACAGTCCGGAAGAATAGGGTGCGAACCCGTGACGCGATACCGGGAGATCTGCGCCGACCTGGCCGGACGGATCCGATCAGGTGAGCTCACCGAGGGAGCCGAGCTGCCCGGAGTGCGCGAGCTCGCCTCGCGGTTCGGCACGACGGCCTCCACGGTGAGCCGGGCCCAGCGGGCGCTGGCCGACGCCGGGGTGATCCTCACCTCCGACCGGCGGCGCTCGAGGGTGGCGCCCGACGGCGTCGTGGCCGCACGCCGGTTCCTGCACTCCGAGCTGGTGTTCCGGCTGGCGGGCAGCGACGACCCCGCGCTCGACGTCGTGGCACGTACCCTCGGCCGAGCGATGCAGGCCATGGACGCGGAGGGCAGCTTCGGCGGACTGCGGGCCGTTCGCCAGGGGAAGGCAGACGGAGCCGCGGTGCACCTGCTGCACCACACCGGCGTCTACAACGCCCCGTTCGCGCGCGGTCTGCTGCGTGGGTGGCGACCACACCTGATCCACCTGTGGCGCCGCGAACAGGGCATCGTCGTGCCGCCGGGCAACCCGCGCGGGCTGACGACGGCCGCGGACCTGGCGGGGCTGCGGGTGGCCAAGAGACGGCACGGCTCCGGCACACGGGTGCTGTTCGACCGGCTGCTGCTCGCCGCGGACCTGGACCCGGACGCGGTGGCCGGCCCGGAGACGGGATCGCACCTGGAGATGGCGCTCTCGGTGGCGTCCGGTGTGGTCGACGCGGGCCTGGGCGTCCGCTCGGTGGCACGCGACCTGGACCTGGACTTCGTGTCGCTTGTGGACGAGGACTACGACGTCGTCCTCGGTGCGGCGGCTCTGGACGCCGCCGCACCGCTTGTGGCGACGCTGCACGACCCGGCCGTGCGCGCGACGATCATGCAGCTGGGCGGCTACGACACCACGGACTCGGGGCAGGTGCACGAGCTCGGCCCGTAATCCCCGGGCCCGCCACGGTCCGCCACCCACCGGGCCAGCCGGGTCGCGAGCGCGCCGTAGAGCACGGGGTCGGTCCCCATCCCGGTGTGACTGCTCGTGACCTCGACCCACTCGGCCTCCGGGTCGCGACACGACCGCCAGCCGACCACCCCGTCCTCCCGGGAGTAGATGGCGACGGCAGGCACCCGCAGCGGCGCCGCGAGACCCTCGACCGTGGTGTCCCGGCAGATACCCGTGAGGCAGTCCTGCTCGAGCAGACCACGCACGCCGAACGCGGACAGCCGCACCAGCACCCGCAGGAGGTGCGTCGCGAGCCCGCGGGCGTCGAGGGGGTCGAGCACCGGGCTGCCGAACATGGCGAGCCCGCACACCAGGTCAGGCCGCCGCACCGCCACGATCCTGCCGAGCATCCCGCCACGGCTGTGCCCCAGGAGGACCACCGGGCCGCCGGTTCTCCGGACGAGCTCCTCGACGCGCCGCTCGAGCCGGGCGACCAGCGCGTCCGTGCACCCCAGGTTCAACCCGAGTCGCGCTCCGATCGGCACGTAGCCACGTCGCCGGAGCCAGTGGCGCAGCACCACCATGCTCGCGTCGATGCCTCCGAACCCGGGAACGACCACCACGCCCGTGCCGCCGCCCTCCACGGCCTGCGTCGTCCACACCGGGTGGCGCATCAGCGCGGGAGTGCTCAGCCCCATGGCTGGACCCAGCGCCCGCGTGAGCTGGCGGACCGAACGCCGGAGGCGATCCCACGGTCTCGCCGGTATCAGTTCCATGGCCACCGGCTCGTCCTTCCGCCGATCCCGATCCGACTCGCCTGACAGACGTGAAGTGAACCGTTCTCTGGGTACTCCCCGGCATGCTCGCAGATCAACCTCACGGCCGCCGCCTGACCGCATCCGAGCGGATGCGGCTGGACGAACTCGAACGACAGCTCGGCAACGACGATCCCCGGTTGGCCGAGGCACTGCGGCAGGGCGTCCCGCCCGGTTCGCCCCGGCCCGCCGTAGTGGCAGCAACCGCGATCGCGGCCGCCGTGCTCGTGCTGCTCGCCTCGCTCGCCGGCGGAACCACCGGCGCGGCGAGCATGGTGCTCACCCTGGTCGTCCTGCTCGCTGTGTGGGCACTGACCTGGCACCGCCGCGCCCGCCGCTAGATCGCCCACGCGTGCCGCGCATTCCTAGACGCCGGGCTCGACCGGCAGGACGCCCCGCGCGACGGCCGCGACGAGCGCCGCGTGGTCGGCCTCGGTCTGATCGGCGTAGGCGCGGGCGAACCTGCACAACGCATCGTCGACCTTCGCCGAGCCCCCGACGTAACCGGCGATCATCGACGCGCCGCTGGTGCGGGCGTGGCCTTTCGCGAGCAGGTGCCCGACGACCCCTGCGTAGTCGGCGAGCGCGGCGGCGTCGATCGCGTCGAGCGCGACCGTGCCCTTCATGTTCCGGAACTGGCGGACGTAGTACTGGTGCACGTCGTCGTCACGACCCGAGACGGTCGCCCAGCCCAGCAGCGGGTCGCTGACCGTCTGCAGCGCCTGCTGATACTCCACCACCCGCTGCCCCTGGTGGTGGTGCCACGCCGACTCGCCGTGCACGTACCGCGCCAGCACCGACCGCCGGGCCTGCTGGAGCTGACGGAACACCACGTCCTCCGGCGAGGAGCCCTCCAGCAGGGCGACATAGGCGCGCAACCCCACACTGCCGACACCGACCACCTTGTGCGCGATGTCGACCAGCGTGTAGCCGCCCAGCACCCTCCGCCAGTGCGGCGCGAGCGTCTCTAGGTACCCGTCGAGAGCGACGCCGAGCAGCTCGGCGTCGCTGTCGGACACCCGGGTGATCAGGGGCGGCTCCTCGACGATCCGGCGGCGCCCCCCGACCTGCTGGGTGAAGCGAGGCAGTGCGCGGTCGCTCGTGCGCTGCCGGGCCCGCCGGGCGGCCCGTTCGACCTCGGCGCGCAACGGTCCCGCCGTCTCCTGCTCGAGCCGGTCGACGTCTAGGCGCTCGTAGGAGCGTGACATCAGCGGCTGGTCGGCGAGATGGCGCAGCTCCTCTCGGTAGGCGGACACGCAGGACGACACAGCGGCCGCGCAGCCGTCCTCGCTCGCGCCGTTGTGCCGACCGGCGACCCAGATGCTCGCGACCAGGCGGCGCAGGTCCCACTCCCAGCCACCCGGGTGGGCCTCGTCGAAGTCGTTGAGGTCGATCACGAGGTCGCGCTCGGGCGAGGCGTAGAAACCGAAGTTGCCCAGGTGCGCGTCGCCGCAGACGACCGGGGTGATTCCGGTGGCCGGGAGCTGCGCGACGTCCTCCGCCATGACGACCGCGGTGCCGCGGAGGAAACCGTAGGGCGAGGCGACCATGCGGGCCACCCGGATCGGCACCAGCCGTTCCACCCGGCCGCAGTGGTTCTCCACGATCTGCTGCACCGGGTCGGGCCGGTCCGGGGCCGGCGTCCACTCACCGAGGGACGACCTCGGCACGCGCTTGCGCAACGCCTTCCCGAGCGCATAACGCTCGGCGCGGGCCACGGGCCGCTGCCGCAGCGACGAGTACGGAGTGCCGTCGGCGTCGGCGAGCACGGTGTGCGCGCGGACCTCTCCGAGGTCAGCGGGGCCGGTCACGGCCAGGATGCTACGCCCGGCAGCCCCGGCAGGCTCCCCACGACGGGAGGCACCCTCAGGTGCGGCCCGAGAGCTTGTCGCGCACGCGGTCGACGAGCCCGACGCCGGGTCCGACGAGCTTGTGGAACAGCGGGCTCCTGGGGGCATCCGGGTGCGGACGGGTCGGCGCCAGCTTCTTCGCCTTGTCGACCTTCTCCCGCAGCTCGACGCGCTCGTCGTGCGGAACGCGCTCCCGGAACTTGGGAAACTGCTCGCTCTCCTCGTCCTCCACGTGGTGCTGGAGCTTGCTGCGCAGCTCGCCGACGAGCTGCTCGAAGCGCGGATCGGTCGCCTCGACGCCCTCGAGCTCCTTCATCGTCCGCTCCAGGTCCCTGTGCTCCTCCGTGTCGTGCTTCACGACCGCCTCACCGTCGGGCAGGTGGTCGCGCATCGCCGGGTAGACGTACATCTCCTCCGCGACCGCGTGCCGGACCAGCTCCGTGATGGCGACGTCGGCGAGCTCGCGCTTGTCGGCGGGGTCGGTAGTGGTGCCGATGCGGTCGAGCAGCGAGGTCACCTCACGGTGGTCGGACGTCAGCTCGTCGATCACGTCGAGGTCGGCGGTGGCTCCGGTCATCTCTTCCTCCCAGGGTCGGGTCGGTCGGGCTCCGGGTTACCCCACCCTCCGCGCGCTACCCCCCGCAGCCGGGCGCTGATCCTCTCCGAACCTGCCGAGGCTCACCGCAGCACCGCCACCCGTCCCGGCGGTGGCTCCCGGACCGCCTCCGGGTGCAGCGACCAGGCCAGTGCCTCGACGCCGTCCACGAGCCGCGGTCCAGCCCGCACGACGTATGACGCGGAGTCGATCGCCACCACGGGGCGGCCGGGAAACCGGGCGCGTACGGCCGCGGCCTGTTCCGCCGCCGCACCGAGGCCGAAGCCGCACGGTGCGACCGCCACGACGTCGATGGGCAGCGCGGCGAGTGCGTCCCAGCTCGCCTGCACCGAGCGGCCCCCCGCGGCACCGCCCACCGGCTCGCCGCCGGCGAGCCGGACCAGCTCCGGCACCCAGTGCCCGGGCAGGAAGGGCGGGTCGACCCACTCCAGCACCAGCACGCGCGGCCGCGGAGACCCGGCCACGGCGTCGTGCACCTCGCCCAGGCGGTCGCGCAGCGAGGCGACCAGCGCCGCGGCAACATCCGGGGCCTCGACGTGGTGGCCGACCGCGGTGATCGTGGCGAGCACCTCGTCCACACTGTGCGGGTCGATCGAGAGCACCTCCGCGTCGCACCCGATCGCTGCCAGCGCCTCGTCCACGGCACCGGCGGGGAGCGCGCACACGCGGCACAGGTCCTGGGTGATGACGAGGTCCGGGGCCGTCGCGGCAAGTGCAGCGCGGTCCAGCTCGTACAGGGGCAGGCCGCGCGCGCTCCGGTCGCGGACCACCGCGTCGATCGCACCGGGGGCCAGGCCCGGCGGCAGGACGGTGTCGACGACGACGGCGGCCCGCTCCCGGATGCCGGCCGGCTCGTCGCATTCGAACGTCACGGCCACCAGGTCGTCCGCCCGGCCCAGCGCCGCGACCATCTCGGTGGCGGCCGGCAGCAGGGAGGCGATCCGCATCTCGTGAGAGTAGGTGTGTCCTTCCGCGGCCGCGCCGTTCGTCCCTAGGGTGACGCCGGCCGACAGGGCCGGCCGGACGCACCCCGAGGAGCACACATGCCGAGCTACATCGCTCTCATCTACAACGCCGACGTCGACTGGTCGGCGGCCGAGCACTCCGAGACGATGGCCGAGTACGGCGAGTTCGGGCGCGCCGCCGCGGCCGTGATCCGCGGTGGCGCGGCCCTCTACCCGACGAGCACCGCCACCACCGTCCGCGTGCACGGCGGCAAGGGCGGCGACGTCGTCACCACCGACGGGCCGTACGCGGAGACGAAGGAGGCGCTGACCGGCTTCTACCTGTTCGAGTGCGCCGACCTCGACGAGGCCGTCGCCACGGCTGCGAGGATTCCGGGCGCGCGGGACGGAGCGATCGAGGTCCGGCCGGTGATCCCCCCGATGCAGCGCTGAATGGCCGGATCGACCGCCCGCGGCGACGGTCTCGCGCGCGCCGCCCTCGTCCGCCTCGTGCGCGACGAGGGCCGGCGCGTGCTGGCCACCCTGGTGCGGCTCACCGGCGACCTCCAGCTCGCGGAGGACGCGGTGCAGGACGCGACCGTGCGTGCGCTGGAGAGCTGGCCGCGCGACGGCGTCCCGGCCGAGCCGCGGGCGTGGCTCACCCTCACCGCCCGCCGCCGGGCGATCGATCTCATCCGCCGGGAAGGCGCGCGGGACGGGAAGGAGGCCGGCACCGTGGTCCCACCCGAACCGTCGACGCCCGAGCCCCCCGAGGTGCTGCGCGACGACCTCCTGCGGCTGGTGTTCACCTGCTGCCACCCGAGCCTCGCCGTCGAGACGCAGGTGGCACTGGCGCTGCGGACGCTCTGCGGGCTCACCACTGCGGAGGTGGCACGCGCACTGCTCGTGCCCGAAGCGACCATGAACAAGCGCCTCACCCGTGCGAAGCAGAAGATCGCCCGCGCCGCCATCCCCTACCGCGTGCCCGAGGACCATGAGCTTCCCGACCGGCTCCGCGGCGTCGTCGCCACCGTGTACCTGCTGTTCAACGAGGGATACGCGGCAACGGCCGGGGACGACCCGCTGCGGCCCGCGCTCGTCGACGAGGCCGTGCGGCTCACCCGGCTGCTGAGGGAGCTGATGCCGGGCGAACCATCGGTCCTGGGTTTGCTGGCGCTGGAGCTGTTGCAGGACTCCCGCCGCGACGCGCGCTACGACCGGGACGGCCTTCCCGTGCTGCTGGCCGACCAGGACCGCGGACGGTGGCGGCACGGCCTCGTGGAGGAGGGGGTCGTGCTGGTCGGCGAGGGCCTGCGCCGATCCCCCGGCCGGCCCGACCCCTATGTCGTGCAGGCGGCGATCGCGGCATGCCACGCGCTCGCCCCGTCCTACCCCGACACGGACTGGTCCGCCGTCCTGTCCTGGTACGACGTGCTGCTGAGCGTGCAGGACACGGCGGTCGTGCGGCTCAACCGGGCGGTGGCCGTCGGCGAACAGCAGGGACCTGGTGCGGGGCTCGCCGAGGTCGAGGCGGTGACGGGGCTCGAGGAGTACGCCCTGTGGCACGCCGCCCGGGCCGAGCTGCTCGCCAGGCTCGCGCGGACCGACGAGGCCAGGGCCGCATATGCGGCCGCCCTCGCGCTGCCGCAGAACACGGCACAGCACGCACACCTGCGGGAGCGGCTCCACGCATTGGACGGGATCAGTCCACCGGGGCCGGCACCCGGGTCCTGAGCACCGCGAGGAACACCAGCGCGGCGGCCAGCGCCGTCGCGAGGATGGTCACGGCCATCACGGTCGCCGTGACCCCACGGAGCGACGCAAGCGGCGGCACGGCCGCGGCGAAGGTGAACTGCAGCAGGCCGAGCAGCGCCGAGGCGGTGCCGGCGCGGCCGCCCTGCCCGGCCAGCGCGAGCGCGGTCGCGTTCGGCATGAACAGCCCGGTGCACGACACCAGCACCAGCAACGGCACCAGCAGCGCCCACACCGACCGCGAGGCGAGCGCCTCGGCGAGCAGCGTCAGCGCGGCGACGAGCGCGAGCACCACGCCCACACCGAGCAGCCGGCGCGGCCCGACCCGGCCGACGACCGCGGCACTCACCCGTCCGGCAAGCACGATCCCGAGCCCGTTCAGCGCGAACACGGCGGAGTAGGTCTGCGGGTTCAGCGCCCCGTCGAGCGCCCGACCGTCCTGCAGGACGAAGCTGCCCATCGCGATGTAGGTGAACATCGCGCACATTCCCAGGCCCTGTACGAGCGCCGGCATCAGGAACGTCCGGTCCACGAGCACGTCGCCCAGGGCCACAGCCGTCGCTCGCAGTCCACCGGCGCGCCGATCCGCTGCCGGCAGCGTCTCGCGCTGCGTCAGCGCCGCCGCGAACAGCACCGCGCCGATCAGCGCAAGAACAGCGAACACCCCGCGCCAGTCGGTCACCCGCAGCAGCTGCCCGCCCAGCACGGGACCGACGATCGGAGCCGTGCCGCTGACCAGCATGAGCAGCGCGAACACCCGCGCCGCCGCCGCGCCGCCGTAGAGGTCGCGCACCATGGCCCTGGCGATCACCAGCCCGGCGCCGCCCGCCAGCCCACCGAGCAGCCGCAGGACGAGCAGTACCTGGATCGACGGGGCCAGCGCGCACAGCCCCGCCGTCACCGCGAACAATGCGACGCCGATCAGGAGCGGGCGCCGCCTGCCCACGCGGTCGGCCAGCGGGCCGACCAGCAGCTGGCCCAGTGCCAGGCCGATCATGCACACCGACAGTGACAGCTGCGCATATGCCACCGGCACCCGCAGGTCCTCGGCTAGCTGCGGCAGGGCCGGCAGATTCAGGTCGAGCGCGAGCGGACCGAACGAGGACAGGCCGCCGAGGGCGAGCACCCGCCCGAGTGGCACCCGTGCGGGCGTGGTGACGTTCACCGGTACTTACTACGACCCGCCCACGTCCACACGGTCTGTCGGTGGGCGGCCTCACACCGTAGCCGTCCTCAGAGCGCGAACAGCCAGAGCAGGAACAGCAGGACGGTCGCGGTGAACAGCAGGCTGATCAGCCGGCCACCCCATGGCGCCGTGGTGAGGCAGGGACCCGGCTCGGCGACGCGGTCTGGAGTGACGGTGGGCACGCCGTCTCATCGCGCATGGGGGCAGCGGAGTTACCGTCTCGACGAGTGCCTCGCCAGCGCCGATGCGGCGCCGCACTGTCCCGAGCGCCGGTGTGACGCTCGCCTACGTCACGTGACCCCGCGGGCGGCCGGTCCGTAAAGTTCATTGGATGGACAGCTCCCCCACGCCGAGCATGAGCCGCACCTGCCCCTGGTGCGCCTCTGCGAGCGTCATCGCCTTCAGCGTGGAGGGCCTGGTCCGGGCCCTCACGCGGCACCTCGAGGGATGCCAGGGCGCCGAGCCCGACTAAACCCCGTGCGCGGATACGAGTGCCAGAGCACTCACATCCGCGCACGACCGACGACGTCAGCCCGTGGCGACGACGAGGGTTCCCGATGCGACGGCGGTGTCGAGCACCAGCTCCGCGATCCGTTCCCGGTGCGCGGCGGCGCTGCCCAGCAGGGCGGCGTCGGTGACTGCGCGCTTGAGGTAGAGGTGCGCCGAGTGCTCCCAGGTGAAGCCGATGCCGCCGTGCAGCTGCACGGTGTCGGCCGCCACCCGCTGGTAGGCCTCCGAGCAGGTGGCCTGCGCGATGCTCACGGCGAGATCGGGATCGTCCGTGCCGTCCTGCAGCGCCCACGCCGCGTGGTAGGCCGTCGACCTTGCGTGCTCGACGAGTACCAGCATGTCGGCGCACCGGTGCTTGACGGCCTGGAACGACCCGATCGGGCGGCCGAACTGCAACCGGGTGCCCGCATAGGCGACGGTGAGGTCGAGCAGCCGCTTCGCTCCGCCCACCTGCTCGGCGGCCAGGAGCGCCCCGCCGACGCGCAGCGCGGCCGTGATCGCCCGCTCGGCGTCGGCGCCCGACGCCACCAACCGAGCGGGGGTGGCGGAGAACCGGACGGTGGCCTGTCGCCGAGTCCGGTCCAGAGTCGAGAGCGACCGGCGCTCGCCGCCCTGCACCACGTAGAACCCCAAGTCCCTGCCCGCGCGTGCCGCGACGAGCAGTACGTCGGCCGCCCCGTCGACGACCTGCGTCGCCTCACCGGTGAGCGCTCCGCCCGACTCCGTGACGCTCACCAGCGCCGGGTCGAACCGGCCGCCATGGTCGGGCACCGCGAGCGCGCCCGTCCTGGTGCCCTCGACGAGCGACGGGAGCACCTCGTCGCCACCGAGGGCCACAAGCGCGGGCACGGCGAGCGCGACGGTCCCGAGCACCGGCCCGGGCACGAGCGCCGCCCCGAACTCCTCGGCCACCACGGCCTGGTCGACGAGCCCGCCCCCCGCCCCGCCGAGCTCCTCGGGCACCGCGAGCCCGAGGACGCCGAGCTCGCCGCCCAACCGGGCCCACAAGGCCGGGTCGTATCCCGCGTCGGACTCCATCAGCCGCCGCACCGTGGGCTCGTCCACGCGCTCGTCGCAGAACTGCCGCACGGCCCGCCGCAGGTCCTGCTGCTCAGGGGAGAAGACGAACTCCGTCCCTGCCGTCCCTGTCGTCTCAGCCACGCGGGATCTCCTTCCACGCCTTGCCTGCGTCGGCGCGCAGGTCGCCGGGCAGGCCGAGGATGCGCTCACCCAGGATGTTGCGGAGCACCTCCGACGTCCCGCCCTCGATCGTGTTGGCCCGCGACCTCAGGAAGCGCTGTTGGACAGGCCCTCGGTAGTCCTCGTGCCTCTGGATGTCGCGCAGCGAGTAGTCGCCGTAGAGCGTGGCCTCCGGACCGAGGAGCTCCATGCAGAACTCATAGACGTCCTGGTTCAGCTCGGCCGACACGAGCTTCGCGATCGAACCCTCCGGACCGGGCGAGCCGGTGCTCGCCGAGCGACGGGCGCGCTCGTCGGTGAGCCGCTGCGCCTCGGCGCGGGTCCACAACGCCGCGAGCTTGTCGCGCAGCACCGGGGTGCGCCGGTCCGGGCGCTGCGCCCACAGCTGCACGGCGTCGGCGATCGCCCCTGCGCCGCGCACCGACGACGAGCCTCCGATCGCCGAGCGCTCGTTCATCAGCGTGGTCATCGCGACGCGCCACCCGTTGCCGACGGCGCCGAGCCGGTGCGTGTCGGGGATGCGGGCATCGTTCAGGTAGACCTCGTTGAACTCCGCCTGCCCGGTGATCTGCCGCAGTGGCCGGGTCTCGACGCCGGGAGCCCGCATGTCGAGCACGAAGTAGGTGAGGCCCCTGTGCTTGGGCTGGTCGGGGTCGCTGCGGGCGAGCAGCAACCCGTAGCGGGCGCGATGCGCGAGGCTCGTCCACACCTTCTGGCCGTTAACCACCCAGTCGTCGCCGTCGAGCACGGCCGAGGTCGCGAGGCCGGCGAGGTCAGAGCCCGCGCCCGGCTCGCTGAACAGCTGGCACCAGATGTGCTCGGTCGTAGCAAGCGGGCGCAGCAGCTCCCTGGCCAGCTCCGGTGACCCGTGCTCGAGCACGGTGGGCGCCGCCATGCCGTGCCCGATGGGGTTGAGGAAGAACGGGTTGGGGGCGCCCGCTCCCTGCAGGATCGCGTCCGCCTTGGCCTGCAGGCCGCGTGAGACACCGAGCCCGCCCAGCCCCTCGGGGAAGTGCACCCAGGCGAGCCCCGCGTCGAAGCACGCCCCGAGGAACTCCCGCGTGGACACCGAACGGGGGTCGTGGGTCTCCACCACCTGCTGCGCAGCCTTTTCGACGCGCGCGCTGTCGTCCATGACACCTCCGTGAACGGTCAGGGCTGACCGTAACCGACGACACGGGCTCCCGTCACCGGCCCCGCTGCACCGGTTCGGGCACACGTTGGTGCGCGGATACGAGTGCTCCAGCACTCTTATCCGCGCACGGGCGCGTCAGCGCAGGAAAGCCGCGGCGACGCCCGCGTCGACGGGGATGTGCAGGCCGGTGGTGTGGGACAGGTCAGCTCCGACGAGCACAAAGACCGCGGCGGCGACGTGCTCGGGCAGCACCTCGCGTTTGAGCAGGGTCCGCTGCGCGTAGAACTCGCCGAGCTTCTCCTCCGGCACGCCGTACACCGCGGCGCGCTGCGCGCCCCAGCCACCGGCGAAGATCCCCGAGCCGCGGACGACGCCGTCCGGGTTCACCCCGTTGACCTTGATCCCGTGCTCGCCGAGCTCCGCGGCGAGCAGCCGCACCTGGTGCGCCTGGTCGGCCTTGGCGGCGCCGTAGGCCACGTTGTTCGGGCCGGCGAACACCCCGTTCTTGCTGGCGATGTAGACGATGTCGCCGCCCATGCCCTGCGCGATCATCGCCCGCGCGGCAGCCCTGGCCACGAGAAAGGAGCCCTTGGCCATCACATCGTGCTGGAGGTCCCAGTCCGCGTCGGTCGTCTCCAGCAGCGGCTTGGAGATCGACAGCCCCGCGTTGTTGACCACGAGGTCGACCCCGCCGAAGGCCAGCACGGCCGCGTCGACCGCGGCGGCAACGGCCTCGGTGGAGGTGACGTCGACCGTCACCGGTAGCGCCACGTCGGCGTTCCCCAACTCGGCGGCCACGGTCGCGGCGGCGGCGGCATCGCGGTCGGCGACCACTACGCACGCGCCCTCGCCCGCTAGCCGCTCGGCGACGGCACGACCGATCCCGGAACCCGCTCCGGTCACGAACGCCACCCGGCCGGCGAGCGGCTTCGGCTTCGGCATCCGTGCGAGCTTGGCCTCCTCGAGGGACCAGTACTCGATGCGAAACTTCTCCGACTCCGGGATCGGAGCGTAGGTCGACACGGCCTCGGCGCCGCGCATCACATTGATCGCGTTGACGTAGAACTCCCCCGCCACGCGGGCGGTCTGCTTGTTGGCCCCGAAGCTGAACATGCCGACACCGGGAACGAGCACGATTGCGGGATCGGCCCCGCGCATCGCCGGGCTGTCGGGAGTGGCGTGCCGCTCGTAGTAGGCGCGGTAGTCCTCGCGGTAGGCGGCGTGCAGCTCCCGCAGGCGGGCGATCGCCTCGTGGAGCGGGGTCGTCGCCGGCCGGTCCAGCACGAGCGGCCGGACCTTCGTGCGCAGGAAATGGTCGGGGCAGGAGGTGCCCAGTGCCGCCAGTGCCGGGAGCTTCTCCCGCGCGAGAAACTCCAGCACCGCGTCGCTGTCGGTGAAGTGGCCCACCTGCCGGCGGTCGGTGGAGGCGAGCCCGCGTACCACCGGGGCGAGCGCGGCAGCCCGCGCGCGGCGCTCCGCCTCCGGCAGCGGCTCGTACCCGGGCCGCACCGTGCCGAAGGGCTCCGCGGACCCGCGCTCGGTGAGGTAGCGGGCGGCGGTGGAGATGATGTCGAGGGAGTTGGCCTCGCACTCCTCGCTCGTTGCACCCCACGCGGTGATGCCGTGTCCCCCGAGGATCACGCCGACGGCCTGCGGGTTGGCCCGCTTCACCGCGGCGATGTCGAGACCGAGCTGGAAGCCGGGGCGTCGCCACGGCACCCACAGGACCCGGTCGCCGAAGATCTCCTTCGTGAGCCCCTCGCCGTGGGCAGCGGTGGCGATCGCGATCCCGGAGTCCGGGTGCAGGTGGTCGACGTGGTCGGCCTCGACGAGCCCGTGCATCGCAGTGTCGATCGACGGTGCCGCCCCACCCCTGCCGTGGGCGCAGAAGTCGAAGGCGGGGACCATCTCGTCCTCGCGATCGACACCGAGGTAGACGTCGACAAGGGCGCGCACCCGGTCCAGCCGGAGCACCGCTAGCCCCGGTTCGGTGAGGGTGCCGAGGTCTCCGCCGGATCCCTTCACCCACATCAGGTCGACGGGCCGGGCGGTGACCGGGTCCTCCGCCGTGCCCTTGGCGGAGGTGTTGCCACCCGCGTAGTTGGTGTTGCGCGGGTCGGCGCCGAGCCGGATGCTCCTGGCGAGGAGCACCTGGACTGCCGGGTGGGTCATCGTCTGCTCTCCAGCGGGGTGGGAGGGGGCTGGGCGGAGGGTGTGCGATGGCGGTCAGGCGCCCCAACCGGCCTGTCGGCCGCCGACCCGCTCGCGCTCGATCTGCTGCTGGTAACCGGAGCGGTGGTAGGCGGCGATCGGGTCGGGCTCCAGACCGGAGTCCTCGCGCAGCCTGGCGAGCAGCGGCCGCACGTCGGAGTTGTAGGCGTCCATCAGCACGGCGTTGGCTCCGAGCACGTCACCGCAACGCTGCGCCGACCCCAGAGCCGCCGCGTCGACGAGCAGCGCCTTCGCCGTGGCCTCCTGCACGTTCATCACCGAGCGGATGATCGCCGGGATCTTCGTCTCGATGTTGTGGCACTGGTCGAGCATGAACGCGACGTGGTCGCCATACCCGCCGCC
>JAODNO010000555.1 GCA_025465235.1 Pseudonocardia sp.
CTGTCACCTCAGCCCGATCTTCTTCCAGATCACTGCCATGCTGGTCAGGCTGACCACCGCCGTGATCATCACCCCGAGGCTCGGCGCGAGGTCGCTGCCGGTGCTGCTGATCAGCCATGTGGGGATCAACGGCGTGAACCCGCCGAAGACGGCCCCCCCGATGTTGTAGCCCGCCGCCAAACCGGTGGCATCATGCCCAGCATGACGCCGAGGCCGGGGAAGGCGACCAGCAGCGCGAAGAGCGGGTAGATCAGCACCAGGATGAGGCCCGCAGCCGGGATCATGAGCCTGATCTGGCCGAACTGATCCGACAGGTGGCCCGCAAGTGGGGTGGCGACGAGCAGGGCGATCCCACTCACGAGCGCGGCCGCAAAGCCGGTCGATGCCGGAAGGTCCAGCGATCTGATGGCGTAGTAGCTGATCGGTCCGACGAGGAGACCGATGGCGAACGGGATGCGGAAGCCCCAGGGCAGCAGCCTCGCCAGCAGGATCCCGATGGGAGCGATGATTCCGATCGCCTCGTACGACGGCATGACGGTGATCAGCAACGTGCCGACCACCATCAGCGTGATCGAGAGCGACAACGCGGGCTTGCGGCCCGCCGCCTTGCTGCGGCGGAGGTGGCCATCGGGCGCTACTCCGCTGCCGCGGGTGCAGGGCCCGGCCGGGTGCTACCCAGCTCGCCCAGATCCCAGAAGAGCCCGGACATCATCTGCATGCCTTCGCGGGCCACCGAACCGAGCAGGTGCTCGTCGGGCCCGTGCTGAGCACAGGCGGGATAGGAGTGGGGAACCCACACGGTGGGCATGCCGATGACCTCGGCGAAGACGTCGTTGGGCAGCGATCCGCCCAGGTTGGGCAGCACGACGGGCACCTTCTGCGTGCTCCGCTCGATCGACGCGACCGTCCACCGCACCCACGGGTCGTCGGGGCTCAGCCGGGTGGCCGCCATGGTGCTGTCCACCTGCACATCGACCATCGGGTAGCCGCGCGTGTCGAGGTGCTCGCGCACGATCCGGCCCAGGTCCTGCCATGGGGTGCCCACGACGAACCGCAGCTGGCAGTGTGCCCTTGCCGTCGCCGGGATCGCGTTGACCGGTGCGTCCGGCGTTCCGGAGACGAACGCCAGCACCTCGAGGGCGTTGCCGGCCATCACGCGTTCGGCCGGGGTCAGCCCCGGCTCGCCCCAGCCGTCGTCGATATCCGGATCGGTCGGGCCGCCACCCGGCGAGACGTCCGACAACGCCTCGCGCACCGCGCTCGGGATCTCCGGTGCGCGAAGTCCGGCGACGGTGATGACCCCGCGCCCGTCGACCATGCTGGCCAACGCGTTGGCAAGCACCGTCGCCGGGTTGCGCAACAGGCCACCCCAGTTGCCGGAGTGGTGGCTGCCGTCGCGCAGGTTCAGGCTGAGCGTGAACGCGACCTGGCCCCGGGAACCGAGGAACACCGTGGGGCGGTCCGCTGCCAGCCGGGGACCGTCGGAGGCCAGCAACAGGTCGGCGGCGAGCTCGTCGGCCCGCTGCTCGCACATCTCGCGCAGGCCGGGCGAGCCCGACTCCTCGCCGGTCTCGATCAGCACCTTGAGGTTGAAACCCAGCCGTCCACCCCTGGCTGCCATGACGTGCTCGAGTGCGGCAATGTTGATGGTGTGCTGACCCTTGTTGTCGGCGGTTCCCCGCCCGTACCAGCGGTCACCCTCGATGACGATCTCCCACGGGGAGAGTCCGCTTCGCCAGCGTTCCTCCTGGCCGAGCACGACGTCACCGTGCCCGTAGACCAGCACGGTCGGCAGGGAGTCATCCTCGTGCCGGTGCCCGATCAGGAACGGACCACCGCTGGGCACCGGGTTCTCGACGATGGTGCAGGCGGCTCCAAGCCGTTCGAGAGCGGACGACATCTCGTCGGAAAGGTAGCGCTGCAGTACCGGGAGTGAGTTGTGGTCCTGGCTCTCCGTGCGCAGCGCCACCCGCCTTCTCAGATCGTCGAGAAATGCGCCCGAATCGACGTACGACGTCGACTGCTGGATGACTTCGCCGCGGGTCATTCGCTGTTCCCTCCGGGCATGGCGGGCCGGTCGACAATGTCGGGAAGACGGTCGTCGGCGACGCGCATCCACTGATGCGACGTATCGGCGAAGAGTAGGCAGCGGCCGGGCCCGATGACCATCTCCATCTGGGCAAGGCGCCGTTGCCGCAAGGGCAAACCGACGGACGGTGGCTCAGGGGGCCTGCACGCGCTGGATCAGGTGCGTGACGAAATCCCTGGCCGCGTGCGGCAACGTGCGGCCCGCCATCGACTGGATCTGCAGGTACCGCCGGTGCATACCCTGGTCCGAGAGCGGGATCGCCACCAGTCCATCGACCGCGAGGCGCCTGCGCACCGGCAGGTAGCCGGTGAGTGTCACGGCCTCGGCGAACTTGGTGAACGTGTAGAGGGCGCCGCAGTAGTCGGTCTCGAAGACAGGCTGGAAGTTCAGCTGTTCAGCACTGCAACAGACGTCGAACAGCTGCCGCACCGTGGTGCCCTCGTCGACGATCGCCAGCGCGTAGGGCAGCAACTCGGCGAGCGACACCGTGGACCGCTCGGCGATCGGGTGCTGGGCGTTGACCACTGCATGCACGTACTCCCGCTGGGAGTGCTCCACACAGATGTCCTTCATCGGGGTCAGGCTGAAGGTGACCGCGACGTCGGACTTGCCGTCGCGCACATGGTCAGTGGCCGCAGCCGAGGAGGTGACGTGCAGGCTGAAGTCGACCTCGGGCTGGTCACGCCGGAAGGACGCGATGGCTTCGGGCAGCAGGTCCCAGGCGAAGCCCTCCGCCGCGGCGAGCCGGACCTGGGCGCGGCGGCCACCCCGCGACCGCCGGATCTCGCCGACCACCTGCTCGATGTCCACCATGGTGCGCCGGACGAAACCCGCGAGCCCGGCGCCTGCTTCGCTCAGCACCATGCCGCGAGGATGCCGCTCGAACAAGGGCACGCCGATCTCGTTCTCGAGCCTCGCGATCTGCCGGCTGATCGCCGAACCTGACACGTGCAGCTGCTCAGAGGCCTCCGCGATCGAGCCGGCATGGGCCACGGCGAGGAAGTAGCGCAGGCCCGGATCGATCAGACCCTCCGACGACGGCGGGCCGAGACCGCTGCGCCAAGATCCGCCACCGGCAGTCGGCGCGGCCTCGGGTTCGATCCCGTTGGACGTGCCCACCTCACCACCCGCAACGGTCGTCCGTGAAGCCCGGTGCGTCGATCCTAGGTGGGCCTTGCCGCTCGCC
>JAODNO010000065.1 GCA_025465235.1 Pseudonocardia sp.
AAGCGCACGCGCTCGGCGATCCCGAGAGCGGCGGCCAGGCCCTTCCAGTCCGCCCGCCGCGCGCCGTCGCCGACGATCTCCAGCTCCGCCGGCAGTTGCGGGGGCAGTGCCGCGAACGCCCTGATCAGCTCGTCGACGCGCTTCTCCTGGTCCAGCCGACCCACGAACAGCACGGTCGGAACGACGCCGGGGACCTGCGGGGCGGCACGGTAACGGGCGGCGTCGATGCCGCAGGACACCGGGATCGCGTCGACGAGCCCGGCGTGGCGCACGAGCAGCTCCACGGCGCGCGGCGTGGGCGCGGTGACCACGTTCGCCCGGCCGAAGACGCGCCCGAGGTCCTTCCAGGCCAGCGTGTAGAAGGCACGCTGCAGGACCTGCGGGATCGGCGAGTAGGCGATGAGGTTCTCGGGCATGAGGTGGTTGGTCGCCACGAGGGGCCGCCCGCTGCGGTACGCGGCCTTCACGACGCCGCGGCCCACGACCATGTGCGCCTGGGTGTGGACGACGTCCGGGTCGATCTCCTCCATCAGGGCCGCGGTGTCCGGCCCGGCTTCCCACGGCATGCAGACCTGGAAGTCGGAGTGCATGAAGTAACTGTGGGAGCGGACCCCGTGCACGGTCACGCCGTCACGGACCTCGCGCGTCCGTGGTCCGGTCGGCGACGGGGCCACGACGTGCACATCGTGGCCGCGCCCGGCCAGACCGGTGGCGAGCCGCTCGGCGAAGCGCGCCGCGCCGTTGACGTCGGGCGGGTACGTCTCGGCGCCGATCAGGACCCGCAGCGGTTTGACGGGCAGAGGCTTCACGGGAGAGGTCCTCTCAGGTCTGTACAGCGTTGAGGGAGGGAACCGGCGCTGGGGATCACCGGCGGTACAGAGACTGCACCAACCGCGCGTGAGCGGCCGGGGTAGGGGAAGGGTCCGGCAGGGGGCTGTCGGCTGCGCCGCGGCCGAGCCGCGCCCTGCGGGCGGAGACGGCGTCGGGATGGTGCCGGGCCAGCGCGACGACACCTGCCGCCGCGGTGAAGGCGGCGGTGACGAGCAACAGCCACGTCCCTGCGGGCGTGGCAGCGCCCTCGCCGAGCAGCACCGCCCCGAGGAGCACGGCCACGATCGGGTCGACCACGGTCAGGCAGGCGATGACCACCTCCGGCGGCCCGGAGGCGAACGCCTGCTGCACGAGCCAGCCGCCGACGAGCACGGCAGCTCCGATGCCGGCCACAGCGGCGAGGACGGGGGGCGCCAGCGGCCCGACGTCGCCGGACGCGACCGACTGGGACACGGCCCGCACCAGCGCTGACACCAGTCCGAACGCCGCAGCGCCCGCCATGGCGCAGGCCACGCACCGGATCCAACCGGAACGAGCGAGGCCGATCCCGGCCAGCAGGAGCACGATCGCGGCTACGACGAGGCTCGCGAACAGGGTGGCCTGGTCGGGCGGGGGCGTGCTGACCGCGGTGCTCGCGGCGGTGGCGACGAACACGGCGACACCCCCGACGCTGAGGAGCACGCCGACGAACACCCCGCCTCCCGGGCGCCGGCCCCGCTGGACGGCGGTGAGGAGCACCGCGATGGGGACCGCCAGCACGCCGACCGGCTGGACCACGGACAGCGGGGCCAGCACCAGCGCGATGGCGTGCAATGTGGATCCACCCCCCGCCAGCGCCAGGCCGGCGAGCCAGCCCGGGCGCCGGGTCACCGCGCGCAGCCCGCGCAACGACAGGGCCTTGCCCGCGTGCTCGCCTGCAGCCCCAGCGGACTCGGCGGTGACGGCCCCGTGCTGCAGGACGGCGGCTCCGGCGAAGCAGACGGCGCCGAGCATGGCGAGCGCGATCGCGATGCCGGAACCGGTGAGGAGGTGGATCACGTCGCACCCCTGAGCTCGACGGCGGCCGGGACCGCCGCCGGGATCGGAGCGCGCTCCACCGCCAGCCGGGTAGCCCGGGCGGTAGCAACCAACACCAGCATCACTAGGGAGTAGAGAACACGTTGAACCCCTCCGAGCAGGGGAAATCCGGGTGAACCGCCGATAACGATCGGGAGATGACTCACGAGGAAGAAGGCACTGACCGCTCCAGCGCCGCCCGCAGACCACGTCAGCGTGGGTGCCGCGGCCGCCCAGGCTACCGTGCTCCGGGCCCGACGGGCCACCATCCAGCCGGCCAGCGGCACCACCACGAAGACCCAGCCGCCTGCCGCGCGGTGCACGGTGGAGACCAGGCCGGGGGTGGTGCCGGGATGGTGCGTCGGGAAGGCCGCCACGAGCACCAGTGCCGCGGCCGCGCTCACCAACAGCGCGGTGGGCGGTCCCGGGTCTGGCAGCGCGGCACGGCGCAGGCCGCTCGCGAGCACGAGGGTCGCGACGGCCAGGGCGACAGCGGCGATCCCCAGAAGCGCGTACCCGCCCGTGAGGAACACGTAGTCGCTGATCGTCCGCTCCAGCGGGTCGAGCACCCCGATGCCGTTGACGTGCAGGAGACCCAGCGGCAGGACTGCGGCTACCACGCACGTGACGACGGCCGTCTCACCCGCCCACGTCGTGCCGCCGGGCGCATGCCCGGCCCCCCCGTTCGTCGTCATTCGCCCACCGTGCCAGGCCGACGCTGAGACAAACATCAGGATCCCCACCGAGTCCATCCGGGGGTATCCCCTAATTGCCCTGATCAGGGGACACGTCACGACGGCGGTACCGGGCCGTCGTCGGGCAGCGGGTCGGCCCGCACCGTCTGATCCGGAAGCAGCGGCGCCAGCGCGAGCTCGCGATCCGCGGTGCCCGGCGGCGCGGCCTCCACGGCCCGCACGCGGGGCCGCGTCATCACCGCCCCCAACCCGGTGCGGTCGGACCGGACGACGAGCGCGAGGACGCACCGGCACCCGGGCTCGGCGAGCGCGGCCGCCTCGGCCGAGGCCACGCCGTGCGCACGCCCGCCGGCCTGTGCCGCGTCCGTGGCCGCCTGCAACTGCGCGCGCTCGCG
>JAODNO010000608.1 GCA_025465235.1 Pseudonocardia sp.
GGCGAGCGCACGGGCCATGCTCACCACCTGCTGGCCCGCCGCCGAGAGGCGCCCCAGCTCGCGACCTGGCCGGATCTCGGGATGGCCGAGGCGGCGCAGCAGCGCCCTGGTCACCTTCTCGGCGTCGCGCGGGCGGGTGAAGCCCAGGCGGGCGGGCTCGTGGCCGAGCACCACGTTCTCGGCCACGCTGAGCCCGGGCACCAGGTCCAGCTCCTGATAGATGGTGGCGATCCCGGCCGCGTCCGCGGCGTGCGGGGAGCCGAACGAGACAGGCTCACCTGCCCACACGATCCCCCCGGTGTCCGGCCGATGCGCACCGGCGAGCACCTTGATCAAGGTCGACTTGCCGGCCCCGTTCTGACCGAGGAGGCAGTGCACCTCCCCGGCGGCCACGTCGAGGTCCACTCCGTCCAGGGCGCGTACGCCCGGGAACTGCTTGACGATCCCGCGCATCGTCAGCAGCGGTTCCTCCGCCATCCTGGCTGTCATTCCCCCACCTCGACGTGGTTACCCGCGGGGGAACCGTAGGAGCATTGACCAGTGCCGTACAACGACCGAATAATGCGTCTTTGCGCTGTTTTTCCGACGAAATCGGACTGTGATGCTTCTGCCGCGCCCGCTGCCACTGCTGCCGCCGCTGCGCCTGAGCGCGCCCGCGCTCTCCGGCCGCATCGAGGCCACCGTCACCCTCAGCACAGTGGCCCGGCTGGTCGCCTCCGGCACCGCGGTGAGCAAGGCCGACCTGGTGCCCGCCGCGGGCCTCGCCCGCACCACCGTGAGCACCGCCGTCGACGAGCTGCTCGCTCGCGGGGTGCTCCGGCTGGATGGCACGCGGCCCACGGCGGGGCGAGGCCGTCCGGCCGACCGGCTGGCGCTGTCCCCGCGGGGCGGGCAAGTCCTGTTGGCCGACATCGGCGCGAGCGGCGCGCACCTGGCCGTCGTCGACCTCAGCCAGCGCGTGCTGGGCCACACGCACGTTGACCTCGACGTGACCGATGGACCGGAGGTCGTGCTGCGCACCGTCGAGTCACACCTCACGGCGCTGCTCGGCCAGGCCCCGGACGACGTCCCCGTGCGCGCGGTCGTCATCGGGCTGCCGGGCCCGGTGGACGGCCAGCTCGGCGTCCCGGTACGGCCACCGATCATGCCCGGGTGGCACGCCTATCCCGTCACAGCCCGGCTGCAGCAGACGTATCGGTGTCCCGCGGTCCTGGAGAACGACGTCAACCTGCGCGCGCTCGGCGAGGCCCGCGCGCTGCCCGCCGACCAGGTTCCGCTGCTGTTCGTCAAGGTCGGCACGGGCATCGGCGGCGGGTTGATCACGCGGGAGGGGGTGCTGCACCACGGCGCCGACGGCGCCGCGGGCGATATCGGGCATGTGCGGGTGCGCGGGGCGCCCGACGACGCGTGCGTCTGCGGCAACGTCGGCTGCATCGAGGCCGTGGCGTCGGCGGGGGCCATCGCGCGCAGGCTGGCTGTGGCGCACGGCAGCATGGGCCGGGGCGGGCAGGGGGATGTGTCGATCGCCGACGTCCGCGCGCTGGTGGGCCGCGGCGACCCGGTCGCGCTCGGTCTGGTCCGCGAGGCCGCCGGGCTGATCGGTGAGCTCGTGGCCACGCTCGTGCACTTCTACAACCCGGCGCGGGTGACGATCGGCGGGTCCCTCACGGCAGCGAGCGACGAGCTGCTCGCCGGCGTGCGCAGCGTCGTCTACCAGCGGGCGTTACCGCTGGCCACCCGCAACCTCGTGCTGACCAACAGCGTCCTGGGCGAGTACGGGGGCCTCGCAGGCGCTGCCGTGCTGGGCATCGAACGGGTGCTGTCGGCCGACTCGATCGGCGTGCTGACCGCCGGGCGCTCCTGATCGGGTCAGTCTCCCGTCCCGGCCCGCCCGGACAGCTGCTCGACCAGCAGCAGCAGCGCGCTGTGGTCGAGCCCGCCGTGACCCTGCGCGCGCAGGGCGCCGACCAACTGGGCCACATGCGCGCCGAGCGGGATCACGACGCCTGCCTCGCGCGCGGCCGCCGTGACGATGCCCATGTCCTTGTGGTGCAGGTCGACCCGGAAGCCCGGGGTGAACTCGCGCGACCGCATGCCGGCGGCCTTGCTGTTCAGCACAGTGCTGCCGGCGAGCCCGCCGGCGAGCACGGCCATGGCGGGCTCGGTGTCCACGCCGTGCGCCTCCAGGAACACCAACGCCTCGGCGACGAGCTGAATGTTCCCGGCCACGATGAGCTGGTTCGCAGCCTTGACGGTCTGCCCCGCACCCGGCGGCCCGACGTGGACGACGGTGGCCCCCACCACGTCCAGATAGGGCCGTGCCGCCTCGACGTCGGCGGGCTCGCCGCCCACCATGATCGACAACGTGCCCTCGACCGCACCCGACTCGCCGCCGCTGACCGGGGCGTCCACCACCCGGATGCCGCGCTCGGCCCCGGCCGCCGCGATGCGGCGGGCCACGTCGGGGCGGATGGTGGAGCAGTCGATGTGCAGCTGGCCCGGCTCGGCGTTGGCGTAGATCCCGTCCTCGCCCAGCGCCAGCGCCTCGACATCGGGGCTGTCCGGCACCATCGTGATCACCACGTCGGCATCGCGGACGGCCTCGGCGGCGCTCTCCGCCGCCCGCCCGCCGAGTTCCACCAACCTGTCGACCGCGGGACGCGACCGGTTGAAGCCGATCACGTCGTAACCGGCGGCCACCAGGTTGGCGGCCATCGGGCCCCCCATGATGCCGAGGCCGATCACGGCGACCTTGGCCCTGTCCGCGGGACCGGCCCCCTCCCCCGCGCGCTGTGACACTGGTTCGCTCGCACGCTCGCTCATCGGGAAAGCCAGTCGAAGGCCCGCTCGCTGGACGGCACGTACTCGAGGCCGACCCAGCCGGTGTAGCCGACGCGGGCGAGGGCCTCGAGGTGCTGGTCGAACGGGATCTTGCCGGTGCCGGGCTCGTTGAACTCGACGGCGTCGAACCCGGCGGCGCGGGCGGCAGCCGGCCGCTCCAGGAGCGGCAGCTCCGTCAACAGGATGGAGCAGTTGACGGCGTAGCGGGTGGTCATGGGCAGATCCCAACGGTCGAAGGGATGACGCGAGCGGCGTGGGTCGCGTGCAGAGAAGGCACCGTCATCGGGCGCCGCTCCACCGCCGGTCGAGTTCCGCCCGTCCCTCCGGGGTGAGCCGCCCGTGCATCCTCAACCGGCCCATGCCCCCGTCCGGGAAGATGTCCAGGCGGACATGCGTGGCCGGGCGGGCGGCGTCCGCGGCGAGCGCGAACCGGTGGCGGGTGTCAGGCTGCAGTGCCGTGCGAGGCACGAGGTCGAACCACTCGCCGTCGCCCCGGCGTCCGCGCAAGGCGGCCGAGCCCGGCGCGTTGTGCAGGAAGTAGCTCGTGTCGACCTCCGCCACCGTGATCACCGACTCGCCGGTGAGGGCGACCTCCACCCAGTCGTTGCCGTCGTCACGGCGCCGGGCGGTTTCCCAACCCTCCCCCATCGAGCGGGGTGGGCCGGGAACCAACAAGTTGTTGGGCGAGCTGTAGAAGAGGTTCGAGCAGCCGACGACCCTGCCACCGTTCTCGATCGCCGCGAGGTCGACGGTGCCGAGCGCATCGAGCAGCCGCAGGTCCGGCAGCGCCTCGCCATGCACCCGGAGCCGCGCCACGCCACCGTCCGGATGGATCCGCAGACGCACGTGCGTGACGCGCCGATCGCTCGTCACCGCGAACACGTTCTCCGTGTCGCCCTTGATCGCGGTGCGCGGCAGCAGCGGCTCCCAGCCGTCGTCGGTGAGGAGGTCGGCGACTGTCGGGTGGCCGTCGACCGCGAGCCCGTCGACCGCTGCCTCCGGCGGGTAGTTGCCGGTGAACCAGGACGTGTCGAGCACCACGCCCGAGACGACCCCCGGGGCACCCAGGCGGATGATCGCCTCGTCGTGTCCCGGCTCGCGGCGGCGCCGGGTCTCCCAGCCGTCGTACACCTTGCCCTTGTGCCCGAAGGTGGCCCGGTCGAACACCGCGGGTCCAGGGGTGATCAGGTTCTCGCGCGCGGCAAACGCCTCGTCGTTGGCCCACACGACGCCGCCGCCGAGCGTGCGCAGGGCGAGGTCGGGCAGCTGACGGAAGTCGGTCATCACACGTCCTTTCTGCTCAGGAGGCGGCCGCGGGGTGGGCCGTCGCCCTCCACCTCGACCGGTTCGCCGCGGAGCCAGGTGCTCCGGACCTCGCCGTGCAGCTCCCGCCCGGCATAGGGGGTGATCGGGTTCTTGTGGTGCAGCCGCCCGACCACGAAGGTCGCCTCGGGGGCGAACACCGTCAGATCCGCATCCTGACCTGCAGCGATGCGGCCCTTCCGGGACAACCCGACCAGTGCAGCCGGCCGCTCGGCCATCCACGTGACGACGTCCGCGAGCCCATGTCCGCGGCGGCGCGCCTCGGACCACACCACGGGCAGCCCGAGCTGCAGCGACGCGATCCCGCCCCACGCCTCGCCGAAGTCGCCCGCCTCCAGGCGCTTGAGATCGGCGGTGCAGGGCGAGTGGTCGGAGACAACCGTGTCGATCGTCCCGTCGGCGAGGCCCTGCCACAACGCGTCCCGATTGCCGGCCTCACGCACGGGCGGGCCGCACTTGAAGCGGGGGTCGCCGTCGGGCACCTCCTCGGCGGTCAGGGCGAGGTAATGCGGGCACGTCTCCACGGTGACGTCGATGCCCTCGGCGCGCGCGGCAGCGAGCTGCGGCAACGCGTCGGCCGAGGACAGGTGCACCACATGCAGCCGGGCACCGGTGTCGCGCGCCGCCCGCAGCAGGGTGGCGATCGCGTTGTCCTCGGCGGCCCGCGGGCGCGACGCCACGAAGTCGGCGTAGCGGCGGCCAGTCGCAGGACGGATCAGGGTGCCGTCCTCGGCATGGACGATCATCAGCCCGCCGAACCCCGCGACCTCCCGCAGCGCCACGGCCAGGTCCTCCCCCACCAGCGGCGGGAACTCCGGGACGCCGCTGTCGAGCAGGAAGCACTTGACGCCGAACGCCCCGGCATCGTGCAGCGCGCGCAGCTCGCCCGCGTTGCCCGGCACCGCGCCGCCCCAGAAGCCGACGTCGATGCGGCACTGCCCGTCCGCCGCCTTGCGCTTGATCTCCAGCGCGGCCACGTCGACGGTCGGTGGCAGCGCGTTCAGCGGCATGTCCACGATCGTCGTGACCCCACCGGCCGCGGCGGCGCGGGTGGCCGAGGCAAAGCCCTCCCACTCGGTGCGACCGGGCTCGTTCACGTGCACGTGGGTGTCGACGAGACCGGGGAGCAGCACCTCGTCGCGGGCGAGCACCACCTCCCGCGCATCGATCGAGGCGTCGAACGGCAGCACGGCCTCGATGCGCTCGCCGTGCACCAGCACCGCGGCCGACTGCTCGACTCCGTCGACCACGGCGCGCTGCGCCCGGATGAGGATCACGCCTGCTCCTGGTAGGTGCGCCAGCTCGCCTGCTGCGAGATGTCGGTCAGCGGCGGGAGCTGCGCGTACTCCCGGCGCAGCACCATCGCCAGCGACCCGCTGCCGTCGGCCAGCTCGATCACGCCGAGCTCCAGGCCGTCGGGCTCCCCGGGCAGCAGCACCTCCCGCAGCTGCTCGTAGGACAGGTCGTAGACCTCGCCCTGCACCGCCACTCCCCCGTCTCCGACGTCCTCCAGGGCGGGGTAGCGCCCGTCCACGGCGTGGAAGCGGTAGCGCGGCGCGGTGGTCGTGCGGGCGATCGGCGGCGCCCCGCCGACCAGGTGGTGGTCTGCGCCGTCGGACATTGCGGTGCCGTTCAGGAACATCAGTGGCATCCCCTTGCACTCCTTCGTCGTGCTCGTGCGCGGATACGAGTGCTCCGGCACCCGAATCCGCGCACGGGCGCCGTCAGGCGCCGGTGATGTGCTCGGGCCGAACAGGAACGCGAAGCAGCGCCTTCCCGGTGGCTGCCCGGACAGCGGCCGCGACGGCGGGACCGCTGGAGATCGTCGGAGGCTCACCGACACCACGGACACCGTAAGGGGCGTGCGGGTCGGCATACTCCAGCACCTTGATCCGCATGGGCGGCATGTCGAGGATCGTCGGGATGAGGTAGTCGGTGAACGATGGGTTGAGCACCTTGCCGCCCGTCACGACGACCTCTTCCATCAGCGCCAACCCCATCCCCTGCGCGCTGCCGCCCTGGATCTGGCCGATCACGGCGTCCGGGTTGATGGCCCTGCCGACGTCCTGCGCGGTGTCCAGCGCGACCACCTTCACCAGCCCCAGCTCGACGTCCACGTCGACGACCGCGCGGTGCGCCGAGAACGCGTACTGCACGTGGGCGTCCCCCTGGCCCGTTTCCGGGTCGATCGCCCGCGTCGGGCGGTGCCGCCACTCGACGGTCTCCTCCACGGCGTCCTCGCCGAGCACGTCGGCCAGGCCTGCAAGCACCTCGCCGCTCGTGTCGACGATCTTGTCGCCGTCCAGTCCGAGACTCTCGCGGGACCGCTCGAGCAGGGCCGCGGCCCGGGTCAGCACGGCGGCGCGGACGGCCTCGCATGCCGCCTTGACCGCGCCGCCGGTCACGTAGGTCTGCCGGGACGCCGAGGTCGAGCCGGCGGAACCGACGGCCGTGTCCTTGGGGTGCACCACCACCCGCTCGACGCCGAGCTCGGTACGACAGATCTGCTGCTCGACGGTGATCAGGCCCTGCCCGACCTCCGCCGCAGCGGTGTGCACCGTGGCGACGGGCTCGCCACCGGTGATCTCCAGCCGTACCCGCGCGGTGGAGTGGTCGTCGAAGCCCTCGGAGAACCCGACGTTCTTGTAGGTGACCGCGTAGCCGATCCCGCGCACGACACCCTCGCCGTGGGTCGTGTTCGAGACACCGCCGGGCAGCTCCCGGATGTCGACCTCGTCGGGGCTGCGTTCGGCCGGAAGCGGCATGTCCCGCACGATCCGCACCAGCTCGGCGACCGGCGCCGCCGAGTCGATCAGCTGCCCGGTGATGTTCCGGTCGCCCTCCCGCATGCCGTTACGGGCGCGGATCTCCACCCGGTCGACTCCCACGGCGTCGGCCAGTGAATCCATCAGCGCCTCGTGTGCGAACGCGGCCTGCACGCAGCCGAAGCCGCGCATCGCCCCGCACGGCGGGTTGTTCGTGTAGACGCCGGCGCAGTCCACGTGCACGTGGGGGATCCGGTACGGACCGAGGCCCAGCGTGCCGCCGTTGCCGACCACCGCCCCGGTTGACGAGGCGTAGGCACCGCCGTCGAAGAGGATGTCGGCCTTCGCATAGACGAGGGTGCCGTCGCGCTCGGCGCCGAACTCGTAGCGCATGAACGCCGGGTGCCGGTGCACGTGCCCGAAGAACGACTCCTCCCGGGAGTAGCTCATCTTCACCGGCTTCCCCGTGTGCAGGGCGAGCAGGCAGGCGTGGACGTGCATCGACAGGTCCTCCCGGCCGCCGAACGCGCCTCCGACCCCGGCCAGGTGCAGGCGCACCTGCTCGGGCGGCAGCCCGAGCACGCGGCACACCTGGTGCTGGTCGACATGCAGCCACTGGGTCGCGACGTAGAGGTCGACGCCACCGTCCTCGGCGGGGACGGCGAGTCCGGACTCGGGCCCGAGGAATGCCTGGTCCTGCATGCCGACCTCGAAGTCCAGCGCCACCACGACGGGCGCGGTGGGCGCCGGGTCGCCCCGGCGGACCTGCATCTTTCGCACCAGGTTGCCACCGCCGTCGTGCCGCCTGCTCTCGTGGACGAGGGGAGCATCGGCGTCCAGCGCGTGGCGGGGGTCGGTGACCGCCGGCAGCACCGCGTACTCAACGACGATCCTCTTCGCCGCGCGGCGGGCCGTCTCAGGATGGTCGGCCGCGACCAGAGCCACCGGTTCGCCCTCGTAGCGGACGACACCGGTCGCCAGCGCGGGCGTGTCGAGGTGCTCGAGCCCGACCGCGTTGCTGCCCGGGATGTCGGCCGCGGTGAGCACGGCGGACACGCCGGGCACCGCGAGCGCCTCCCCGATGTCGATCGAGACGATCCGCGCGTGCGGGTGCGGGCTGCGCAGCGTGACACCCCAGACCATGTCGTCGTGCCACAGATCGCTCGCGTACGCGAACTCGCCGGTGACCTTGAGCGCCCCGTCAGGGCGCAGCGGACTGTCGCCGATGCGGCCTGCGGTGGTTGTGGCGGTGGTCGTCGCCGAGGTCCTCTGCGTGGACGTCATCTCGCTCAGCCGGCCTTCTCCAGGAGTGTGCGGTGGACCGCGGTGCACTCGCGCGCAAGCGCGTCCTCGTCGACGGTGCTGACCCGACCGCCCTCGACGACCGCGCGCCCGTTCACGAGCAGCAGCTGAAGTGGTGGCGGCGCCCCCAGCACGAGCGCAGCCACCGGGTCGGCGATGTCTGCGTGGGCGAGACCGTCGATGCGCCAGAGCGCGATGTCGGCCAGCTTGCCGACCTCCACCGACCCGATCTCGTCGGTGCGCCCGACCACGCCTGCGCCGCCGAGGGTGGCCAGCTCCAGTGCGTCGCGGACGGTCAGCGCCTGCGGCCCGCCCACCGCACGGGCGAACAGCAGTGCGTGCCGCACCTCCTCCAGCAGGCTCCCTGCCTCGTTGCTCGCGGCCCCGTCGACGCCGAGCGCCACGCGGGCACCTGCGGCGCGCAGGTCACGGGTGCGAGCGATGCCCGCCCCGAGCCGTGCGTTGGACGACGGGCAGTGCGCCACGCCGGTGCCGGTCGCCCCGATCTTTTTCACGGCGTCGTCGTCGAGGTGTACGGCGTGGGCGAACCAGACGTCCTCGCCGGTCCAGCCGAACCGCTCGACGTACTCCAGCGGCGAGCAGCCGAACCGCTCGCGGCAGAAGGCCTCCTCGTCGACGGTCTCGGCGAGATGGGTGTGCAGCATCACGCCGCGCCGCCGCGCGAGCTCCGCCGACTCGCGCATCAGTTCTCCGGTGACGCTGAACGGCGAGCACGGCGCGAGCGCGACCCGCAGCATCGCCCCTGGTGACGGGTCGTGCCAGCGGTCGATGGCGGCTTCGGAGGCGGCGAGCACCGTGTCGAGGTCCTCCACGACGTCGTCAGGCGGGAGCCCACCGTCGCTCTGGCCGAGATCCATCGAGCCGCGGCACGGGTGGAACCGCAGTCCGACGTCCTGGGCGGCCCGGATCTCCGCGGCGAACACGTCCCCGCCCTCCCGGGGGAAGACGTAGTGGTGGTCGGTGGTGGTGGTGCAGCCCGTGAGCGCGAGCTGGGCCAGCGCTGCGCTCGCGGCGGTGTGCACGGCGTGCTCGTCGATGCCCGCCCAGACCGAATAGAGCGTGGTGAGCCATTCGAACAGCGTCGAGTCGACGGCGAGCCCCCGGGTGACCCACTGATAGAGGTGGTTGTGGGTGTTGACGAGGCCGGGCGTGAGCAGGCAACCCCGCCCGTCGACGACCATGGCGCCCTCGACGTGGGGTGCTGGCCCGGCGCCCACCGCGGTGATCCGGTTGTCCTCCACGACGACGTGGCCGCCCGGGAACTCGGCGCCGGAGACGGTGACGACGTGGGCGCCCTCGATGACCAAGGAGCGCTGAGACACTGCGCTCACGACGCACGCTCCCCCGAGGTGGTCGCGGCGGCGAGCCGGACTGCGTCCATGATCTTCTCGTAGCCGGTGCACCGGCAGAGGTTCCCGGCCAGCGCCTCGCGGATCTCGGGATCCGACGGGCGCCAGTTGCGTTCGAGGAGATCGTGGGTGGAGACGATCAGCCCCGGAGTGCAGAAGCCGCACTGCACGGCGCCGCACTCGAGGAACGCCTGCTGCACCGGGTGCAGCTCCCCCTCCGCGGAGAGGCCCTCGACCGTGGTCACCTCGCGACCGGCAGCCTGCCCGGCCGCCACGAGGCACGA
>JAODNO010000627.1 GCA_025465235.1 Pseudonocardia sp.
ATCGCCGTCATCGGCACCGGTTACGTAGGACTGACCACCGGCGCGTGCCTGGCCTCGTTGGGCCATCACGTGGTGTGCGCCGACATCGACCCCGACAAGATCGACCGCCTGAACGACGGCCAGATCGACATCCTGGAACCCGGGTTGCCCGAGCTGGTCTCCGAAGGCGTCGCGGCGGGGCGTCTCGAGTTCGTCCTCGGCGCCAGGCAGGCGATCGTCCGGCCGAACGAGCCCGCGGTCGAGGTGGTGTTCCTCTGCGTCCCGACGCCGATGGGCGAGGGCGGGGCCGCCGACCTCGCTGCGGTGCAGGCGGTCGCGAACGAGGTGCGCCACCTGCTGCCGAAGGACTGCGTCGTGGTCAACAAGTCGACGGTTCCGGTCGGCACGGCAGAGGCGACCCGGAAGATGCTGGGCAGGCGCGACGTGTCGGTCGTCAGCAACCCGGAGTTCCTCCGGGAGGGCAGCGCGGTCCACGACTTCCTGCACCCCGACCGGATCGTGGTGGGCAGCGACGCCCAGGACGCCGCGGAGCGCGTGGCTGCCCTGTACTCCAAGCTCGGCGCCCCCACCCAGCTCACCGACGCAGCCAGCGCCGAGATGGTCAAGTACGCGGCGAACTGCTTCCTGGCGATGAAGCTCTCCTACGTCAACGCGCTGGCCGACCTCTGCGAACGCCTGGGCGCTGATGTGATCGAGGTCACCGAGGGCATGGGGTACGACCGGCGGATCGGGCAGACCTTCCTGTCCCCCGGCCCCGGTTGGGGAGGCTCGTGCTTCCCGAAGGACACCCATGCCCTGCTGCAGATCGCTGCGGCGGCCGGGATGGACTTCGAGCTGGTCGGGGCGAGCCTGCGGACCAACGAGACGACGCGCGTGCGGGTGGTCGACAAGATCCGCGCCGCCGCCGGGGGCTCGCTCGCCGGGCAGCGGATCGGGCTGCTCGGGCTCACGTTCAAGGCCGGAACGGACGACCTGCGCGACTCACCCGCGCTCGCCGTCGCGGCGCTGCTCCGCGCGGAGGGCGCCGAGCTGACCGGTTACGACCCGGCCTGCCAGCAGGACGTCCCGGGTGTGACCGACGGGATCACCGTCGTCGACGACGCGCTGGACGCGGCCAAGGACGCGGTTGCGCTAGTCGTGCTCACCGAGTGGCCCCAGTTCCGGTCGCTGGACTGGACCGCACTCAGCGGTGTGGTCGGCGCGCCCGTGGTGATCGACACCCGTAACCTGCTCGACCCCGACGTGCTCCGCCGCGCCGGGTTCGCGTGGATCGGGCTCGGCCGCAGCTGACCCACGACCGGTCCGGCAGCGCCCAGCCGTCGGATCGGAACCGTGGGACGTGCGGTCAGCGGCGGAAGACGACCGTACGGAGCATGACGAAGTTGATGGTGGTGGCGGCGCCCTGGGCGATCACCCAGGCCAGGCTGACCCGCATCGGGATACCCGGCAGCACGGCGAGCATGAGGGCGTTCACGCCGATGTTCAGCGCGAACGTCGTGCCGTAGAGCAGTACGAAGCCGGCGAACCGGGCCCGGCCGGCACCGTCGACCGTGAACGTGAAGCGCCGGTTCAGCAGGTACGCGGTGGTGGTGCCGAGGATGAAGCTGACGGCCTTCGCGGCGTGCACCCAGGTGCCCAGCGCGAGCAGCCCCTGATAGGAGCCGAAGTCGACGAGGGCCGACAGCACGCCGATCGCGACGAACCTGCTCAGCTGCGCGACCAGGCCGAGCTGCGCCGGTGCGGGGCGGGTCGCGGTCACCACAGCAGGGTATCGGCCGGGCGGGATCGGCCGGTGACCGCCATCGGCCCGCCGATGCCGCGGACGGGCGCGGATGCGAGACCCTGGCCGGCCCGGCACGATCATCGGGTGACCACCGTGACCGATGCCGACGCCCCGACCGGGGTACGCGCCCTCGCCGACGACTACGTCCGCCGCCTCGCCGACCTCGACACCAGGGTCGCGACCACGCTGGGTACCCACCCCGGCGACGACCGCGTCCCCGACCTCTCCCCGGACGGCCAGAGTGCGGCCGACGAGCTCGCGCGGGGCGTGCTCGCCGCCCTTCCCAGCGCTGTGGTGGCCGACGACGACGATCGACGCTGCGCCCGCCTGCTGCGGGAGCGCCTGGAGGCCCAGCTCGCAGTGAGCGAGACGGGCGAGCACCTGCGCGCGCTGCGCAACATCTTCGGCCCGCACCAGCAGGTACGGCAGCTGTTCGACCTGATGCCGACGGAAACGTCCGACGACTGGGCGGTGGTGGCGCGCCGGATGGCGAAGCTGCCCCAGGCCTACTCGGGCTACGTCGCATCACTCACCGAGGGATCCCGCCGCGGGTTGCACGCCGCGCCGCGGCAGGTCGAGACGGTGGTCGGCCAGCTCGACGCCTGGCTCACGGACGCGGGCGGCTCCTGGTTCCAGGCGTTCGTCACGAAGGCCCCCGACGTCACCGGACCGACCGTGCGCGACGCGCTGGACGACGCAGCAGGCGCCGCCACGGCTGCCGCCGCCGAGCTCCGCGATTTCCTCGCCAGGGAGTACCTGCCGGCGGCGCAGGGCACGCCGGACGGCGTCGGCGCGGAGCGCTACCGGGTCGGAGCGCGGCTGAGCACCGGCTCGGACCTCGACCTCGCCGAGGCCTACGCCTGGGGCTGGGACGAGTTCCGCCGCCTGGACGCGGAGATGCGCCGCGAGGCGGAAGCGGTACTGGCAGGCGCCGGCCCGGTCATGGCGATGCGTCACCTCGACGAGAACGGTGCGGCAGTCGACGGCGTCGACGAGGTGCGCGCCTGGCTGCAGCAGATGATGGACACCGCGATGGACGAGCTGGACGGCGGGCACTTCGACATCGCCGCGCCGGTTCGCACCGTCCAGGCGATGATCGCCCCGTCGGGCAGCGCCGCGGCGCCGTACTACACGCGCCCGTCGCTGGACTTCTCCCGGCCCGGCCGGACGTGGCTGCCCACGCTGGGGCAGCACCGGTTCCCGCTGTGGGGTCTGATCAGCACCTGGTACCACGAGGGTGTCCCGGGCCATCATCTGCAGCTCGCGCAGTGGACGCACCTCGCGGACCGGCTCTCGACGTACCAGACCTCGATCGGCTCGGTGTCCGGCAACACGGAGGGCTGGGCGCTCTACTCCGAGCGGCTGATGGACGAGCTGGGCTACCTGACGCCGCCCGGCGCGCGGCTCGGGTATCTCGATGCGCAGCAGATGCGCGCGATCCGGGTGGTGATCGACATCGGTATGCACCTCGGGCTGCAGGTTCCCGCCGACTCGCCGCTGCTCGCCGGGGCGACCTGGACACCGGAGGTGGCGCGGGAGTTCTTCGGGGCCCACTCCGGCCGTCCCGGCCCGTTCCTCGACAGCGAGATCGTCCGGTACCTGGGCTGGCCGGGTCAGGCGATCAGCTACAAGCTCGGCGAGCGGGCGTGGCTTGCCGGGCGGGATGCCGCGATGACGGCTCGCGGCGCGGACTTCGACCTCAAGGCGTGGCATGCCGCCGCCCTGTCTCTGGGGAGCCTCGGCCTGGACGACCTGACGGCCGAGCTCGCACGCCTGTAGGACGCGGAGCCGCCTCAGAAGTAGTGCCCGGCGAAGTGGTAGCGCCTGCGCACCGACACCGAGCCCATCCCGGCGCGGCCGTGCACCACGAAATGGGGAACCCCGGGGCGACGGGTGGAGGGGACGCTGCTCTTGACGGTGCCCATGCTGGCCACGACGCGGTCGATGTTGGCGGTGGATTCGTCCGGCACGAGGAGCCGCGCGGAGCCCGCACCGAGGTCCACCTCGATGTCGATGACGTCGTACGGCAGGGGCGTTTCGCAGAAGTCGAGGACGACCGAGCCCATCGCGCTCTGCAGGCGCAGCCGCGGCGGGACGTCCCAGGCGCCGCGTCTCTTGATGGTGGAGGCGCCGGTGCGCAGCACCAGGGGTGGTGCGTCCGGTGCGCTCTGCAGGGCGGACGCCGGGACGGCGATCTGGTGCGCGCCGGGCAGATCGGCCAGTGGCGGACGGAGATCGGCCTCGTACCGCGCCGCGTAAACCACCGACAGCCGCTCCTCCAGCTCGGAAACGGTGATGCGGCCCTCGGCGAGCGCCTTGTGGAGCTGGGCGGCGGCTCGCTCCCGGTCGGCGTCGGAGATCCTGATTCCGGGCGGATCCGGGGGCGTCGTGCTCACGTTCGCGAGGATAGTGCCGATACCTGTCGCCGCCAGTCCTTCAGTCCGCCACGTCCACTCCCAAGGAGCGGGCCGTGCCGGCGATGGTGCGCATCGCCGCATCGAGGTCTGCGGTGTTCAGGTCCGGGAGCTTGCGGACGGCGATCGCCCGCAGCTCGTCCCGGGTCAGCGTGCCGGCGCCGTCGTGTCCCGGGCGCGCGGAGCCGTCTCGGCCGAGCGCGCGCCTGATGAGAAACGACGTCGGCGGGGTTCGGAGCTGGAGCGCGAACGACCGGTCGTCGAACACCGTGACGACCGTGGGCACGACGTCGCCGCGCTGCGGAGCGCTCATCTCGTCGTAGCGGCGCTTCACCTCCACGAGGTTCACGCCGGTCTGGCCGAGCATCTTGCCGAGCTCCGCGACCGGGGCCGCGCCCGCGGTGAGCTGCAACGTCGCCTGATGAATGGGTCTCCTGGGTGCCATGGGAGCGAGCGTGGGATCTCCAGCGGGTGGAGGCACAAGCGCAATATCGACGGGGAGTAGCCTGACCCCGATGTCCGGAACGGCGAGCCTGCGCGGATGGGGGCGCACCGCGCCCACCACGGCGCAGGTGCTCGAACCCAGGTCCCTCGATGATGTTCGCGCGGCCGTGGCGGCGGCAGGCCCACGCGGGATCATCGCCCGCGGTCTCGGCCGGTCCTACGGTGATCCGGCGCAGAACGCGGGCGGCACCGTGCTCGACATGACCGGCCTCGCCACCATCCACTCCATCGACGCCGACAGCGGGATCGCGGTGGTCGACGGCGGGGTCAGCCTCGACACGTTGATGCGTCGCGCCCTGCCCTACGGGCTGTGGGTACCTGTCCTGCCGGGCACCCGGCAGGTGACGATCGGCGGGGCGATCGGCGCCGACGTCCACGGTAAGAACCATCACAGCAAGGGCAGCTTCGGTAACCACGTGCTGTCGCTGGACCTGGTCACCGCCGACGGCGCGCTCCGCACCCTCACGCCGGACGGCCCGGACGCCGAGCTGTTCTGGGCCACGGCGGGCGGGATGGGTCTCACGGGTGTGATCGTGCGTGCCACGGTGCAGCTGCACCGCACGGAGTCGGCCTACTTCGTGGTCGACACCGACCGCACCGCCGACCTCGACGAGCTGATGGGCTTGCTCACCGACGGCTCCGACGACACCTACGGCTACTCCGCCGCCTGGTTCGACACCACGACCACGGGCGCGCAGCTCGGCCGCGCGGTGCTCACGCGGGGTTCGCTCGCCACCCTCGATCAGCTGCCGCCCAAGCTGCGCCACGACCCGCTGAAGTTCGAGGCGCCACAGCTGCTGTCGTTCCCCGACGTGTTTCCGAACGGGCTGGCCAACCGGCTCACACTGCGCGCCTTCAGCGAGCTCTGGTACCGCAAGGCGCCGAAGCGCCAGCGCGGGTCGGTGCAGAACATCACGACCTTCTACCAGGTGCTCGACCTGTTCGGCGACTGGAACCGGGTCTACGGATCGCGCGGGTTCCTGCAGTACCAGTTCCTCGTCCCGTTCGGCGAGGAAACGACGTTTCGCAAGGTCGTCGAGAAGATCGCGCAGTCGCCGCACGCGTCCGGGCTCAACGTGCTCAAGCGCTTCGGCGAGGGCAACGCGGCGCCGCTGTCGTTCCCGCAGCCGGGCTGGACGATCACCGTCGACTTCCCGATCGCGCGCGGGCTGCACCGGTTCTGCGACGAGCTCGACGATCTCGTACTCGGCGCGGGCGGGCGGCTGTACCTGGCCAAGGAGTCACGCGCGAGCGCCGCGACCATCCGCCGCGGCTACCCGCGGTTCGAGGAGTGGCGCAAGGTACGCGACGCGGCCGACCCCACCGGGGTCTTCACATCCGACATGGCCAGACGGCTGGAGCTGACGAACTGATGATCGACGCCGTGGGCAACCCGCAAAGCATTCTGCTGATGGGCGGAACCTCGGAGATCGGACTGGCCGTCGTCGAGGCGTTCGCCGCCGACCGGCCGCTCCGCGTGGTGCTGGCCGCGCGGCCCTCGGAGCGGCTGGATGCGGCCCGGGCCCGTCTCGAGGGTCTCGGGTGCGCCGTCGAGACGCTCCCGTTCGACGCACGCGCTCTCGACACGCACGCCGACGTGGTGCGCAAGGCGTTCACCGGCGGCGACATCGACGTGGCCGTCGTCGCCTTCGGGCTGCTCGGCGACAACGAGCAGGCGTGGACCGACGTCGAGACCGCCGTCGAACTGGCACAGGTGAACTACACCGCTGCCGTGTCGGTGGGCGTCTCGCTCGCGGAGCGGCTGCGCGCCCAGGGCCACGGGGCGCTGGTCGCGTTCTCCTCGGTTGCGGGCGAGCGGGCACGGCGCTCGAACTTCGTCTACGGCTCCACCAAGGCCGGGATGGACGCGTTCTACTCCGGGCTCACCGAGGCGTTGCGCCCGTCCGGTGTCGGCGTCACCGTGGTGCGCCCCGGATTCGTGCACACCAGGATGACCGAAGGCAGGAAGCCCGCTCCCTTGTCGACCACGCCGGAGGCCGTCGCAGCCGTGGTGGTCGACGCCGTACGCAACCGCCGCGAGCTCGTCTGGGCTCCGGCTCCGCTGCGGGTGTTGATGAGCGTGCTGCGGCACCTGCCGCGCGCGGTGTTCCGCCGCCTCCCCGTCTGATCCCCTGCGGCGGTCGGGTGAACCCGATGTCGAGAACGGTGCGGGGGCTCCGACCTGTTCGCGAGGGTGCCCAGCGGGGGCGCCCGGCCCGAGGAGCAGACCTGTGAAGTACATGCTGATCATGCAGATGAACCCGGTCGCGTGGGACGCGCTGTCCCCCGAGCAGCGCGACGAGGTGATGAACGGCCACGGGGCCTTCCTCGACACGATCAAGGCTTCGGGAGAGATGGTCGAGACCCACGCCCTGGCCGAACCCGCGCAGAGCGCGGTCGTGCGCGTGCGGGGCGGAGTCCCGGCCGTGACCGACGGCCCGTTCCTGGAGGCCAAGGAGTTCATGGGTGGCTTCTACATCGTGGAGTGCGAGACGCGGGAGCGTGCGACCGAGCTCGCCGGCCTGATCCCGGACGCCGGGGTCGAGGGGATGGGCATCGAGGTCCGGCCGGTCCTGTTCTCGGCGGGCGCCGACTAACGCGGAGGCCCGAAGGCCGCTGCCGGCTCAGACCTGGGCGTTCGCCGCTGCGATGAAGTCCCCGACGGAGGAGCGCGGGTCGCCTGCGCGAACCAGCGCCTCGCCCACCAGCACCACGTCCGCTCCCCACCGGCGGTACTCGGCGACGTCCTCCGGCCCGGCGACACCCGACTCGGCCACCCGAACCGCACCCTCGGGGATGTGCGGTGCCAGCTCGGCGAAGACCGAACGATCGACCGTCAGCGTCGTCAGGTCGCGGGCGTTGATCCCGATGACGTCCGCTCCGACCTCGATCGCACGTTCGAGCTCCCCCGCCGTATGTACCTCGACAAGAGCGGTGAGTCCGAGCTCGCGGGACAGCCCCAGCAGGTCGGCGAGCAGGTCGCCCCCGAGTGAGACCACCATCAGCAGCGCGAGGTCGGCGCCGTGGGCCCGGGCTTCCCAGAGCTGGTACTGCGTGACCATGAAGTCCTTGCGCAGCACCGGGACGTCCACCGACTTCCGCACGGCCTCCAGATCGGCCAGCGAGCCACCGAACCGCCGCTGCTCGGTGAGCACGCTGATGGCAGCAGCACCGCCCGTGGCGTACTCACCCGCGAGCCGGGCAGGGTCCGGAATCTCGGCCAGCCGGCCCTTGCTCGGACTCTTCCGTTTCACCTCGGCGATGATCGATACCCCGGGAGCGCGAAAGGCAGGCAACGGATCCAGCGGCGGCGCCGCGGCCGCGACACGCGCCTTCAACTCGGCGAGGGAAACATCGTTCTGGCGCTGTTCGAGATCTTCCCGAACTCCATCGAGAATGCCGTCCAGAACGGACATGTCGTCCCCCCGAAATCGTGCTTGACCTGCACAGTGGCCTCGCGAATCAACCTACGCCGGGGCCCTGAGGTCGCAACTGTGTTCCGGCTCTCGCGGCGCTTTCAGCTCTCCACGTTGAGGAACCCCCCGCGCATGTATACGGCGCGTTCGTAGTCACCCGGGTGGGCCGGTCGATGGCGCTGGGCGTCAATCAGCGCGGCGGCCAGTGTCGGCTGCCGCGTACCCGACGCGGCGTGGCGCGGCGCAGGCGAGGACAACCTGGCGAACGGGGCACCCCCGTCACCGGTGCCGCTCTCCCGGGTGTTCCCGAGGGCCCGGCGCCTGGCGGCGGCGCGGGAGGCGGCGGACGTGTTGCCCACCTCCGGCCATCCGGTGCCTGCCCCTCCGACAGCCCGGTGCCGAGCGGGCACGGGCGGCGTCACCATCGGCGTCGACGGCCCACCGGCCGACACCATCCGGCGCATGCGGCGGCGGGCCGGCTCCTCCACGACGCGGTATGCGAGCGCCGCCACCGTGAGGGTCGACATCAGCACGAGCGCCCCGATGACGTGCGCCAGCGGCGTGTCGGGCCCGAGCCAGGAGAACTTCTGCAGCGCCACCCAGTAGAGCTCGAAGATCGGGATGTGCACCAGGTAGAGGCAGTAGGAGATGCGGCCGCCGTACACGGCCCACTGCGCGGACAGCACCATGGCCGGCCCGCGATCGGCCACGGCCAGCGCCCCGACCAGGAGTGGGAACAACGCGATCACCGCGCCGCCCCGGCCCGGCCCGACGAGCTCGCCGAGCAGCAGGCCCGCCGCGATCAACACCGGCAGCACGACGGCGATCACCGACGCGGCGAGCTGCTTCCTGGCTGTGCGGCGCATCTTGCGGACGGCCAGGTACATCAGCGCGCCTCCGCCGAATCCGCACAGGATGCGCACCAGCCAGCTCCACGGGTAGTACGGGCTGCCGCTGCTCAGGTACGCCCACGCCATCGGCGCCATCAGGGCCACCGCGGCGACGCCCAGCACCACGGCGGGCAGGTTGCGCACCCGGAAGAGCACGAGCACCGCCAGCGGGAAGAGCAGGTATGCGAGCCACTCGGCGCTGATCGACCAGGTGGACCCCACCCAGGACGCCCCGTCGAAGTAGGGGTTGTCCCAGAGCTGGACCATGAACAGCTGCTGGACGTACTCGCCGGGGCTGAGCCTCGGTTGAACGGCCTGGAAGGCGATGTTGGAGTCGGACCCGAACACCGCGCGGGCCACCAGCCACAGTCCGAACAGGTGGAACACCACCGCGTACGCCGGCCACACGCGGCAGGCCCGCGCCCAAACGAACCGGACGGTGGCACCCGCACGCAGCGCCGGCCCCAGGGCGTCCAGGTAGGTGTAGGTGATCACGAACCCGCTGAGGACGAAGAAGAGGTCGACGCCGAGGGCACCAGAGGTGATCAACGGCCCCAGCACGTCGACCACGTCGGTGACCCCCGGCAGCGGGGTGAAGTGGAAATGGAAGACGACGACCCAGACCGCTGCGACGATCCGCAGCCCGGTCAGTCCTCGTAGCTCACCGTGCAGTGCACCTCGAGAACCGGACGGGGTGGGGGGCTCCTGGCCTGCTCTCGTCACATAGGAAAAACGAGAACTCGCTGACCAGCGGTTCGCGCGGCGGCCGGAACGTACCGGGTTGGCCCGCGCTGTCACTGCCCGCTGGCAAGCTGTACGGCCGACCGGGTGGCACCTACCCGTACCGTTTCAGTACAGCGTGCAACTACCGGACACGTTCCGCTACCAGCGGTCGAGGTGCAGCACCGTGTCGAGCGGCTCTCGCGGCGCGGGCTTGAACGTCTCGCCCGTGTAGTACGCGGTGGGCAGGAGTACGCCCTGCCGGACGTTCGGGGGGATCCCGAGCAGCTCGGCGATCTCCTTCTCGTACCGCAGATGCAGGGTGGTCCAGGCGCTGCCGAGCCCGCGGGCGCGAGCGGCGATCTGGAAGCTCCACGCGGCCGGCAGCAGGGAGCCCCACAGCCCTGCCTGGTTGCCCGCCGGCAGCTCCTCGCTTGCCGTGATGCACCCGATCACGTGTACCGGGACATCACCCATTCGTTCCGCGAGGTACTCCGCGGAGCCGGAGACCCTGGACTGGACAGCCTGTCGCTCCGCGCTATGGCCGGAGGCACGCCCCCCATAAGTCGGCGAGGCACGGTAGGCCTCGAACGACTGGCGGTAGTAATCCCCGATCTTCGCGCGCAGTCCGGCATCGGTTACCACCAACCAGTGCCAGCCCTGCTGGTTGCTGCCGGTCGGTGCCTGCAGCGCCACCTCCAGGCACTCACGCACGAGCTCGATCGGCACGGGCCGATCGAGGTCGAGTCGCTTGCGCACCGAGCGCGTGGTGGTGAGCAGTTCATCGGGCTCGAGGGGGATCGTTGTCATAGCGCAATCATTCCCGAAGCGGGGCCGGGAGGATCAGTCGGCCGTGCCGCAGGCGGCGGCCGCGCGCACGTCGCGCGGGTACCGGTAGGACGTGCGCTCCCATGCCCCGGTCAGGTTGTCCCAGAACCGCTGCGCCGTGAGGGGCGCTCGTACGGAGTCGAGCAGCTCCTGGGTGCGCGGGCAGGCCAGTGCCGTCCGGGCTGCGTCGACGGCGCTCGGGTCCACGAAGCCGGTGTCGCCGGTGATCCCGGCATCGGCCAGGAACCACTCCAGTGGTAGGTCCTTGTCGTGCCCGATGCGCCCGTCCGGCATACCCGTGGCGTGCGCGGCAAGAGGGTTCGTGAGCCCCACGCCGTCGAGCACCTTGGTGGAGAGCGGCGACAGCTCGCCGTTGACGCCGAGGTTGAGCCACACGACCGTGTCCCGGGGGTCGTCGGCGGGCTTGGGGAACAGCCACCAGCGCAGCCCCTCCGGACCGGGCCCTGCCACGGCCAGCGACGGGGCCGGCTCGGCGCGGAGCGCGGCGACCCCTTCGGGCACCACCGGGTGGTCGACGAAGTCGTCGTCGGTCACGGGGTTGGGCCTGCCCACCAGAACCACGTAGTAGAGGCGCTCGTTGGCGATCCAGTTCGGACCCAGCGTGTCGTACGCGGGCCGCAACGTGAGGATGCACCACACGGCCCACACCGCCATCCCGATCACGGGGAGTGCGGTGAAGCGGGTGAACGGCACCGCCATCACCGGCAGCACCAGGCAGAACAGCGCCGGCAGCAGCATCCGGCCGTGCATGAAGTCGCCGCCCACGCGCGTGACGTACAGCGCGAGGAGCGCCGACCCCAGCACGGGCACGGCGACCACCGCCACGGTGGCGAGGCGCGCCCGTCGGGACACCTTCTGCCCGGTGCGCCGGCGCCCGCCCAGCAGTGCGAGCACCCCGACGAGCAGGACCGGCACCAGGATCCACAGCAGGTACG
>JAODNO010000639.1 GCA_025465235.1 Pseudonocardia sp.
ACTACTGCGAGCCGCGCAACATCATCCTCGACCCGCTGAAGGCGCCCGACTACAAGCTCTGCCGGCCGACGGTGCGCACCTGGGACATCTCCGACCGCAACAACCCGAAGGTCGTCTCGGTCTCCAAGCTCCCAGATGGGCCGCGGAAGGAGAAGAACCCCGCCCACGAGGAGAACCAGGCAATCATGGAGACGACCGTGACGAACCTGCCCGAGCACAAGGGCGCGTTCGCCGAGTCGATGTGCGGTGGAGCGATCTACTACACGCCCGACATCACGGCCGCAGAGCCCAAGTGGCGGGAGGTCTTCGACAACACCACCGCGGCGAAGGTCCACGACCCGAACGTCACCGAGGGCGGTGGCTGCGACGGCGGTGGCTGGGTGCAGACGTCGCTGGACGACAAGTACCTCTACCACGCGGTGATCGGCCGCGGCCCCGGCTCACAGGGACCGGAGGACCAGGGCACCACGAAGATGATCTACACCCTGAACATCGAGGACCTGCTCGCCTCCGGTGACTCGCCCGACTGCACGATCGACACGATCGCGGAGGTGGCCGAGGGCGGCGCCGAGGCCGACTGCCCCGGGCTCGTCGACGTCCTGCAGGTCACGGACGCGACGACCGGTGGCCCGCACTGGGGCACGCTTGACAACTACGCCGACAACGGCGACGGCACGTACAGCCAGACCACCGACGTGCAGCGGATCGCGTACTCGAACTACTTCGTGGCGCGGACCGGGATCGACGGCAATCACAAGCTGTGCATCGCTGACGTGGACGAGGGCAAGCTCACCGTCGACGACACGTTCCGGGACGAGGGCCGGGGCGGCACGTGCGTGGACTTCAACCGGAAGTCGTGGCCGCACGGCGACTTCGGCAACGCCAAGCCGCACTCGATGCTGTTCGTGGTGGCCGGTGGCGACGTCCGATGAGGACGTCCTGACCGGGACCGCAGGGGAGGGTCGCCGCGCCCGGCGGCCCTCCCCGCGGGTCCTCGCCCCTGTGCTCATGGTCCCCCTGCTCGTCCTCACGGACACGGCAACGGCGTGGGCACAGCCCGACGGCGGGCACAACGGTGGGCATGGCGGCGTATCGGGCGGGGTGGCGGGCACCGTCTTGACGGGGCCGATGACGGTCACGCTCGGAGTCGCGGCGCTGGTCGCGAGCGCGCTGGTGGCCGGGGCCGCGACACTGCACCCGTTCGTCCCGCCGTCGCGGTCCGCGGCCATCGCTGTCGAGACGGGCACGGCTGCTGCTGTCGCGGTCCTGGTGATCGGCTGGCTCGGCGGCGGGATGACGGCGTTCGCGGCGTTCCCGCAGGCGGTTGGCGTCGTCGCGGTCGCGGTGTTGTTCGTCCGGGGACAGCGGCTCGTGTCTGCATCAGCCGGTGTGCTGCTCTCCGCGGCACTGGCCTATGGCGCGACGCTCGGCCGCACCGGATGGCAGGTGCCGGTCGCTGCCGCGCACATCATGGCGGCGGTGCTCTGGCTCGGTACGGCGGTGCTGGTCGCCCCGGCCGACGGGGGCACCCGCCGCGCTTCGCTGCGCCGCCTGGCGCCGGTCGCATCCGGCGCGGCCACGGTGTTACTCACGACCACGGTGCTGACCTCCGCCGACACAGGGCTGCGGCTCGACGCGGTGTCTGCGGGCTCCGCGCAGGGACTGGTCGTGGGTCTAACGGTCCTGTTCGTGGCCGCCGCCGCTGCACTCGGAGCAGCCGCACTGCGTGGGACCGATCAGCTCCTGCCGGGCGCCGCAGCCGCGGTCGTGGTGCTCGCAGTCGTCAGCGGCGCGGTTCTCACCGTGCTGCCCCCGCTCGCCGGGCCTGCGGAGACCGGCCGTCCGTTGCTGCGGACGATGGCGCTCGGTGGCCAGGACGTGCCGGTGGTGGTCGTCCCGCAACGACCGGGCCTGAACCTCGTTCACGTGGGCACGCCACGGGCAGTGGTCGCCGGCTCGCCTGTCGCGGACCGTTCTGGCGCGCCTGGCGGCTGGGTCGTCGTCGACCTGCCCGCCGGGACCGATCTGCTCACCATCGAGTCGGGCGACGAACGGGTGCAGCTGCGACTCGACCTCGGACCAGACCCGGCGCCTCCGGCCCTGGTGGCGGGTCTCGTAGGGCCGGACGGGCCGGAGTGCCTGAGCGCGGTGCTCGGTGCGGTGCTGGCTGCTACCGCGGAGCTGCCGGTCCGGTGTCCGGCCGACGTACTGTCCCCGGCGGACGGTGCGGCGCTGCGGTCGACCGTCCGGTTCCTCGCCGATCGGGGCGTGCCGTCGCTGCACCTCGTCGCCGACGGGTCGCCCCGATCGGCAGCGGCCACCGCCGTCGTCCGGGAGGCCGCTGCGACGCACGGGGTGCCCCTCGTCGACCGGGTGGACCCTGTCGGTGCGGTGGTCGTCGTCTCGGGCTGGGAGGGCGGCGGGCGCAGTCTCATCGAGGAGGCGATCGGCCTGTCGACCGTCGGCGGCACGTACACGGCCCCGTGGCTCGCGACAGGACCGGTGCTGGGACGGCAGACCGGCGCCGTCACAACGCTGGATTTCGACCCACGCGACGGCCCTGCCCAGCGCTACCTCGCCGATCTGCGGGCGGCTGGGATGACGGCCCTCGCGTCACCCGCCGGGTTCCGGACGTGGAGCGCGGCGGCCGGTGAGGTCGAGGCCGGATCGGGACCGCGGATCTTCGCCGCCGTACAGGTCTCGGTGATGCCGGCGGGCGTCGGCGGGATGGACCACCGCGCGACCGACCGGTGGCTGCCCGGCGGCGCCTTCACCCCAGTGACCCCACCCCTGCCGTCGTGACCCGGTCCCGCTAGCTGTGAGGCGGTGACGCGTCAGTCGTCCCGGCGCGCGCCGTCCAGCGTGAACGCGGGCAGGCACACTGCCACGTACTCGGCACCCTCCGCGCCGGGTGAGCTGTAGCGCACCCACTCCCCCGCCGCGGTGTGCACCGCCTGTCCCGCCTCGACGCTGAGCTCCCCGCCCTCGTGCTCGACCAGCAGCGCACCCCGCAGCACGAGAGTGAACTCGTCGAACTCAGGACGCTGGCCCGGCTCCGACCAGCCCGACGGGCTGCGCATGTGCGCCATCGACAGCCGCCCGTCCCCGGTGTTCACCCGGCCGACGTACTCGTCGATGGTCTTGGGCGGCTCGCCCGCCGCGGTGACCCGGCTCGGGCTCTCGATCAGTCTCGGCACGGGACGATCCTTCCAGCCGCTCCGCTCGAGCCCACCGCCTGGCTGTGCCTCGGTACCGTCGGTACGTGGGGAGAGGCGTGATCTGGAGGGACGCCGTGGTCGATCCTGGTGGGCAACGCTACGAGTCGATGGTGGACAAGCAGATCCGGCTGGCTCAGGAACGGGGAGATTTCGACAACCTGCCAGGGAAGGGCAAACCCCTGCCCGGCCTCGACGACCCGCACGACGAGCAGTGGTGGATCAAGGGATACCTGCGGCGCGAAGGCCTCTCGAACGAGGCGCTGCTCCCGCCGTCGATCCAGCTGCGCAAGGAGGTCGACCGGCTGCCCGAGACGCTGCGTGGGCTGCCGTCAGAGCAGGCTGTGCGGGACGCCGTGGCAGAGCTCAACATGCGGATCGCGGACTTCCTACGCTCACCGTCGGGGCCTCGCGTGCCCATCGGGCCCGTGAAGGTGGACGAGGCCGTGCAACGGTGGCGGGCCGGGCGGGCCGGGCGGACCGAGCCGGTCCGTTCGTCCGACACCGCCGTCCGAGCCCCCGATCCGTCACCGCAGCAAACGTCGTGGTGGCGCCGCCTCTTGCACAGGCGCTGACGCGATCACACCAAGTCGGGTTCCGGCTCCGCCAGTGCCGCGGGACGGACGGTGTTCGTCAGCGCCACCCCGAGGAGGATCAGCGCGCCGCCGAGCGCCTGCACCGCGGCGGGCACCTGACCGAGCAGCAGCCAGGAGGCGACGGCGGACGCCACCACCTCCAGCAACGCCACCAGCGACCCGCGCGCCGCGCCGATCCGGGCGATCGCGGCCACCCCGGTGAGGTAGGCGACCACCGAAGAGACGACGACGAGCAGCGTGGCGGCCACCAGCCACCCGACGTCGGCGCCGCCGAGCAGCACACCGGTGACCGTCGTGTCGATCACGATCGGGAGCACGCCGACGGCTCCGAGCAGCCCGACGACCACAGCCCCCACCGTCATCCCGACCCCGGCGAGCACCAGCGGCGGAGTCTCGCTGCCGGCTCTGTCGGCCACCAGGAAGTACGCGGCCTGGCATACGGCAGCCGCGAAGCCCCAGCCCAGACCCTCCCAGCGCAGCCCGCCCCCGGACCACACCTGCACCACCAGCGTCAGCCCGACCAGCGCGATACCTGCGCCCAGCACCGTGCGGCCGCTCGGCGGCCGGCCCCGCACCAGCCACACCCAGCCGATCACGATGATCGGGCCGGTGTACTCCAGAAGCAGCGCGATCGTCACCGGCAGGTACTGGAGCGCGTTGAAGAACGCCACCTGTACACCGGCCATCGCGAGCAGCCCGTACAGCACGAGCGCCGCACCGTCGGCGCGGATCGCAGCGAGCACCCGGGGCCGGGTGACCGCCAGGATCACGAGCAGGATCGCGGCCGCCCCGCCCAGCCGCACGAGGACCGCCCCGCTCGCCGACCATCCGGCATCCGTCAGCGCCTTGGCGAACGGGCCAGAGAGACCGAACGTGACGGCCGAGACCAGTGCAAGGGCGAGGCCCGCCCTCGCGTGACTACGGCCGATCGCAAGATCGGCGCTCAGTCCTCCGCCCCGGTCTCCGACACGAGGCCGGCCGCCGCGATACCCGCGACGGCAGCGGCCTCGTCGTTGAGCGACACGTCGCCGCTGACGCCCACCGCGCCGAGCAGCGTGCCCTCGGCGTCGCGGATGAACACACCGCCAGGAACCGAGACGACCTTCCCGCCGGCCAGTGCGACGATCGACGTGTAGAGCTCCGGGGAGTCCGCGGCGCGGGCGGCGAGCGCGCGGTTGGTCATACGCATGCCGAGGATGCCCCAGGCCTTCCCGGTCGCGAGATCCGGCCGGAGATAGCCGGACCCGTCCTGGCGACCGAGGGCGACGAGAGCGCCCCCCGGGTCGAGCACGGCCACGGTGAGCGGGTTGAACGCCTGCTCCGTGCCGTGCTCCAGCGCCGCGCGCACGATTGTCTGGGCCTGCTCGAGCGTGATGGTCACGGGAATCCTCCGGGTTGATCGACGACGATCGGGCCTGATCCTGCCTCAGGACACCCGGGTGAGCCGCAGCACGGGAATCTTCCGGGTCGTCTTCTCCTGGTACTCGCCGAAACCGGGGCTCGCGGCGACCATGCGCGTCCAGATCTCGTCGCGCTCGTCACCCACGACCTCCTCGGCCAGTACCGGGAAGGTGTCGGTGCCCACCTCGACGTCGAACTTCGGGTTGGCCTTGAGGTTGTGGTACCAGTCCGGGTTGGTCGGCGCCCCGCCCTTGGAGGCGATGATCACCAAGCCCCCGTCGTCCTCCGGGAAGTAGACCAGCGGTGCCACCCGCTCAGTGCCGGTCTTCGCGCCGATGTGATGGATCAAGATCATCGGGGCACCCTCGAACATACCGCCCACGCGGCCATCGTTGGCGCGGAACTCCTCGATGATCGTCTGGTTCCAGTCGCTCACGTCACTCCTCGTATCAGTCAGAACAGCAGTACCCAAACCGCGGTGATCACGGCCACGCCTGCGAGCAACCAGAACAAGCCGGCCCACATTCCACCCGGGACGTGGGTGAGTCGGCCGAGCATGTCGGCGTCCGAGCTGTCGTGCAGACCCCGGCGTCTGCCCCGCTGCAGCTCCCGAACGGCGCGCAGGCCGCCGAACAGCAGGAACCAGCACAGCGCGGCTGCGAAGCCGTCCTGCAACCGCGGCTCGCCCCACCCGGCGACGACAGCCACGAGCGCGCCGGTCGCGAGCACGGCGACAGCGCCGTAGAAGTTGCGGACGTGGATCAGGGTGGCCGCGAGCAGGCCGAGCGCGATCCACAACATCAACGAGGCGCGGTCGGAAGCGACGAGCAGGGCGCCGCCGAGGCCCAGCAGCGACGGCGCCGGGTAGCCGCCGAGGAACGTGAAGACCAGGCCGGGGCCGCGGCGGGCTCCGGTGGAGACTGTCAGTCCGGAGGTGTCGGGATGCAGCCGGATGCCGGTCAGGCCGCGCCCGGCGAGCACGGCGACGAAGGCGTGCCCACCCTCGTGCGCGATGGTCACGACGGTCCGCGTCCAACGCCACGACACCGACCAGGCGACGGCCACGAACGCGAGGACGGCCGCCAGTAGCACGCCTGGCCGGTCGGCGACGAGCTTGCTGAAAGTGTCGACGGCGGTCTGCAGCACCACGTTCGCGCCATCCCCCACGACGCAAGTCTCGCACCGGCCGCCCGGGCGGCTCGTGAGCGGGCCGGAAAACCGCTTTGACCTTCCAGCGGCTGGAGAGTTGAGGATGGGCCCGTGACCGAGACGACCCTGCTGACGATCGGACAGCTCGCCCGCCGGTCGGGCGTGCCGGTCCGCACGATCCGGTTCTGGTCGGACGAGGGCGTGCTGCCCGAGACCGACCGATCGACCGGGAACTACCGCCGCTACGACGCCCGCGCCGTCGCGCGGCTCGACCTCGTGCGCACCCTGCGTGAGCTCGGTCTCGGCCTTGACGACGTGCGGCACGTGCTCGAGCGCAGGCGCAGCGTCGAGGACGTCGCCGCTGCGCACGTGCGCGCGATCGACAGTCAGATACGCACCCTCCGGACGCAGCGCGCAGTGTGCACGCTGCTCGCCCGCGGTGCGTCCTCCACCCGAAAGGCAGCCCTGATGAACGACCTCGCCCGACTGTCCGCCGCGGAGCGCCAGCAGCTCGTCGACGAGTTCGTCGACACCGCCTTCGCCGGCACCGACCCAGACGCTCCGGGCGCCGGGATCGCGGGTGCCATGCGCACCCTGCCGCCCGAGCTACCCGACGACCCGACCACCGAGCAGGTGGAAGCGTGGGTCGAACTCGCCGAGCTCGTCGCGGACCCGTCGTTCCGCGCCCGGGTCCGGGAGATGGCCACGACGGGATCCCAGGCAGGGTCCGGCCCGCCGCAGATCGATCCGGCGCCCGTCATCGAGCACGCGGGTGCGGCGGTGTCGGCCGGCATCGGCCCGGTTTCGGCTGAGGGTCAGGCGGTGCTGGAGCGGATCATCTCGCCGGAGCTCGACGCCACGGGCCGGGACGAGCTCGCCACCACGATCGCCACCTTCACGGACCGGCGGGTGGAGCGGTACTGGCAGCTGCTCGGCACCCTCAACGGCTGGGACCCGATGCCGTCCCAGGTCGCGGCGTTCGAGTGGCTGATCACCGCCCTCCGCGCCCACCCCTGACCCGCCCCCCGCGAGTCGCCCCCAATCCGCCCGCGAGTCGCCGGATTCCCACCCGCGAGTCGCCGGATTCCCGCCCACGAGTCGCCCGAATCCCGCCCACGAGTCGCCCGATTTTCGCCCCTGAGTCATCGCGACGTCGGCCGCTCGCGCAGGTCAGGGGGCTTGCGCTACTGGCCGGCGACGTGGGCGCCCGGGTGCCGGGCGGACGACCCGCACACGCAAGGCGGGCGACTCGCGCGGCAGGATCGGGCGACTCGCTGGCCGAAACCGGGCGACTCGCGGGCCGAAACCGGGCGACTCGCGGGGGTGTGGTGATCCGGGGCTCACCGTGTTTCGGCCCGGCCGGTGGGTACACCCGCACCGCTCGCCACGGCGGCCGAGCAAGGAGGTGGCTGATGGACGAGCGGGAGTTCTTCCGGACCGTGGCCGAACGAACGGGGCTCTCCCGCGAGGAAGCCGCCGATCTGACCCGGGCCGCGCTCGAGGCGATCGCCCGCAGGCTGAGCGAGGGCGCGGTCCGCGATCTCGTGCTGCACCTCCCCGACGGGCTCGACGCCACGATGCGCGGGGTGAAGGGGAGGCCGAACAAGCAGTACGGGCTCCACGAGGCCGAGCAGCAGGTCGCCGAACGCACCGGCCTCACGCCCGAGGAGGTCCACGCGGGCTTCCGGGAGGTGCTCGGCACCCTGCGCGAGGTGGTCCCGGACACGGAGTTCGACCGTGCGGTCGACCAACTGCCCGGCGAGTTCCGCAGGCTCATGGCGGAGGGCACGCAGGAACCCGCGTGACGGGTTCGCGGGCAGGACCCGTCGGTGTGGCGTCGTGGCGGAGCGGCGCTCAGTGCACGTCGTAGTGGTCCTCGTGCGCCGCATGCCTGCTGCCATCGTGCACGTAGTCGACGTGGTCGGCGTGCGGCACCGCGACGTGCCCGCAGCCGGCGCCGTGACTGTGCTGGTGCGCCCCTTCTGCCTCGGTGTGGCCGCCGACCTCGCACGCCTGCCAGCCCCCGCCGCTCTCGCGGTCGATGTGCCCGTCGTGGGCATAGTCGGTGTGGTCCCCGTGCGGGAAGGCGACGTGGCCGCAGCCGTCCCCGTGCTCATGGTCGGTGTGCGCAGTGTTGGCCGTGGTCATGGTGCTCTCCCCGATCGGCGACGCCTCGTGAGGCGGCGAGTACCCAGGAGCTCGTGGGCCGAACTCGGGGGCCTACTCCCACGCGCCGGTGAGCAGGGGCCCGAGCGGATGCAGGTCGGGCTCCATCCCGAGCTCCGTGAACAGGTCGGCCGACTCCGGCGTCTCCGGCTCGGGCTCGAGTTCGATCCCCAGTTCAGAACGGGGATCGGCCGAGGCCCCGATCAGCACGAGCTCGGTGCCGGGGTGGTCGAGGAACTGCGGCGGGTCGAGCGGCGCGAACCGGCGGTCACCGAACCGGCGCTGCAGCTCAGCCGGGTACCGGGCGCGCCGTCCCGGCGGCAGCCCTGCCTGCGGCGGCGCGTCCGCCTCCGGGTTGCGCACGGTGACGATCAGGCTGGCCTCCCGGCGGATACCCAGCTCCTCCTGCACGGGTCCGGGTGTTCGGGGTAGCTCGAGGACGTGCGCGAGGTGCGTGTGGCCGTCGTGGGCGGCGATCACGTAGACGGCTTCCCCCGCGGGCCGCACCGGCGGCACGACCCTGGCCCCGCGGGTTCGTGTCTCGTAGGTCTCCGGGTCGAGCTCGTCCTCGATGTCCTCGGGCCGGGACGCGACGAGATCGACGAAGCCCCACGTCCGCTCCCGCCCTGCCACGTCGGGCAGGCGCTTGCGGCCCACGATGATCCGCCGGAACACCGCCCCGCCCTGCGGCTTGAGCACCACGTAGAAGCGGGCGATGTCGTCCGGCCCGCGTACCCGGTCGACGTCGACCCGGGGGCGGTAGCAGAAGAACAGATCGCCGGTTTCGAGCGTGCGCGCCATGGGCGCGGGATACCCAGCCGGGCGGTCCGCACGCCGTGGCCGGGCCCGGGGTGACGAAGACCGGGGGCGGTTCTCGCACTGCCGGACCGAGGCGCGGGGCGTCGCCGGACGGCAACCTCTTGGCGCATGGATGCACAGCCGACCTCGGCCGCCCCGCCGATCCCGGTCCCGCGTGGCAGCACGCCGAGCGGCGATGGCGTCATCGTCGGGGCCGGCCCGGTCGACATCGATGCCTATATCGACTTCCAGTGCCCGTTCTGCAAGCAGTTCGAGGTGATGGCAGGGCCCACGCTGGACAAGCTCGTGGGGGATCGGCTCGTCAGCCTGATCTACCACCCGATGAACTTCCTCGACGCCGTCTCGACGACCGGCTATTCGACGCGGGCAGCCGCGGCGTCGGCCGCGGCCGCGGACGCCGACCGGTTCGCGGATTACGCCCACGCGCTCTTCGTGAACCAGCCGCCGGAGGGCGGCCCGGGCCTCACCGACGGCCAGCTCGTCGAGCTGGGTCAGGCCGTCGGGATCACCGATCCCGAGTTCGCCGAGAAGATCCGCACGGGCCGGTACCTGCCGTGGCCGCCCTACGTCACCGAGCGCGCCATCGCGCGCGGGGTGGCGGGCACGCCCAGCGTGTTCGTCCACGGAATCCCGGTCCCGGCCCGCCCGGGACCGATCCTCGCCGCCGTCAATGCCGTGCTCGCCTGACCTGCCGAGGAGCGGGCCATGCGGATCGCGATCATCGGCGCGGGCATGGTTGGCCGAGGGCCGGCCAAGGCCGCCCTGTCGTGCCGCCACGACGTGGTGCTCGCGGCCCGGCACCGCGACCACGCCGCGAAGGCGGCCGACGAGGTGGTCGCGCGTGCCGCAGCGTCCGCCGAGGAGGCCGTCCAGGGCGCCGACGTGGTGGTCCTGGCCGTCCCGTCGACCGCGATCGCGGACGTCTGCGACGAGATCCGGCGCCATATCCGGCAGACGGTCGTCATCGACCCGTCCAACCCACTGGAGCCCGATCCCGCGCTCGTCCTCGAGGCGAGGATGTCGGTGGCAGAGGAGGTCGCGATCCTGCTGCCGGAGGCTCGTGTCGTGAAGGCGTCCAACACGGTTCTCGGTGCCCGCCTGACCGACCCGGTCGTCCACGGCGTGCGCCTCGACGGCTTCTACGCCGGTGACGACCCCGAGGCAGCGGTCGTGGCGGGGCTGGTGGCGGCGACGGCCTTCCGGCCGTTGGACGTCGGCGACCTGCGCTCGGCTCGTTCGCTCGAGCACATGGCCTTCCTCAACATCAGCCTCAACGCTCGCAACGGGTGGTCGTGGTCGTCCGGCTGGAAGCTGCTCGGCGACACCCGGGGAGGATCCCCCGGCCGTCTGACAGCCGTCAGGGCGACTCCGCCACCACGACGAGCATGGCGCACTCCGCGTGCCGGAGCCGCTCGCGCTCCTGGGCGCGCTCGAAGGCGTCGGCGAGCGATCCGTCGACGTAGGAGTCGGGCACGCGCGGGTTCACGTAGCTCGCCCGGCACACCGCGCGGGTGTTGTTGAGCCGTGCCGCGGCGGCGTCCAGCGCCGCGATGATCTTCCGCTTGGCGTCGGTCGCCGACCGTGGCGGGCCGAGCCCGACCAGGACCTCGGCGACCGTCACCGAGCCGCCCCACGTCCGGAAGTCCTTGGCGCTGAACTGTCCGCCGGTGACCGTCCTGAGATAGGCGTTCACCTCCTCCGAGCCGACGTCGGCGATCCGGCCGTCGTCGTCGATATAGGAGAACAGCTCCTGGCCGGGCAGCTCGTGGCAGGCGTGTACGACGGACGCGAGCCGAGGGTCGCTCAGCCGGACGCGCTGCTCCTTGCCCGACTTCGCCCGGAACTCGAACTGCACCGTCGCCGGGTCCTCGATCCTGACGTGCTCGTGGCGCAGCGTCGTCAGTCCGAACGAGCGGTTCTCCCGGGCATACTGCTCGTTGCCGATGCGGATCAGCGTCTCGTCCATCAGCCGGACGACCGCGGCGAGCACCTTGTCCCGCGCCAGCCCCTGGAGGTCGAGGTCGGCGTCGATGCGCAGGCGGAGACCCGGGAGCGCCTCGCCGAACGCGGCCATCCGGCCGAACTTCGTGGCGTCGCGGACCTCGCGCCAGCGCTCGTGGTAGCGGTACTGCTTTCGGCAGCGGGAGTCGCGCCCCGTGGCCTGGATGTGCCCGCGCGGGCTCGGGCTGATCCACACGTGCGTCCAGCGGGGCGGGATGCGGATCGCGTCGATCCGCGCCCGCTCGGCAGGGTCCGTGATCGGGGTGCCGTCCTGGCGGTAGTACACCCAGCCCTCCCGGCCGCGCTTGCGCGTGAGGCCGGGGAGCGTGTCGTTGACGTACTCGAGCCCGGCGTCGAGCGCCACCGCGACGGGCTCCGCCGCCTGCGTCCCCTCGCTCGCGCGCGCCACGGCCACCTCCCGATCGACCGGCCCGAGGGTTCCCCCGCGGTGGCCGACCAATCGGCCCGCTGACCTGCACAGACGGAAACCGGGCCGGCTGCGGGGCGGCGGACTACCAGCCGTAGAACACCCGTTCGACGACGGCGCGGGCGCGGCGGGTAGTGCGGCGGTACTCGTCGAGGAAGATGCCGGGGTCGTCGTCGGGCGGATAGCCCATGGCAGCGGCGACTGCCGCGAGCTCCCGACCCGACCGCGGTAGCTGGTCGCCGGGCTTTCCCTTCACGAGCATCACCGCGTTGCGGGCGCGGGTCGCCATCGTCCAGCCCGCGGCGAGCTCGGACGCGTCCTCGGCCGTCAGCAGCCCGGCCTCACTCGCCTCCCGCAGGCCCTCCAGAGTGGAGGTGGTCCGCAGTTCCGGGATGTCGCCCGCATGCTGCATCTGCAGCAACTGCACGGTCCACTCGACGTCGGCGAGACCGCCGAGGCCCAGCTTCGTGTGCGTGCTGCGGTCGGCGCCACGCGGCAGCCGCTCGGCGTCCACCCGTGCCTTGATCCGGCGGATCTCGGTGACGGTGGCCGCGTCGATCCCGTCGGCGGGGTACCGGATCGAGTCCACCATCTCGAGGAACCGCCTGCCCAGGTCGGCGTCGCCCGCGACGGCGCTGGCCCGGAGCAGCGCCTGCGCCTCCCATGCATGGGACCAGCGGGAGTAGTACCCGCGGTAGGAGGCGAGCGTCCGGACGAGCGCCCCGGAGCGTCCCTCCGGACGCAGGTCGGCATCGACGACGAGCGCCGGGTCGGGGCTCGGCGCGGCCAGCCGCCTGCGGACGGTCTCGGCCACCGTGGTGGCGTAGCGCACGGCGTCGTGGTCCGAGGCACCGTCGACGGCCTCGCAGACGAACAGCACGTCGGCGTCGCTGCTGTAGCCGAGCTCCGCGCCACCGAGGCGGCCCATCCCGATCACGGCGAGGCGCGCGGGCGGGGGCCCGTCGCCGATCGCGCGCTGCACCGACTCCAGCGTCGCCTGCAGCACGGCCACCCACACCGAGCTGAGCGCCTCGCACACCTGCTCGACGCTCAGCACGCCGAGCAGGTCGGCACACGCCACGCGGAGCATCTCGTGCCGCCGCATCGAGCGGGCGGTGGCGGCGGCACTGTCCGGGTCCTTCTGGCGGGCGACGGTGGCGCGCAGGGACGCGGCCACGTCGGCCGGATCCCGGGCCAGCTCGTCGACCTGCCCCGCGCTGGGCGCGGCGAGGAGCCGCATCACCTCCGGGGCACGCACCAGCAGGTCCGGGACCAGCGCCGACGTGCCGAGCAGCCGCATCAGCCGCCCCGCGACCAGCCCCTCGTCGCGTAGCAGCCGCAGATACCACGGTGTGGTGGCGAGCGCCTCGGACACGCGGCGGTAGGCGAGCAGCCCCCGGTCCGGATCTGGGCTGCGCGCGAGCTCGTCGAGCAGCACCGGCAACAGCGTCTGTTGGATGGATGCAGCCCGCGACACACCCGACGTCAGCGCTCGGAGGTGACCGAGCGCGCCCTCCGGTGACGCCCAGCCCAGCGCGCCGAGCCGCGCAGCCGCTGCCTCCTCCGACAGTCGCGCGGCGTCGGCCGGGAGCCGGGACACCGCGGTCAGCAGCGGCCGGTAGAACAGCTTCTCGTGCAGCCTGCGGATGCGACGCGCGTTGCGGCTCCACTCGGCGGTAAGGACGCCGACGACGTCGCGGCGCCCGTCGGGGCGCAGCCGCGCCGCGCGAGCCAGCCAACGCAGACCGTCGGTGTCGTCGGGGGCCGGGAGCAGGTGGGTACGACGCATCCGCTGCAGCTGCAGCCGGTGTTCCAGCAGGCGGAGGAACCGGTAGGACGCCGCCAGGTTGGCGCCGTCCTCGCGCCCGACGTACCCGCCGTCGGCCAGCGCGGCCAACGCATCCAGCGTGGACGGTGAACGGAGCGCCTCGTCGTTGCGTCCGTGCACGAGCTGCAACAACTGCACGGCGAACTCGGCGTCGCGGAGGCCGCCGGGGCCGAGCTTGAGCTCGCGGTCCGCGTGGTCGGGGCGGATGTGTTCCTCGACGCGCCGGCGCATGGCCTGCACGTCGGCAACGAAGTGGTCGCGGTCAGCGGCGCTCCACACCAACGGTGCGACCGCCTCGGCGTAGGCCGAGCCCAGCTCCGGGTCGCCCGCGACGGGACGGGCCTTGAGCAGTGCCTGGAACTCCCAGGTCTTCGCCCACCGCTTGTAGTAGGACACGTGCCCGTCGAGCGTTCTGACCAGTGCACCTTGACGGCCCTCAGGGCGCAGGTTCGCGTCGACCTGGAAGCACGCCTCCCCCGCGATCCGCATCACCCGGCTCGCGAGCCGGGTCGTCGCCTGGTCAGCAGGCTCCGCGACGAACACCACATCCACGTCGCTCACGTAGTTGAGCTCGTTGCCGCCGGTCTTTCCCATCGCGATGACGGCGAGCCGGCCCCCGGTGTCGCCCTGGGCGTCGCCGGCCTCCGCAACGGCAACGGCCAGCGCAGCCTGCAGCGCCGCGGCGGCGAGGTCGGCGAGCTGCGCCGCAACGTCCTCGACATCGAGCACCGGCAGCTCCGGCTCCCCGACGGCCGCAAGATCGGCGGCGGCCAGCACGAGCAGCTCGTCGCGGTAGGCGGCGCGCAGGGCGGTGATCGCCTCGGACCCGGTGAGCGTCGCGGCCGCGCCCCCCGGGGACCCGGCACGCGGGCCGTGGGGGTCGGCCCCCACCGCGCCGAGAAGCGCGGCGTACGGGCCGTGGCGGGGGCCTGGTGCGTCGGTGACCAGCCGGTGCCAGCGATCGGGATGGGTGACGAGGTGGTCGCCCAGGGCGGTGGAACTGCCCAGCAGCGCGAGCAGCCGGCCTCGCAGACCCGCGTCGGAGCGCAGCGCCGCATCGAGCTCGGCCGGGTCCGCCGCGGACTGGGCGAGCCGTTCGACGGTACGCAGGGCGAGGTCGGGGTCGGGACTGCGGGCCAGCGCCCACATGATCTCCGCGGCGCCGTCTGCCGGTTTGTCCCCGACCCACCAACCGAGCTCGCTGAGCGTGGCCTCCGCCCACGGCTCGGTGAGCCCCAGGCGGGCGAGGGAGGATCCGGCACGCGTCACGGATGTCGATCCTGCCCTAGCCGGGCCCTACATGCGCCGATGAGTTGCGCCCATGTGATCACACGTCCCGATGCCACGAGTGACGCTGTCGCCAGGGGTCGAAGCGCGTGACGTGGAGGGGTACCAGGGACACCCGCACGCGGTGCAGGCACCGTCTCGGCCTGACATCTGCGCGACCGCCCGCTCGGGGAGTGCGCCGGCGTCACGAGGTGAAGCGCAGCTCCAGGGCGTCGCACACCGGGCGGTAGCCGATGCGCGGGTAGAGCCGGTTCGTCGTCGGGTTGGCGAGATCGGTGAACAGCAGGACTCGTTGCGCACCCTCGTCCAGGGCCCACTGCGACGCCGCCGCCGTCACGGCCGAGGCGTAACCGTGCCTGCGATGCTGCGGCGGCGTGTAGACCGGCCCGATCCGCGACATGCCGGCCACCACCGGACGCGCCGACGCCTGCGCGACCGGCACCCCCTCGACCTCCCACACCATCTCGCAGTTGCCCACCTGCAGCGAGCGGACAGCGACCTCACGTGGCGACTGCGACGACGTCCAGGCGCCACTGTCGTCCTCGGCGAACGCCCGGCGCCACTCTCCGAGCAGGTCCGCATCGCGCTCGTCGGCGCGCCGCGCGTCACCGGGGACGCCGACCGGCGGCACGAGCTCGTCCAACGCGAACAGGCGCATGCGCTGCTCGGGGTGCACCCGCGCCCCGGTGCGAGCGACGTGGGCCGCGGCGAACGCCTCGACCTCGGGGGTGCGTCCGCTCGCCCCACGGAGATTCGGATCTGCCGCAGCGAACGCCTCCTCGACCGGCGCCGCGTGCACGGGCGGAAGGGCCGACACCAGGGCGGGGTAGCCAGGGGTGCGCATCGCCGCCCCCACGACCTCCCCTGCCTCGTGGACCGTCAACAGCGCCGTCGCCGGCTCACCACTGCGGCACAGAGCGTCGGTCACGGTCAGCTCGACGGTGTACCGGATCGGGTCGGCGCCGAGCAGCGGGAGGGCGAGCCGGGCGAACTCCTCGACGTCGTCGTGCAGGAGGATCTCCACGCCTCGTACTCTGCACCGCAGCTGCTGCAGCTGCGATCGTTTATCGACCGTGATCCGCGGTTCGGCACGCAGAGCCGCGCCCATGCTCGACCCGCGCTAGAGGACCGGCAGATACGTCTTCAGTTCGTACGGCGTGACCTGGCGGCGGTACCCGTCCCACTCTGCCCGCTTGTTGCGCAGGAAGAAGTCGAACACGTGCTCGCCGAGGATCTCCGCGACGAGCTCCGAGTGCTCCATGGCCGCCAGTGCCTCGGTCAGGTTCTGCGGCAGCGACTCGTACCCCATCGCGCGACGCTCGGTCTCGGTGAGCGACCAGACGTCGTCCTCGGTGGGTGGCGGCAGCTCGTAGCCCTTCTGCACTCCGGTGAGCCCGGCGCCGAGGATCACCGCGAACGCCAGGTAGGGGTTGCAGGCGGTGTCGAGCGTGCGAATCTCCACCCGTCGGGTGGACGACTTGCCCGGGGAGTACATCGGCACCCTGGCCAGCGCCGAGCGGTTGGCGTGCCCCCAGCTGACGGCTGTGGGCGCCTCGCCACCGGTGATCAGGCGCTTGTAGGAGTTGACCCACTGGTTGGTGACCGCGCTGATCTCCCGGGCGTGCCGCAGGACCCCGGCCACGAACGCCTTGCCGGTCTCCGAGAGCTCGAACGGGTCGTTCGGGTCGTGGAAGGCGTTGCGGTCACCCTCGAACAAGGAGAAGTGCGTGTGCATCGCCGAGCCGGGGTGGGCCGAGAACGGCTTGGGCATGAACGAGGCGCGCACGCCCTGGGTGATCGCGACCTCCTTCACGACGTACCGGAACGTCATGATGTTGTCGGCCATCGTGAGCGCGTCGGCGTAGCGCAGGTCGATCTCCTGCTGGCCCGGGCCGCCCTCGTGGTGGCTGAACTCGACGGAGATACCCATCGACTCGAGCGTCTCGATCGCGTTGCGCCGGAAATGCGGTGCGACGTCGTGGCTGGCCTGGTCGAAGTACCCGCCGTTGTCGGCGGGAACGGGCGGGCTGCCGTCGTTGGGCAGGTCACGGAGCAGATAGAACTCGATCTCGGGGTGGACGTAGCAGGTGAACCCGGCCTCTCCCGCCCTGCTCAAGGCGCGCCGCAGCACGTGGCGGGGGTCGGCCCACGACGGTGAGCCGTCGGGCATCGCGATGTCGCAGAACATCCGGGCCGAGTAGTGCTCACCCGACGAGCTCTCCCACGGCAGCACCTGGAAGGTCGAGGGATCGGGCCGCGCGACCATGTCCGACTCGTACACCCGCGCGAAGCCCTCGATCGCGGACCCGTCGAAGCCGATTCCCTCCGCGAACGCGCCCTCCAACTCGGCCGGGGCGACGGCCACGGACTTGAGATAGCCGAGCACATCGGTGAACCAGAGGCGGACGAAGCGGATGTCGCGTTCCTCGAGTGTGCGGAGCACGAACTCCTGCTGGCGGTCCATGCGCCGAGCCTAGGAACGTCGCGTTACAGACATGTTTCGTCGCTGCTCAGTAGCTGCGACATCGGGCACACGATCAGGAGTCCGCACCGAAGTTCCCGCGCCTTCGCGCACGCCCGCCCTACGCCGGGGGCTCCGCTCGTGGTCCTGCGATGACCTCACTGTGAGACGTTCCTCCAGACGGAGGTGGCGGAACTGGTAGACAGCTCCCACCTGCCGCAGCACACCACGACGGTGGGCGTCGTCGAGGAAACGCATGAGCCGAAGCGGGGTGTGGCCCCGTGACGCCAGCCAGACGCGGCTGAGGACAGCGGCCCCCCACGCCCGGGCCAGGCACGCCGTGAGACCGACGGCGAGGCCGAACACGGTGCCGACCGCAATGGCTGTCGTCGGGTTCGTCGCGCGCGGGAAGACCAGACCGCCGACCACCGCACCGGCGAGTCCGTAGGCCACGCTTCCCGTGTTCCTCGTCAGGAAACGGCCGAGCAGCGCTGACGCCAGCCCACCGGCGAGCACCAGGACGAGATCGAAGCGACCGCCCAGAACCTCGATGAACCGGGTCTCGCGGGTGAAGGCGAAGGCCATCCCGTAGAAGAGGCCCAGTGACACCAGCATGGACAGCGAGAACGACAGGGCAGCCACCCGGTCGTTCCTCAGCACACTGGCCGGGCTGGACACCAGCCTCGCGTCGACCGGAGTGCCGACCCAGACATGGGCTCCGACGGCGAGGCCGAAGACCATGGCGAGCAGGATGACCACTCCGACCGACAACGACCAGCCGAGTCCCAGGCTCACCGCGATCACCACGCCGACGGCGAACCTGCGCAGGAATCTCACCGTCGTGCCCCGGATCCGGAACTCGACGCGCAGCGGCCCCGATCGTCGCCCGAAGGCGTGTGACAGGCAGCCGGCCGCGGCGAACGAGAGACCGTAGATCATCCCGATCGCCGGACCACCGGCGAGCCAGCCGGCGACGGCGAACAGCACGGCGGCGGGCAGGCCGAGGTACAAGCTGCTGACCAGTCGCGGAACTGCCTTGTCGAGCTGCCACCAGGCAAGATCCCCGGCGGGCAGCCGATGCGTGTGCTGGGCCAGGAAGGTGAGCCACCGCTCGGCCTGGTTTGGATCGTAACTGCGCGCAGCCGTCGGTCGGTCGTCCTGTGCGGGCGGTGCCGGCGCCTGCCGGTAGACGGCGGGCAGATAGGCGTCCAGGAGGTGGCCTTCGATCGTGCCCCGGTCGGGGAACCGGGTGGTGTCGCAGAGATCAACAGGGTTCGAGCCGGGATGCGCGTAGGCGGTTCTCGCCAGGTCGACCATCAACGGGGTACGGAGTGCCTGCGCCAACACACCGGCCGGATTCCGGCGCAGGTGATCCACGACAGGCTGCCAGCGCGTCTCACCGAGCCGTCTGCGTGCGGTCAGGAAGGCGATGGCGTCATCGACCTCGACCGGTTCGATCTCGACGACCGCGGCTCTGGCCAGCATCGATCCCGCCTGGTTCACCGCGAGCTCGTAGTCGGTGCTGCGGCAGGTCACCACGAGCGGGCGTCCACCCGCCACCGCCTGGTCGAGGGCGTCGATCGCCGCGGCGTGCAACGCCGGTGGCATCTCGTCGAGACCGTCGAGCACCGGAACGACCCTGCCCTCGAGAACCAGCCGGGTTGCGGCGTCCCGGCCGTAGGCGGATCTGTTGGCCAGGGCCGGGTACTCCTCGACGAGTCTGCGGGCCAGCCACCGGTGCAGATGTTCGCGGTGGGGGTTCCAGGAGGCCAAGGGCAGCAGCACCGGTATCGGCTCAGCGGGCAGTGGCTCGGCGAGCAGCCCCAGCGTGAGCAGGATCGCCAGCACGGACTTGCCGGCACCGGGTTCTCCCAGCACCACCAACTGGCGTGTGGGGAGCTGCCGGAACTGCCCGACCACGTCGCCGAGACCACCGCTCAGGCTCAGGCGATCGGGCCGCGCGCCGTCCCGTCCGTCACCCAGCACGGCGGAGGCCACTGCGGCCACCTGCCGTCCGGTGCTCGACCACCTGAGCGGAACCGGTTCGGGCCGGTTCAGCGATCGCATCTCGACCTCGACCGTCCACTGCCGGGAGATCGCCGACGCAAGCTCCCGGACCGCCCTGTCGAGACGGTCGTCGCGGAGCCCGGCGACGGGCACCGCTGCGCCAGCCCCTGCCGCGGCCGCCGATGGACCCGACACGGTCCGGGGGGCTTGCGGCTCGCCGGCGAGGACGCGTTCGTGCAGCCGGAGCACTTCGCTGCCGGGATCGATGCCGAGCTCGTCGACGAGCCGGGTGCGCAGGTCATGGAAGACCTTCAGCGCGTCGGCCTGCCGTCCGCCCCGGTTCAACGCGAGCATCAGCTGCCCGTGCAGCTTCTCGCGCAGCGGGTGCTCCGCGACCAGCTCCATCAGCTCGGCGGCGACGTCGCGGTGCTCCCCCAGTTCGAACTGCCAGTCGACGCACTGCTCGATGGCGCCGAGCCGCTGCTCGTTCAGCAGAGTGACGCGGTTGGTCAGCACGGGGATGCACAGGCCGTCGAGCACGGAGCCACGCCACAACCCCAACGCCGCGCGGGCCTCCCGGACCGCGTCCGCGAGCCTGCCTTCTGCGGCGAAAGTGCGGGCGTCGGACAGGCCGCGGTGGAACCGCAGCAGATCCAACTGGTCCTCGCTGACCGCGATCCGGTAACCGGGCCCGTCGGTGAGGATGACCGGACCACCGCCGGCCAGACGCTCCCGTAGCACCGACACACAGTTCTGCACCTGCTTGACGGCGGTCGCCGGTGGCTCGTCGAACCAGACCGCCTCGACCAGCTTCGAGAGCGGCACCACCGAGTTGGGCGCCAGTAGCAAGGCTGCGACGACCCGTTGATGCCGGGTGCTCGGCAGACTCAGCCTGCTCCCGTCGCTGGTCACTTCGAGCGTTCCGAGCACGCGGAACTCCAACGCCATGCTTCTCCCCCGGCACGTCCTGCGGCGATGCTACCTGCAGTAGCTGACCGAGCACTGCTGGCGGCGGATTCCGGCGGAAGGACGGCGTAGGGACAGGGTGATGACGAGGACTGTCACGTTCTGTCCGTCCCGTTCCCACGAATGGGGCATCGGTGCGGCGGATCGGTGATTGCCAGTCGTGGGGGGTTGTCAATCACCGCTCCGCACGCGCCGCACGTTCCCACGCCCCGAGACTCACGCCCGTGGCAGGCCGCGGGATCAGCTCGCCCGGCACACCGTGTCGGGAGGGGGCAGCGTGCCGTCGATCAGGTACTTCGCGACGGCGTCGTCGACGCAGGGAATACCCTGCAAGGCCACGGTGTGCTGGGTGCCCTGGAAGGTCAACAGGCTGCCCTTCAGCGCCTTCGCCAGGTCCACCCCGGCCTGGTAGGGCGTGGCAGGGTCCCCGGTCGTCGAGACCACCAGCGTCGCAGGCAGTCCGTCCACCTTCGGCACGTGCGGCTGACTCGTGGGCGGGGCCGGCCAGAACGCGCACGGGTCGAGCGCCGGGACGATGCCACGCCCGTCGTCGCGGAACGGGGCAGCCTCGTTGGACCGACGGATCAGCTCCGCCTGCTGGGCGCGGTCGGTGATCCGCTGCTCATCGACGCAGCTGATCGCGACGAACGCCTCGATGCCGTTGCCGTAGTGGCCGTCGGGGCCGCGGTCGTTGTAGATGTCCGCCAGTCGCAACAGGATCGTGCCGTCACCCGTCGCGAGGCCGGACAGGCCGAGGGACAGCGCCGGCCACAACTGGGACAGGTAGAGCGCCTGGATCGTGCCCGTCACCGCGTCCGGGTAGGACAAGGTGCGCCTGCCGCCCTCGGCCCGCGCGGGCTTGTCGATCAGGGGGCGTGTGAGGGCTTGGAACGCAGCCGTGGCCTTCGCCGGGTCGGTGCCCAGCGGGCAGTTCGGGTTGTGGGCGCAGTCCGCCGCGTAAGTGTCGAAGGCATGCTGGAAGCCGGCGTTCTGCTTCACGGTGCGGTCGATCGTGGTCTCGGTCGGGTCCAGCGCTCCGTCGAGCACCAGGGCGCGGACGTTCTGGGGGAACGCCTCGGCGTACGCCGACCCGATCCGGGTGCCGTAGGAGTAGCCGAGGTAGGTGAGCTTCTCGTCGCCCAGCGCCGCACGCAGGATGTCGAGGTCCTTGACGACGTCGCGGGTGCCGGCGTTCGCGAGGACCGGCACGCCGCCGGAGCGCTGGGTGCACCGATCCGCGTACTGCCGGTTCTTGGCTTCGGCCTGCGCGACCCCGGCCGGCGACGGGTCGACGTCCACTCTGGCACGTTCGACCTCCCACTCGGCGTCGTTCAGGCAGTCGATGGTCGGGGTGCTCGCTCCGACACCGCGCGGGTCGAACCCGACGAGGTCGAAGCGCTGGGCCAGCGGGGTCTGCGCGATCCGTCCCGACAGGGACGCCGCGAGGCTCGCCCCCGACGCACCGGGACCGCCCGGGTTGACCAGCAACGACCCGATCCGTGCGCCGGTCGCCCGCTGTCTCAGGACCGCGATGTGGGCGGTCTGGCCGTTCGGCGCGGTGTAGTCGAGCGGCACCTCGAGGCGAGCGCAGTCGAACTTCGGGTCGGCAAAGGTCGTACGGTCGCCGGCCGTCGTGGCGAAGTTCGCGCAGGGCCCCCAGGTCAGCTTCTGGTCGTAGAAACGGGCCAGCTGCGCTCGAGGGGGAGCCACCGCAGCAGCCGAGCCGGTCGTGGCCTGGGTGCACGCAACGAGCAGCAGAACGGCAGAGCAGACAACGGCGGCGAATGAGGTGCATCTCATGCGGGCTGGCACCGCGTCAGCATGCCAGCGCCGAAGGGTTCCGCATCTCCTGCCGTGCTGGCCGCCTCACCCGTCCAGGTGAGGGCCATCGTTGTGTGAACCTCGTCCCACAGACGGTGCACTGACGCTGCGCGATGTCACGCTTTCTTCGTCAGCACCTGATGACCCGGGGACCCGCGCAACGGGCCTCGAGGGAGGACGGACAACGATGTCTCACACACCGATCAGCGCAACGCCCGGCGAGGTCCAGCCGCCGTACCGCTCGGGACCCGCGTCCGGCGGCCGGTCAAAGCCCAAGCGGACTCGGATCCACCACCTGCGCGAGCTCAAGGAGCGCGGCGAGCGGTGGCCGATGCTCACCGCCTACGACATGTACTCCGCCGAGATCTTCGACGCGGACGGCATCCCGGTGCTGCTCGTCGGGGACTCGGCCGCCAACAACGTCTACGGCTACGACAACACCTTGCCGGTGACGGTCGACGAGCTGCTACCGCTGGTCAGGGCCGTCGTGCGGGGCACGAGCTCCGCGCTCGTCGTGGCCGACCTGCCGTTCGGCAGCTACCAGATCAGCCCGGAGCAGGCGCTCACCACCTCCTTCCGCTTCAGGAAGGAGGGCGGCGCGCACGCCGTCAAGCTCGAGGGCGGGGCACGCTTCGTTCCCCAGGTCGAGGCGCTCGCGGGGTCCGGCATCCCGGTCATGGCCCACCTCGGGTTCACGCCGCAGAGCGAGCACGCCCTGGGCGGGTTCCGGATCCAGGGCCGCGGAGACTCCGGCGAGCGGCTGATCGAGGACGCGCTGGCGCTCCAGGCCGCGGGGGCGTTCTCGGTGGTGCTGGAGATGGTGCCCGCCGACGTCGCGAAGCGGGTGACGGCCGAGCTCGTCATCCCGACGATCGGCATCGGTGCAGGCCCGGACACGGACGCCCAGGTGCTCGTCTGGTCGGACATGGCCGGGATGAACCGCGGGCGCAAGCCCCGGTTCGTGAAGCAGTACGCCGACCTCGGCGGGGTCCTGCTGGACGCCGCCAAGCAGTTCGGTGACGAGGTGCGTGGCGGGATGTACCCCGACGCCGAGCACTCGTACAGCTAGGACCTCCCGCACGGGCGCGGGGCCCCGTAGCCGCGCCCGTGCGGTGACCCGGCTTCGCCGCGTGGCGAGCCGGGCCTGCGGCCACGAGCAGGCCACTCGCGGGCGACTCGCGCAGCGCCAGGCGCTCGCTCTCAGGGGCGGGCGGCTCGTGGAGGGGCTTCGCGGGACTCGCGGGCACTTTCCGGGCGACTCGCGGGCACTTTCCGGGCGACTCGCGGGCTTTTTCAGGGGTGCTGCAGGCCTGCGACCGGTTCGCCGGCCTCGTAGCGCGCGAGCATCGTCACGGCGGGGCACTCGCGACGGGCCCAGCGACCACGCAGGCTCTCCAGCCGGCCCAGGTCGTCGTCGCGCCCGGCCAGCGCTGCCGCCGCCGCGTCGAGGAGCGTTCCGGTGCAGGCGTGGACGTCGTCGTCGCCGAGCCCGGCGAGCGCGACGTGCCGGTGCAGGGCGGCGTCCGGGGTGGTGCGGCGGCCGGGCAGGGTCTCGTCCAGCACGAGCCCGGTGAGCCAGCTGAGCAGCTCCCCGTACAGAACGGGGTCGGGGCAGTCGTCGAACTCCTTGAACT
>JAODNO010000662.1 GCA_025465235.1 Pseudonocardia sp.
CGGACACCCGCTGGTGAACCTGAAACTGCTGACCGTACGCAGTTACGCGGTCGGCGCCATGATCGCCGCAGCCTTCTATTCCGGATTCACCGGCATCTTCCTGGTCATCACGATGTTCTTCCAGCAAGGCCTCAAATACTCGGCACTGGAGGCGGCGCTGTCCACGCTGATCTTCACCGTCGCTTCTACCGGCTCCACGATCATCAGCGGTCGCATCGTGCACCGGACCGGCCGACGGAACGTCGTGATCGGCAGCGGCGTGGCCACACTCGGGCTGACCATTGTGGCCCTGGTGGCGCACGCCTGGACCGGCCCGGACACCGCGCTGGTACTAGCCATACCACTGCTGGTCGCGGGCTGCGGATGCGGCTTCGTCATCTCGGCAAACCAGACGCTCACCCTGCGCGAGATAACCCGCGCCAATGCCGGTGTGGCCGCCGGGATCTACGAGACCGGCCAGCGCATCGGCACGGCCCTCGGCATCGCACTGTCCAGCGCGCTGTTCTTCGGCGCACTCGCCAAGACAGGCGGCGACTACCACGCCGCAGTCGGGCTCGGCCTGGCCAGCCCCGCGGTACTGGTCGGGGTGGCCTTCCTCATCAGCCTGGTGGACATCCTGCGACCGGTACGTAGTAGCGCACCCGCGGTCGATGTCACTGTCGCCGCGTAGGAGCCGCTGATCGGTGCGATCAACGGGATCGCGGCACCGAGTATGTTCCGCTGCAGCGTGTAGCAGGAGGACTGCGCCTCGGATTAGTCGCACATCGGCGGCGCGGATGTGCAGGTTTTGCGAGTACCTTCGTCGGCCGTCAGCATGACGCGCTCAGGGCAAGGAGTGTCGAGATGACCGACGGAGCGGTTCTTACGTTGTGGCGGTACCCACTGAAGTCGATGCAGGGGGAGGAGCTCAACGCATCCCACTTGAACGATCGTGGCCTTCTCGGTGATCGCGCCCTGGCCCTTGTTGATGTCGAGACCGGCAAGGTGGTGAGTGCCAAGAACCCGAGGAAGTGGCCCGAGTTGTTCGTTTTCAGGGCGGTGTTCGCGGCGCCACCGGAGCCGGGCGACCCGCTCCCGCCGGTCGCAGTGGTACTCCCCGACGGCTCCGTGATCAGCTCGGAGGATGCCCGCTTCGCTGAGATCGTCTCTGCCGCTCTCGGCAGGCGCGTCATGCTGGCTGCCGCCGGGGCGCCGCAGCCGACCCTGGAGGAGTACTGGCCTGACATGGCGGAGCTGGACCACCAGGACACCGTCACTGACGAGGCGATGCCCGCCGGGACGTTTTTCGATCTTGCGGGCGTGCACATACTCACTACCAGCACGATCAACCGGCTTCGTGAACTCCACCCGCAAGGGCGATTCGAGGTTCGGCGGTTCCGGCCCAACATCGTCGTGCAGCTCAGCGATGATGTTGCCGAGTTCGCGGAGGACAAGTGGCCGGGCCGGCAGATGCACATCGGTGACGAGGTGGTCCTGGAGATCACCGGCCCCTGTCCGCGTTGCGTCATGACGACGCTCCCTCAGGGTGACCTGCCGAAGGACAGGGAGATCTTGCGTACTGCGGCCCGGTACAACGACGTCCACGTCGGCGTGTACGCGGAGGTGCGTCAGACCGGGATGGTCCGGCGAGGTGACGCGGTCGCGCTCGCCTAGAACCCCCCGCATCCTCCGTCGTTGATCGTGTTCGCGCCGGGTGTCGGTGTCGACATCGTCTCCCTCGGCAGGTCGGCCTTCCGTCAGGGACCGGTAGCAGGCAGCCGGTAGCGAAGATTGGCGCGGGCCGTGACGACATCTGGCCGGGGGCGCGCCAGCCTTGCCATGACGCGCCAGCCTGCAGGAAGCGGCGCTGGAGGCCCTGAGGAGGGCAACATGACTCAAGCGGCAACCGGCGCGACCCTGACGACTGCAAGTACAGGCACCACCTCCCGACGGTGGCGGACCAGGCCGAGCTGGTTGCGGATTTTCGTCATCGGCCTGGCGCTGTGGGTGGCGACCGTGCTGGTCACGTTCGCGACCAGAAATGCGAACCTGATCCCCAGCATCATTCTGATCGGCAGCTTCCTGAGCCCGGTCACGTTCGTCACCTACGCCTTCGGGCGTGCCGATCAGGTCGTGACCGCCCAGCGCATCTTCACCGCCTTCGTCTATGGCGGGCTGCTCGGCGTGTTGGGTGCCTCCGTCCTCGAAGCCGCGGTCCTCCGGCAACCGTCCGGGCTGGGCTACGTCGGCGTCGGGTTGATCGAGGAGGCCGTCAAGCTGGCCGGACTGTGGTTGTTGGCCCGGCGTCTGCCCCGGTACACCATGCGCGACGGGATTGTGCTGGGTGCTGCCGTCGGCTTCGGGTTCGCCGCGTTCGAGAGCGCCGGCTATGCCTTCAACGCGCTGTTCACGTCCACCGGTCCCTCTCTGTTGAACCTGGTCGAGACCGAGGTGCTACGCGGCATCCTGACCCCGCTCGGCCACGGGGTGTGGACGGCGGTCCTCGGTGGGGCGCTGTTCGCGGCGGCCGCCCGGCACGGCCGTCCGCGGCTAACCGGCCCGGTGCTGGGGTGGTACGTGGTGGTGGTGATGCTGCACGCTTTATGGGACGCCTCCCAGGGGATAGCGCAGTGGCTGACGCTGATCTTCACCGGCGCTCCGTGGCAGCTGCTCCTGCTCGAACTGGGCGGCGCCCCGCGCGTGACCCAGGCCCAGGTGCATCTGTTCACGGCCCTGTCCTGGACGCTGCTGGTGCTGGATGGGATCGTCGGCCTGCTGGTGCTCCGCGGACGTTGGCGCCGAGCGACCGCCACCGCGCAGCCGAGGAGTCCGACGCCCGAAGCCGGCTGATCAGCCCGCCCTCCGGGGGAGCGGCGTACAAGACCCGAGCCGGTCGGGCCAGGTTGGTCCCGCCGTGCGATCGGCCCGGACGGGCGGTCGGGACGCCAGGGGTCAGGCCATGTCGAACTGCTCGGTGTGGATCCGCTGCCGGGGGATGCCGATCTCGTCGAGCGCGGTGGACACCCCGTTGACGAAGGGGCTGGAGCCGCAGAGGAAGTAGTCGAGCTGGTCGCGGCGGAAGGAGCCGGGCAGGACGGTGGCGAGCATGGCCGCGTCGATCCGGCCGGTGGCGCCTGTCCAGCCCGGGTGGGGCTGGGTGAGGGTCGGCACGACGGTGAGGTGGAGCCGGGCCTGGAGGTCCTCGAGTTCGTCGATGAACAGGAGGTCGTCGGGGGAGCGGCCGCTGATCAGCAGCCGGTGGGGACGCCGGTCGCCGCGGTCGGCGAGGGTGCGCAGCATGCTCATCATGGGTGTGATTCCGACGCCGCCTGCGAGCAGGACGAGCCCGGTGGCGCGGGTGTGGTCGACGCTGAACGAGCCGTGTGGTCCGTCCAGGTAGACCCGGGTTCCGGGGCTGAGTCGGCCCAGCGTGCGGGTGTAGTCGCCGAGGTGGCGGACGGTGAACTCCAGGGTGCCGTCGGCGCGGGCGCCCGAGGCGATGGTGAACGGGTGGTCGGTGAGCAGGCTCCAGCGACGGAGGCGTAGCCAGGCGAACTGGCCGGGGGCGAACCCCAGAGCGTCGCGGTGGGAACGCCGGCGCCAGCGGGAGGCTGTGAGTACGAGCGTGCTGACCGTGTCCGACTCCGGGCGAACCTCCTGCACGCGGTAGCCAGGCCGCCCGGCGAGCAGCGGCCGCAGGCACCATCGCAGGACGAGGACGACGATCAGTGACCCGACGATAGCGGCGAACCAGATGCGCATCCCGTCGTCGCGGACGAGGTGGTTCAGGAGGAGCACGTGCAGCGCGCTGCCGGCGACCGTCGTTGCGGCGAGGATCAGGTGCGCGATCCGCCACAGCTGGTAGGGCAGCTGTAGCCAGCGGCGCAACAGGGCGGTCAGGCCGAGGACGACCAGCGCGATGGTCGCGATGGTCGCGGCCCGCATGCCGGGCTTGGCGTGCGCCAGGTCGAGGAGTGCGATGTTGCGGCTGGGGTTGGCGAGCACCACCACGGCGGTGTGAGCCAGCACGAGACCGAGCACCACGAGACCGAGGTAGCGGTGAACCACCAGGACCTGCTCCATCCCCAGGCCGCTGGTGAGCGACCGCAACCGGGAGGTTACGACGATCGTGCCGACCAGCGCGGAGACCGCGACCAGCCCCAGCGCCACCTTGAGCTCCAGCTCGCGCTCCTCGCCGGTGCCGAACAGGAGCGCCAGCGGTACAAGGGGCAGCGCCACGAAGGCTGTCACCCACGCGGCGTGGGCCGCTGATCTCGTCACGGCGTCGGACGCTAACGACGTGCGGTCGCCGGCACGAGGAACCTGAGAAGTTGGGTTGCGAACGGTGTGTTCCGCGGTGCGCGTGCAGCGACGAGCGGAGAGTTATAGGGCTGAATGGCCGATAGCGGTTGGGCTGAATGGTCTAGCATCGCTCTCAGGTCGGGCCCTACGACCGCTCGGCGCGCCATGGCCCACGATCGACCGAGCGCCCATTGGCGCCCGGCTCACGCAAGCCCAGCCCAACAAAGCACAACCTGGGACAGCTCGGACGTTCGGAGCTAATCGGGTACCCGGCCGTCGACGAGTTGCAAGATCCACATAAGATGTGTGTATGACAGCGGTCACAGAACGACTCGCCTCCACTTGCGTTGCCGCAGTACTCGCCCTCAGCCTGGCCGCATGCGGTGGTTCGACCACGACACCCACCGTCAGCGCTCCGGCAGCGACGGGCGCTCCGACGAGCAACTCCACTACCGCTGGATCGAAGGTGTCGGCGAACACGGCTTCCGAGGAGGAGGTCGCGGCGGCGCTCGAGAGCGCCGGGGTGAGCAACTCCCAGCGGTGGGCGAAGGAGGTTGTCGAGTATCGCCCCTACCCCACTGACGATCCCAACCTCACGGCGCTGCGCGACAAACTCGTCAAGTACAACCCCGGACAGGAGACGACGGACAAGATTGTCTCCGCGCTGACGCCATGACCGAGGTGCTGAAGCCGCAGGGTACGAGCACGGCACTGCTCGTGCGACGTGCTCTCGTCGCGCTCACCGTGATCGGCATCCTCGCCGCCGCGTTCGAGTTGGCCACCGAAAGACACTGGAACGGCCTGGAACAACTGATCCCTTGGGTGGCCCTGGCCGTACTCGCGGTGGCGACGGCGCTGGCGCTCATCCCCGGTGGACGAGGTGTGACCGCCGCCCGGGTGCTCGCCCTGCTCGTGCTCGGCACGTCGATGTACGGGGTGGTCGATCACATCCTGGTCAACTTCAACTCGGGCGCGCTCGACCAGCGCTACGCCGACACCTGGGACAACCTGCCCCTTCTCGAGCGGTGGTGGTACGCCGCGACCAAGACGGTTGGCCCCGCGCCCACCCTCGCGCCCGGCGTGCTCGGCCAGTCAGCCTTGCTGCTGCTCCTCGCCACTCTCGGCCGGGCGCGGCAACCTGACAGCCCCGACGCATCACATCGGCTCTAGTCGAGTCAGGCGATCACGACGACCGCCGGGGTGCGAAACGCGGCTGCGGCCCGGCGGCACCGGGCACCCTGCGACGAATTCGATCTAAGGTCCGGCAGCGGTCGCTTGCGTGTTCACGTCAGTTCCCGCGGGAGGGCAGGCGCGACGTCCGCCACCCCGTCGGCGCCCGGGCGGTGCGTCCGGATGCGGCACCGGCCGGCGGACGGGCATGCGATCGGTTGGGTGGGGTTCCCGAGGCTGGCCCACGCGATCGCCGCCGACCTGGCGGGTGATCATGACATGCTGCTCGATGGCGGTGACCGGCGTGGCCGGGCAGACAACGCCGCCATCTGCGGGAGTTGGGCGTGGCCGGCGGACTTGCCGCCCCATGATCACCAAACCCACTACTCGAAGATCGGAACCCGACTTCCAGGCCCGACGTCAAGCATCAGATGAGACCGGAATGTATAGGTGGCGGCAGTGAAGGCGCAGCGGAGGAGCTGGGCCTGGTGTGATCGGTGTGGAACAGGGCTTCGGCGAGCAGGCGACGTACGTGATCGTCCGCCGCCGTGTAGTAGACGAAGGTTCCCTGACGGCGCCCCTGGACGAGCCCGGCGAGGCGGAGCTTCGACAGGTGCTGGCTGACTGCTGCCGGAGCGGCGTCGACGAGTTCGGCCAGGCAAGCCACCGAGGTCTCGCCCTGCAGTAGCGCCCACAGGAGCTTGATCCGCGTGGGGTCGGCGAGCAGACGGAATGCATCAGCGGCCCGGTGGACCTGCTCACTGTCCGGCATGTGGAACTCCGGCAGCGACTCGTGCACCCGGCCAGACTACGCACCGCCGCAACATCGGCCAAGCTGTTCAACTGTTCAGTTAGTTGCGTATATGCGCGACTGTGCAGATATTCTCATCCGATGGCTCTGATCGAAGATCGATCGCTGGCCGCTCAGCGGACGCCGCATGTGGTGGCGAGACTTCGGGCCCTTGCCGAAGTGCGGTGGGCGGCAGCGGCGACGATGTTGTTCGCGCTGGGTGGGATCGCACAGCTGCTCGACGCTCCAGCACCTGTGTGGTGGACGCTGTACCTGGCCTGCTACGCCACTGGCGGGTGGGGGCCCGCCCTCGCCGGGCTGCGAGCCCTACAGGACAGATCTCTCGACGTCGATCTGCTGATGATCGTGGCGGCGATCGCAGCAGCCGCGATCGGCCAGGTCTTCGACGGCGCGCTGCTGATCGTCATCTTCGCCACCTCTGGAGCGCTGGAGGCCTTCGGCACACAGCGCACCGCCGACTCCGTTCGCGCGCTGCTCGACCTCGCGCCCGAGCAGGCGGTCCGGCTGCGGCCCGACGGTGAGGAGGAGGTGTGCGACGCCGCCGAGCTGGTCGTCGGGGATCGCCTGAGGGTCCGGCCGGGTGAGCGGATCGGCGCCGACGGCCTGGTCGTCGACGGTGTCAGCGAGGTGGACCAGGCTTCGATCACCGGAGAGCCGCTGCCGGTGCTCAAGCAACCTGGCGACGAGGTGTTCGCCGGCACGCTGAACGGAACGGGCGCCCTGCAGGTGAGGGTCGCTCGGGAGGCTACGGACTGGGTGGTGGCCCGTATCGTGGCGTTGGTCGAGCAAGCCTCGGCCTCGAAAGCCCGCACGCAGCTGTTCATCGAGAAGATCGAACAGCGCTACTCGATCACCGTCGTGGTGGCTACGCTGGGGCTGTTCGTGATCCCGCTGTCGTTCGGGACGGCGTTCGAGCCGACCCTGCTGCGTGCGATGACCTTCATGATCGTGGCGTCGCCATGTGCGGTGGTGCTCGCGACCATGCCGCCGCTGCTGTCCACCATCGCCAATGCCGGCCGCCACGGCGTGCTGGTGAAGTCCGCGGCGGTGATGGAGAAACTCGGGCAGACGACCCTGGTGGCCTTCGACAAGACCGGCACCCTCACCGAGGGCACCCTACGAGTGGCCGAGATCGAGCCAGTTCCTCCCGCTGGAGTCGGTCTCGAGGAAGCGTTGGCGCTGGCGGCCGCGGCCGAGCAGCCCAGCGAGCACCCCATCGCCCGCGCCGTGGTCGCCGCGGCCGGCGACCGTGCGCTGCGCGTGGCCCCGGTGATGGGCTTCTCCTCCGCCCCGGGCCAGGGGGTGACCGCTACCGTGGCAGGCCGGCACGTACGCGTGGGATCTCCCGCGCTACTCGTGCATGCAGCGCCGTCCGCGGTTGACGCCGTCAGGGAAGCAGTGGGGGTGGCCGGGAAGCTCGAGGACGTCGGCCGGACTGCAGTGGTGGTGCTCGTCGACGATGTCCCCGCCGCGGTGCTGGGACTCACCGACCGGCTCCGGCTCGGCGCCCGCGATACCGTCGCTGCCCTCAGCGCCCTGACCGGGCACGTTCCGATCCTGCTCACCGGCGACAACCCCGGCGCCGCCGCCCGCCTTGCGGCCGAGGTCGGCATCACCGACGTCCGTGCCGGACTGCTGCC
>JAODNO010000682.1 GCA_025465235.1 Pseudonocardia sp.
GACTTCTCCGACGACAAGATGCTGGTCGGGCGGACCTTCTCCTACAGCGACACCCAGCGCTTCCGGGTGGGCCCGAACTACCTGCAGCTACCGGTCAACTCGCCGAAGAACGCGCGGGTGGGCACCAACCAGCGCGACGGGCAGATGACCTACTTCGTCGACCACGGCGGCGAGAACCCGCACGTCAACTACGAGCCCTCCACCATGGGCGGGCTCTTCGAGGCACAGTCCCCGACCCCCAACGAGCAGGGCCCGGTGATCGAGGGGAGGCTCACCCGCAAGCGGATCCCGCGCACCAACGACTACGCACAGGCCGGCGAGCGGTTCCGGCTCATGGAGGACTGGGAGCGGGACGACCTGGTCAACAACTTCGTCGCCAACATCTCCGAGGCCACGGAAGAGGTGCAGAAGCGGATGGTCTGGCACTTCTACATGTGCGAGGACGAGCTGGGCCGGCGCGTGGGCGAGGGCCTCGGCATCTCCCTCGACGACGTGAAGGACATGGAGCCGCTGCCGAAGCAGACGCTCAACGACGAGGAGCGCAAGCGCCTGGAGAACCTCGGCAACAACGGCCCGCGCGACGTGGAGGGCCACCAGATGACCCACTGCGTCCCGAACGAGCACCGCGAGGTGGCCACCGCAGCCGCGGGCGCCTGACGGACCTGATCAGTGCGAGTCCTCGCGCTGCGAGAGCCCTAGAGGCGCGCTTCCTCCGGGGACTTGTCCGGGCGTAGGCCGCGCCACGCCGCGTGGCGCAGCCTGCCCTCCGCGGTCAGCACCCGGTAGACCACTTCGCCGACGAGCTCGGGGCGCACCCAGCGGGCCTTGCGCGCCTCCTCGCGGGGCACCTCCTCGTCGAACGGGCTCGAGGGCCGTTCGCGGGGACGGAGCTCGTCCAGCAGGTGGCGCAGCGCGGCCTCGGTGAACCCGGTGCCGACGTGTCCGAGGTACCGCAGCCGGTCGTGCTCGTCGTAGGCGCCGAGCAGAAGCGCACCGAGGCTGCTGCTGCGGCGGCCCTCCCCCGCGGTGAAGCCGCCGATAACGACCTCCTGTGTGTGCAGCAGCGCCGTTTTGATCCACGCGGAGGACCGGCGGCCGGGCTCGTACTGCGAGGTGCGGCGCTTGCCCACCACGCCCTCCAGCCCGTGCGCCCGGGCCACCTCCAGGAGCTGCTCGCCGTCCACTCCCGTGTTCGCCGGGGGCACCCGCACCCGCGGTCCGGAGAGGGACAGCTCCTCCAGGACGGCGCGCCGCTGGTCATAGGGCTGCTTGAGCAGCGCCACCCCGTCGAGGTTCAGGACGTCGAACACCACATAGGACACCGGAATGCGGTCGACGAGCTCGGGTGCGGGTGCGCGGACGTGCATCCGGTGCTGCAGCAGCCCGAAGTCGGGCCGCCCGGCCGCGTCGAGGGCGACGATCTCCCCGTCGAGCAGCGCGGGGCGGCCGTCGAGCAGCGCCGGCAGGTCGGCGAGCTCGGGATACGCGCCGGTGATCTCGTTGCCCCGACGGCTGTGCGCGCGGATCCGGTCGCCCGCGACCCCCGTGACGGCCCGCACCCCGTCCCACTTGAACTCGAACGCCCATCCCGGGCCCGCGGGCGGTCGCCCCGCCGTCGCCAGCATCGGCGCCACGGGCTCCGGTAGTCCGGGATGGTGAATCGAGGACCCGTTCATCCCGGAACGGTAGCGGTTTCAGCTGGTCCGGCGGCCGCTTCCGAGGGGTGAGAAGCGGCCGCCGGGCACGGAGGCGGCTCGGAGCGTTCCGCCCGTATCCGCGCTACCTCACGGTAACCCGTTGCGTGTGCAATCGGTCAGAACTCGGGGGCGTGTCCCCTAAGGTCGGCCTGTGCCGGACACCCCGGAGCAGACCGCCGACGCCGACGCCGATGCCGGCAGCGCCGGGGCCGAGCTCGACGCCGTCGCCGAGCATCTGTACGGGCTGCTGCCCGACGACTTCGTCCCCGAACGGGACGCCGCCGTGGCCCGTGCCCGCGAGAGCGGAGACCGCGAGCTCGCCAGGGCGATCGGGCGGTTGCGTCGCCCGACACGAGCCGCGTGGCTGGCCAACCTGCTCGCGCGCCACCGGCGCGAGCAGCTCGACGGCCTGCTCGGGCTCGCCGCCGGGCTCGCCGACGCGCAGCGCACCCTGGACGGCGCCGCGCTGCGCCAGCTGTCGAGCAAGCGGCACCAGCTCGTCGCGGCCATGGCCCGAGAGGCCGGCCGGCTCGCGGTGCAGGCGGGCGACCCCGCGGCCGAGAGCGTGCTGAGGGAGCTGCAGGGCATCCTCGAGGCCGCGCTGGCGCGCCCGGACATCGCAGCGCAGGTGCGGTCGGGGCGGCTGACCCGCACCGTCAGCTACACGGGGTTCGGGCCGGAGGCCGATCCCGGTGCGACACCCACACCTGCGCCCCCCGAGCGGACACCCGCGGCCCCCGATCAGACCGACGTCGCCGAGGCCGACCCCGCGGCAGCCGAGCGCGCCGAACGGGAACGGGCCGAGCGGGCGCGCGCCGAGCGCGAACGGCGGGAGCGGGCCCTCGCCGAGGCAGAGGCGGAGGAGGACGCGGCCCACGCCCGGCAACAGGCCGACGAGTACGCCCGCGATGCGGCGCTGGAGGCCCGGGACGCGGCCAGGAACCGGATGGCCGAGCTGATCGCGGAGCTGGACGCGGCCAGGGACCGGGAGCGGGACGCCGCCGGGGCCGCGCGCGATGCCGAGGCCACCGCGAAGTCCTCGGCCAGGGCGGCGGGTGCCGCGGCCATCCGCACCGCCAGGGCGCGGGCTCGCCTCGACGAGGCCTGAAGGGCCTGCAGCCGACCGATCACGGAAAGCACGAGAGCGTGGTCACACGGTGGCGATGCGTGAGCACCGCCGCAGCGGGCACCCCGGAGGCAACGACCCGACCACGAGAGGACCGACCGCCACCATGGCGAACACCAGCACCGCAACAACACAGACGCCCGAGACGAACGTCGTGACCGACACGATCGTCGCGCAGCTCCGCGCACTCGAGCAGCTCACGCAGACCGAGGCCCAGATCGCCAGGCTCCGCATCGCCCAGGCCCGCACCGACGCCGTCCGGCGCGAGCTGCAACAGAACGGCGACAACGCGGTGCGGCGCGCCCGTCGCATCGCCGGCCAGCTGCAGGCGCTCGACGCAGTGCCCGACGTGGTGACACCAGCGCTCGGACGGGTGCTCGCGCTCGTCAAGAGCATGGTGGAGCAGGCCCAGCCGATCGACGAGGCGCTGCTCGGCGACCTCGGCCTCGAGCACCAACTGCGCGACCGCGCCCGCTACCTGCGCGTGCTGGCCGATCGGGCGGAGCTGCCGGCCGTCGAGAGGCTCGCCGACGACCTCGTCACCGCGCACAGCGCCACCGTCGACTGGCTCACGACCGTGCTCGCCGAGGAGGCACTGGGCGGACCCGCCGCGCTGACGCCCACTCCGCTGCAGCGGGTGGCCGGCGGCGTGGTGCACGCGGTCAGCCTGCCGACGCGGTTCGCGGTCGCGAGGGTCAACCGTGCCGTGCACATCGCGTACCGCAGCGGCGAGCAGGCACGTGACGCGCTCGGCGACGTCGCAGGCAAGGTCGGCCAGCTCGGGAGCGGCACCCGCGAGGTCGCCGTGGCCGGTCGCGACGCCGCGCTGCAGCGGGCCGAGCGGGTGGCCGCACGAGAGGGCGCGGACGGCGTCGCGGACGTGGTGCACGAGACGCGGGCCGACCTGGGCAGCCTGAAGGCATCCGAGCTGCCCATCCAGCACTACGAGGAGATGACGGCGCAGAACGCGATCGCCGCGCTCCGCGAGCTGACCTCGCCCGCGGAGCTCACCGTGATGATCGCGTTCGAGGAGAGCCACAAGAACCGCTCGGGCGTCCTCTCGGCCGCGCAGACCCGCTACGCCTCCATCGCGCAGAACGCCGCCGGCGTCGAATAAGTTGCGTTTGGCTTATTGAGCAGCGGGCACATGTCCTGTGTGATGCTGCTGCGGCCACCCGGTGTGTACCGGGCCGAGGGTGACACCCAGATGCTGATCGACGTGATGCGAAATGGCGGTTTCGCCGTCGGTCGCGAGGTCCTCGACATCGGGACCGGGAGCGGGGCGCTGGCCGT
>JAODNO010000699.1 GCA_025465235.1 Pseudonocardia sp.
CCAGCCCTCCCCGGCGTGCACGCGGCCCCCCGGGTCGGCCACCGTCTCGAGCGCCCGCGTGACCGTGGTGCCGACCGCGACCACCCGGCCACCCGCAGCCCTGGTCGCGTTGACGGCGTCGGCGGTCGCGAGCGGCACCCGGTACCGCTCGGGTAACGGCACCTCGTCGGCCTCGAGCGACGACACCCCCGTGTGTAGCACCAGCTCCGCGACCCCCACCCCGCGCCGGCGCAGCCCCTCGAGCACCGCTGCGGTGAAGGGGCGGCCCGCGCTGGGCATCTCGGCGCTGGCGAACTCCGGCCCCGGGGTCGCGAAGACGGTCCGGTACGCGTCGAGCGGCCAGTCTCCGCGCAGGTAGGAGTACCGGATCGGTCGGCCCACTGCTGCGAGCCACGCCCGCAGGCCCCCGGCCACGGGGATCCGCGCTCGCCAGAGCCTGCTACCCGTGACGACCCAGGGATCCGGGTGGGCGGTCAGCAGTGTGGCCACCACGCCACCCGGCAACCGGACGGACTCGCCGGCGCGGCCGTCGGTGACCCGCCTCCCGTCCGGTGTCCGCAGCTCGACGACGAACAGCGCGTCGGGCGCGGGGCCGGAGATGTGCAAGGTGACGGGCGGTCCGTCGGCCGAGTGCGCATCGCTGCCGCCCGTCCGATGCCCGTCGACGGCGGCAGGCTCGGTATCGGAGGTGTTGACGACCACGAGGTCGCCGCGGTGCAGCGCCAGGGAGAGGTCGCGGAACGTGGTGTGCTTCAGCGGCCGCCGGTCGCGGGCGACCAGGAGCCGGACGCCGTCGCGGGCCAGGCCGCGGACCTCGGGAGGCTCGGTGGCCGACAGCTCGGGCGGCACAGCGAACGTGGTGGCGGCGGCGGCTCTCACGCCGTGCTTCCCGCATGCCCGTCCGGTGCCCCGGGTGCCCCGTGCGTCGGCTGCCCGTCGTCCATGAGGTCCGCTGCGCGGTAGCGGCCGCTCTCCGGACGACGGTCGAGCAGGCGCAGGAGCGCCGGAACGACGGTCGTCGGGTCGGGGCGGTCGGAGATGTCCTCACCGGGGAAGGCCCGCTGGTGCATCGCCGTGCGCATGTCGCCGGGGTCGAAGGCGTAGACCCGCAGGGATGGCTCCTCGACGGCGAGCACCGCGGAGAGCTGGTCGAGCGCCGCCTTTGCGGCACCGTAGCCGCCCCAGCCCGGATAGGCCTCGACGGCCGCGTCAGAGCTCAGGGTGATCACGGTGCCCGCGGTCGAGCTCCGCAGCAACGGCAGCGCGAGCTGGGTGAGTGCCAGTGGGGCCAGCACGGTCGTCTCGAGCACGCCGCGCAGCGCGTCGAGCGGGAAATGCCTGAGGGTGGGCAGCGGCGACGGACCGAGCTCGCCGGCGTTGTGCACGAGCAGGTCGAGCCGCCACGCGGTGCTCACGAGCTCCGCCCGGAACTCGGGGTCGGTGATGTCGCCGGGCAGGGCGACCACATCCGGCAGGCCGGACGTGGCGGTGAGCAGCCGGTCGGCGTCCCGGGAGCAGGCGACGACCCTGGTGCCCCGAGTGGCGAGGGCGGCGGTGAGGGCGAGTCCGAAGCCCTGCCCGGCACCGGTGACGATGGCGGTTGTCCCGTTCATGAGACTACCGTGCGACTTGAAGTCAGCTTCAGGTCAAGGGAGACGGGATGGACACCAGGGACCTGCTCACCATCGGCGAGGTGGCGCACCGCAGCGGCTTCCCACCGTCGGCGCTGCGGTACTACGAGCGGGAAGGGCTGCTGCACACCACCCGCACGTCCGGGGGACAGCGCCGGTATGAACGTTCGGTGCTGCGCAGGCTCGCGTTCATCCGGGCGGCACGCACGCTCGGCGTCGGCCTGGACGAGGTACGCGAAGGCCTCGACCAGCTCCCTGACGGCCGGACCCCGAACAAGGCGGACTGGTCACGGCTGTCGCGGTCCTGGCGCGGGCGCCTCGACGAGCAGATCCAGGCGCTGGTGGCCCTGCGCGACGGGCTCGACTCGTGCATCGGCTGCGGCTGCCTCTCCCTGCAGCGCTGCCGGCTCTACAACCCCGGCGACCGGGTTGCCGACCTCGGCCCCGGCGCGAGGCTGCTGCCGCCGATGCTGCGGCGCACCCCGGCCGAGGGAGTCTGAGCGCCCGACGCGCGAGCTACGAGGAGAGCAGACGCGGGCGCGCGGACCAGCGGGCCGGCAGCGACCGGTCGACCCAGGCGTGCAGCTCCTCAGCAGGCGGCCGAGTGCTGATCGCCGACTGCTCGTGTTCGGCGAGGAATGCAGTGGTGCGCTCCTCCCAGCCCACACCGAGGCAGGGCACCCCGGTGGACACGGCGAAGATCAGCGCGTGGATCCGCAGGCCGAACAGCGCATCGGCCTCGCCGACCACGGCCTTGGCGAGCGCGGGCGGCAGCTGCGGGCCGAGCACCGGGACCCGCCGGCCCAGGCGCTCGCCGAGCTCCTCGATCAGCACCTCGTCGCGGCGGGCGAGCCCCAGCCCGTAGTCGGCGTGGGTGCTGATCGCCAGTCCGGCGACGGCTCCACCACGCTCGATCCAGCGCCGGGCCAGCGTCTCGGCGGCGTCTTGCAGGCAGTCGACGAGGATCGGGTTGGGCAGCGCCTTGGGCGCGACGAGCAGCAGCGGCACGGCTGGGTCGACGCCGGCAGCCGCGAGCGCGCGCCGGGCGTCGGCGGCCGGGGCGGGCGTGAGTCCCATCGCGAGGTCGCCCACCACCGGCGCCACGATCGCGTTGCCCAGCGTGGCTGCCGACACCTCGTCGCGAACACTGATCCGGCCCGGCTTACGGACCGAGCGACGCAACAGGTCGAGCACCCGCTCGGGGGTGCCGGGGTAGACGCCGATCGCCACATAGGTGATGTCGCGACCGCGTGCCGTTGCAGCCCAGACGATCGCGGGGAGGGCCTTGACCAGCGACGACGCTCCCGTGCCGAACAGGCCTCCGCCGACCACGGCGATGCCGTCGGACCACCTGAGCGCCTTCGTGAACGCGATGCCCTCCATCGCCACCGCCGGTACCCGGTGCATGGCCTCGACCATCCGCGGGTTGCGCGACACGACACGCACCTCCGTGCCGGCCGGGAGCTCCTGCAGCGTGCGGGAGAGCATCGCCTCGTCGCCGGTGTTGCCGTTGCCGAAGTTGCCGATGATCAGCACACGGGTGGCACGCGGAGTGGTGGCGCCACGGCTCTCCTCGGCGGCGTGCCGCCTGCCGAGATCGGCGAGCTGCTGGCGGATGAGGCTGGTGCGGGGATCCGTCATCGAGTTCCTCGGTTCGGGCGGTGCGACTCTCTGTGACCATCGGCCGGAGGTGCGGGGGAGCTGCGTAGCCACGGTCACTCGTTCGCCGCAGCCTACGGTGTGCCGGTGCCCGCGCGGTCGGCACCTTCGCCGAACGGCCCCTATCGGGCGGTGGCCGCACGCCCGTCACGATCGTCTGCCGTCGTGCCATCTGCCCATATCATCGAATGATGATTTATGAGATCCGTGAGTACACGACGGTGCCCGGGCGGATGCCTGCCCTGGTGAAGCGGTTCAACGAGCACACGTTCGGCTTCTTCCGGAAGCACGGCATGGAGGTCGCCTTCATCTCCCTCACCGAGTTGGGCAGCAACTCCAGCAACGAGCTCGTCTACGTGATGAAGTTCGACTCCTACGAGGACATGGCGTCGAAGTGGGCGGCGTTCCAGGCCGATCCGGACTGGCGGGCGGCGCGCAGCGCAAGCGAGGCCGACGGCCCGATCGTCGCGTCGATCAGCAGGCGCGTCCTCAGCCCCGCAGCGTTCGCCGCCCGATAGGTCCGGGGAGATCGCTCGTACCGGGGTGCGGAAGTCGATCGAATGAGCGAGGGTGGCGGGGTGTCTGCATCCGTGGAGCGCTGGCTCACCTTCGAGGGTCTCGACAACGTGCGCGACATCGGTGGACTGCCGCTGCGCGACGGCGGCACCACCCGGCCGGGCCTGCTGCTGCGCAGTGCTTCGCTGCACCACTGCACGCCTGCCGACGTCGAGCACCTCGTCGACGTGTTCGGGCTGCGGCTGGTGCTGGACCTGCGCACGCCGCGGGAGATCGAGCAGGACGGGCCGACGGCCGTCGCCCGCGCCGGGGTCGAGACGGTGGCGCTCAACTTCCTCCCGGAGCAGGGACGGACGCTCCCCGAGACCGACGACGACACCGACCCGCTGGTGCGCAACTACCGCGGCTACCTGAGCGACCGTGGTGAGAACGTCGTCACCGCGGTACGGCTACTGGCGGCGCCGGACGCCGGCCCCTCGCTCGTGCACTGCGCGGCCGGGAAGGACCGCACCGGTGTGCTCGTCGCGCTGCTGCTGGACGCCGTCGGCGTCGAGCGCGATGCGGTGGTGGCCGACTACGCACTGTCGGCCGAGCAGGTGGAGGCGTTGTTCCGCCGGTGGACGACGGCATCGGGTGAGCCGATGCCGGAGGACATCGCCCGGCACCTGCCGCGGGCCGAGGCCATGGCCGCGGTGCTGGCCCACCTCGACGCCGAGTACGGCGCGAATGGTTCCGGCGGATCCGCGGGCTGGCTGCGCGCGAACGGCCTGGACGAGGAGTCACTGACGCGGCTGCGCGCCCGTCTGGCGGGCGCCCCGTAGCTCACAGGCGTCAGGGGAGCTCCTCGATCGTCACGGTCGTGTCGAGCTTGCGCAGGGTGGCGGGTTCGCCGGTCACCGCGGGCCAGCCCCTGCGGCGCGCGCTCGCCGCCACCTGGCCGGCCACGATGTCGTCCTGTCCCGAGGCGGCCAGTAGCAGTCCGGACTCCAGCGCCGAGGCCGTGCCGAGCTCGTCGATCACGGTGTTGGGCAGGTCCAGCAGCACCTGCAGGGCTGCGTGATGCTCGGGTTCGAGCAGCGACCACGCCCGGCCGAGCGCGGCGCTCGGGACCGCGAGAACGATGTTCTCCTCGACTGCGGCCCAGACCAGCGCCCGCACGTACACGGGCCTTCCGGTGGCGAAGGCGGCCAGCGCGGTGGTGTCGAGGACGCGTCCGCCGATCATGCGGCGCCCGTGGCGACGACGCCCGGGTGGCGGGCGGCCGTCACGCGGTGTCCGTCACAGTGGTGACCGTGGAGTGCGTTCCTGTGGAGAGCGTCTGTGTGGACGGCGCCCATCACACTGCGGCCGCGGGTGGCACCAGACGCAGCGTCCGCCGCGCCTCAGCGAGCTCATCGGGTGGCGGAGGACCGCCGTAGAGGTCGGCGAGGGTGGCAAGGGACCGGTCCCGCAGTCGGCGGGCGGAGACGGCTTCGGCGATGTAGGCGGAGATACTCCGGGCCGTCCCGAGCCGCACGGCGTTGCGGGCCTCGTCGACCAGTTCGGCCGGGAGGCTCACCGTGACACGCTCAGTGCGCATGTGCGGAGCGTACCCGCCGCCCGGGTAGTGCTCACCCAGCGTCGATCAGGCGGCAGGGAGCACACCGGTTACTGGCGGGTATGCCAAGGTTGTCGGTGGAGCCCGGAAGCGTGCCGACGAGGAGGTCGCGATGGACCTGACGTACACCGCAGCGGAAGAGGAGTTCCGCGGCGAGCTGCGGTCGTGGCTGCGGTCCCACATCCCCGAGGAGTGGACCCGGCCGGGGTTCTGGGAGTCCCTCGACGACGACGAGAGCTTCCGGCTGCGTCGCGACTGGGAGCGTGCCAAGGCGCTGGCCGGCTTCGCGGGCATCGAGTGGCCCACGGAGTTCGGCGGTCGGGGCGGGACACCCGGCATGAGAGCGATCTACGACGAGGAGATGGTGCTGGCGCGCGCACCGCGCACCGTCAACCCGCTCGGCCTGTCGTTCCTCGCCCCCACCGTGATGGCGATCGGGACCGACGCGCAGAAGAAGGAGATCATCGGTCCGCTGCTGCGCAACGAGGTGATCTGGTGCCAGGGCTTCTCCGAGCCCGGCGCTGGGTCCGACCTCGCCGCTCTGTCTAC
>JAODNO010000616.1 GCA_025465235.1 Pseudonocardia sp.
CCGCATGGACGGCTCCTGGCACCTCTACCGGCCGGGGATGGTGTGGCAGCGGCCCGCCCACCAGGCCAGGGCGGTACTCGAGACCGCCGATCGCACCGCCGTCGGGTTCGCCCTGCACGACCTGGAGCTACTGCCGACCGATGAGGAGGTCCGGCTGGTCGGACACCTCGGGCCCGACCTGCTCGACCCCACATGGGACGGCGGGCACGCCGCGGAGGCCCTGCGCCGGTTCGCGGCACGCGGTTCGTCGGAGCTCGGGCTCGTGCTGCTGGAGCAGCGGGTGATGGCGGGCGTCGGGAACCTCTACAAGGCGGAGGTGTGCTTCCTGCTCGGACTGTCGCCGTGGACCCTCGTGCGGGACGTCCCAGACCCGGCGGCAGCGATCGCGCTCTCCCGCGAGCTCCTACTGCGCAACGCCGACCGTCCCCAGCAGTCCACCACGGGGGAGCTGGCGCGCGGCCGTCAGACCTGGGTGTTCGAGCGCGGTGGGCAGCGGTGCCGTCGATGCGGCACCCGCATCCGCACCGCGGAGCAGGGCGACGGCGTCTACGCCCGGCTCGCCTACTGGTGCACCCGCTGCCAACCCGGCCCGGCCCCCCGCCCCAAGCCCCGCCACCACTGACCGCACCCCTGCGAGTCGCCCGTTTCCCGCCCCCGAGTCGCCCGCCGCGCACCCGCGAGTCGCCCGATACACGCCCCCGAGTCGCCCCAGCCCCTCGCCCGAGCCGCCCTCCCGACGCCGCCACCGGTGTCCATGACGCGAACGAACCGCCCCCGGACGACCGACGCCGCCCGCCCCGTCTGGGGCGAGCGGCGTCGGAGGTGTTGCGAGCGGTGCGAGCGACTCAGGCGGTGCCGGGCTGCTGCCGCTTGTTGAGCTGCGGCTGCGCGGGCGCGGCGGCGGTGTCGCCCGCCTTGAGCTCACCCGCCACCGGGGTGCCGTGCAGCGAGGCGCGGATCTGCTCCAGGCGGCTCGCCCCGGCCATGTCCACAGTCGACGCCTGAACCTCCAGCATGCGGCCCTGCACCGAGTTCTGTGCGAGCTCGGCCGAGCCGATGGCGTTGGCGTAGCGCCGCTCGATCTTGTCGCGGACCTCCTCCAGCGACGGGGTGTTGCCCGGCGCAGCGAGCTCCGTCATCGATCGCAGTGACGCCGCCGCCTGCTCCTGCATCTTCGCCTGCTCGAGCTGGCTGAGCAGCTTCGTGCGCTCGGCGATCTTCTGCTGCAGCATCATCGAGTTGCGCTCGACGGCAGTCTTCGCCTGGGAGGCGGCCTGGATCGACTGGTCGTGCAGCGTCTTGAGGTCCTCGACGGACTGCTCCGCGGTGACCAGCTGCGTGGCGAACGCCTGCGCAGCCTGCTCCCGCTGCTGAGCGGTGGCCTCGTCGCCCGCGCCGCGGGCCTGGTCGGCCAGCACGAGCGCCTGCCGGGCCGACGCCTGCAGCTTCTCGATCTCACCGAGCTGCCGGTTGAGCTTCATCTCCAGCTGGCGCTGGTTGCCGATCACCGCAGCCGCCTGCTGCGACAGCGCCTGGTGTTGCCGCTGGGCGTCCTCGATCGCCTGCTGGATCTGCACCTTCGGGTCGGCGTACTCGTCGACCTTGGACGAGAACAGCGCCATCAAGTACTTCCAGGCCTTCGTGAAACCGTTGGCCATCTGCTCCGCCCTCCGAGTGCGGCGCCGCTCGCCGCTGCATGTGTTATCTGGGCCGTCCGGCGTGGCCGCCGGACTCCGACCTCCATCGTGGCATCGGACCGGCCCGGCTTCCACCGGTCGCCGACGATATCGGGGATCATCCGGAGGCCGCCGTCGGGGCGACCCGGAGGTCAGGCTACCGCTCACACGCTCCGTGCGGGTGCCGGCAACGTGGCGCGAACAACACCGGCACCCGCCGGAAGCGGGTGCCGGTTGCGACAGGCGGTTGTCAGGCGGCGGCGCAGACCGCGTCGGCCGCCCGCAACGCCACCGGCTGGGGTGACGGCTGCGGGACGGGGTGACGCGGGGAGACCGGTGCGACCGGGGCCACGGGCAGCGTCGAGGGGTCGTCGGACACGCCGGCGATCCGCAGGTCCATGTGCCGCAGGCCGATCGGACGGCGCAGCCGTACGGCGTCGGCCGCCAGCGCGTCGGCCGCCATGGCCTCGGCAGCCTCGGTGAGCAGGTCGTGCAGCGCGATGTCGAGTGCCTCGCAGATGGCAGCGAGAAGCTCGCTGGAGAGTTCCTTCCGGCCACGCTCCACCTCGGACAGATACCCGAGGCTCACCCGTGCGCGACGCGACACATCCCGGAGGGTGCGCCTGCGCGCTGTACGAGCCCGCCGCAGGCTGCCGCCGATCGCCTCCCGCATCAGCACCGCCATGCGACCCTCCTTGTCGTCCGCCGGCTGCTGTGGACACTGCGCCGGTGAGATCACCGTACCGACTCCTGCCCTGCGACGTCGTCGCGCGCGGCCGCGGTCCCGTCCGCCCAGGGCGAACACGGCTCGGGTCAGCTGGTGTCGGGGAGTGCTGCAGCGGCCGCTGAGCGCAGCCGCGCGGCCCGTAGGACGTAGTCCAGCCCGGTCACGACGGTGAGGACGACCGCCACCACGAGCACGGTCCAGCGCAGCAGCTCGACGGCGCCTGCGGCGGCGGGGAACAGCTCGGTGAGCGGGAGCAGGTAGAGCCCGATCGCCAGCGTCTGCACCAGCGTCTTGGCCTTGCCCCCACGGCTGGCCGGGATGATCCCGTGCCGCAGCACCAGGAACCGCAGCACCGTCACGCCGATCTCCCGGACCATGATCACGACGGTGGCCCACCACGGTGCCATTCCCAGCACCGACAGCCCGATGAGGGCCGAGCCGGTGAGGGCCTTGTCGGCGATCGGGTCGGCGATGGTGCCGAACGCGGTGACGAGACCACGCCGGCGCGCCAGCTCGCCGTCGTACCGGTCGGTGATCGCTGCGACCGCGAACACGCCGAAGGCGGCCAGACGCCAGCCCGTGCTCGTGCCGTCCTCGGTGACGAGCACCGCGACGAACACCGGCACCAGCGCCAGCCGGACGCCGGTGAGCACGTTCGCGATGTTGAGCAGCGGCGGCGGGCCGGCGGGCGCAGGGTTCACCCCGACTCCCGCTCGGCGGCACCCAGGCGCGACGCGCCGGCGCTCACCGGAGGGGCAGCGACCAGGTCGGTGCGTGGCAGCAGCTCGCGCGGCGAGACGACGAGGTCGGTGCCCTCGGTGCCGACGACCACCGCCCGCACCAGGTCGCCGACGGCCAGCCCGGACCCGCGCTCGAACACGCACTCGCCGTCCACCTCGGGTGCCTGGTGCGCTGCCCGGCCGGTGCACTCGAAGTCCTCGTCCTCGGCCGCCTCGACGAGCACCTGGACCTCCGTGCCGACGCGGTCCTCCGCACGCTGGGCCATGAGCTCGTCGACCAGCGCGGCGATCCGCGAGACCCGCGCGGCGACCTCCTCGGCCGGCAGCTTGCCGTCGTAGCCCTCCGCCTCCGTGCCGTCCTCGTCGGAGTAGCCGAACACACCCACCGCATCGAGCCGCGCACCGACGAGGAACTCCTCCAGCTCGGCGAGGTCGGCAGCCGTCTCACCGGGGAAACCGACGATGACGTTGCTGCGGATCCCGGCCTCCGGGGCGAGCTCCCGGATGCGCGCACACAGGTCGAGGAAGTCCTCCCGCGAGCCGAACCGCCGCATCCGCCGCAGCACCGCAGGACTCGCGTGCTGGAACGACAGGTCGAAGTACGGCGCGACGCCCGGGGTCGTGGCGATGACCCGGAGCAGGTCGGGGCGGACCTCCGCGGGCTGCAGGTAGCTGAGGCGGATGCGGTCGATGCCCGGCACGTTCGCCAGCCGCGGCAGGAGCTGCACCAGCGCGCGCGTACCGCCGGGCAGGTCCTTGCCGTAGGACGTGGAGTTCTCGCTGACGAGGACGAGCTCGCGCACCCCCTGCATTCCCAGCCACGCGGCCTCAGCCACCACGTCGTCCGGCGGCCGGGAGACGAACGCGCCGCGGAAGGAGGGGATCGCACAGAAGGCGCACCGGCGGTCGCACCCGGAGGCCAGCTTGAGCGGCGCGACCGGCGCGTCTGACAGGCGCGTGCGTGCGAGGTTCGGCACCCAGGCGTGCCCGGGCACCGCGACGTCGAGCGCGGCGGCCGGGCGCTCGACGGGCGAGATCGGCAGCAGCGTGCGGCGGTCGACCGGGACGTGCGGCGCCGGCGCGTGGCCGCCGATGACGTCGGAGAGGCGTTCGGCGAGGTCGGGGTAAGCGTCGAAACCGAGCACGGCGTCGGCCTCGGGGAGGCTCTCTGCCAGCTCGGCGCCGTAGCGCTCGGCCAGGCATCCCACCGCGACGACCTTCGCGCCGGTGGCCTGCGCGGCATCCGACGCGGCGAGGAGGGTGTCGATCGAGTCCTTCTTCGCCTGCTCGACGAAACCGCAGGTGTTGACGACGATCACGTCCGGCGCCGCGCCGTCGCCGTCGGCGTCGACCAGCTCCCAGCCGGAACCTTCCAGCCTGCCGGCGAGCTCCTCCGAGTCGACCTCGTTGCGGGCACAGCCCAGGGTGAGCAGGGCAGCACGGCGCGGAGCGACAGCGGTGTGCCCGGCGTCGCTCCACGGAGCGTCAGCGGAGCGGGCCTTGACGCTGCGGGGTTCTGGCACGTGCACCAGGGTATCCGGCGCCCGTGATCTAGTCTGACCCGTCGTGGCAACGGTGGCCGTACGGCGGGCCAGGACCGCCGACGTGACGACGATCAAACAGCTCGTGGACTCCTACGCGGGACGCGTGCTGCTGGCCAAGGAGATCGTCACGCTCTACGAGTCCGTGCAGGAGTTCCTGGTGGCCGAGCTCGACGGCGAGGTGGTCGGGTGCGGCGCCCTGCACGTCCTGTGGCAGGACCTCGGCGAGATCCGCACCGTGGCGGTGCACCCGCGGGTGGTGGGCCGCGGCGTGGGGCATGCGCTCGTCACCGCGCTCATCGCCAACGCCCGCGAGCTGGGGCTGCGGCGGCTGTTCGTGCTGACGTTCGAAAAGCAGTTCTTCACCCGGCACGGGTTCGCGGAGATCGACGGCACCCCGGTCGAGCCGGACGTCTTCGCGGCGATGCTGCGCTCCTACGACGCCGGCGTCGCCGAGTTCCTCGACCTCGCGCACGTCAAGCCGAACACGCTGGGCAACGTGCGGATGCTCCTGCAGCTGCCTGCCGAGCTCTGAGCCGATCTTCCGACGGGCCGGTTTCGGACCCCGCCGGTAGCCTGTGCTCATGGCGGCGCCGGTCCGGGTCCCACAGGGCGAGACCCCACTGCACGCGGACGCAGAGGGCATAGGCGCAGCGAGCCTGGCCGACTCGCCCGTCCCCGACTCGTGGCAGATGCACGAGCGCAGGGCTCCCGCCGCGCTGCGCCCATACGTCAGCTCCTACACGGGCTACCGGATGGAGGCCTCGCCGCGCTCCACGCACCATGGGGTGGCGTCCCCGCACCTCACGTTCCTGCTCTGCCTCGACGGGAAGGTCGAGATACTGGCCAACGCCGACCGGAGCAAGCCGCCCGGTGCGTTCGTCGCGATGGTCGGCGGCCTGCACGACGGCCCCGCCGAGATCGCCCAGGGTGAGCCGCAGACCGGCCTGCAGCTGCGGCTCACCTGGCGCGGAGCACGCATGCTGCTGCGGGTGCCCGCCGGCGAGCTCGCCGGTGACGTCGTCGATCTCGCGGCGCTGCTGGGCCGTCGCAGCCGCATGCTGCTCGACCGGCTCGCCGCCGCGCCCGGCTGGTCGGAGCGCTTCGCCCTCCTCGACGCCGAGCTGGCGGCTCTCGCCGCACAGGGACGCGGTGACGCCGGGGTGGCACCCGAGGTCGGTTACGCGTGGGACCGCCTGGAGGAGTCGGGCGGCAACCTGCGGATCGCCGAGCTCGCCAGCGAGGTCGGCTGGAGCCGCCGGTACCTCGCTGAGAAGTTCCGTGCGGAGACCGGCCTCGCGCCCAAGGCAGCGGCTCGGGTGATCCGTTTCGAAGGCGCCTGCGACCGGCTGCGCGGCCCGCACCGGCCCCCACTCGCCCGCGTCGCCGCCGACGCGGGCTACGTGGACCAGGCCCACCTCTCCCGCGACTTCCGCGATCTCGCCGGCACCACCGCCACATCCTGGCTCGCCGACCGCCGCCACGACTGACCCACCGCGTGATCGCAGCGCCCCCGAACCGCGTGCCCAGTCCAGGGAAATCAGGTCTGCAGCACACCCTGGATGTCGAGGGTGACCTGGATCGTCGACCCGACCACCGGCACACCGCGGGCGAGGATCTCCTGCCAGTTGACCGTGAAGTGCTCCCGGTGCAGCTCGGTGGTGGCAGTGCAGCCGGCACGCATTCCGTTCCACTCCTGCATGCCGAGGTAGGTGGCGTCGAGCTGCACGTCGCTCGTCATCCCGTGGAGGGTGAGCTCGCCGTCGATGAGCCAGCGGTTGCCCCCCGGGCGGGAGAAGCGGTGGCTGCTGAAGTGCAGCTTCGGGAAGCGGGCGACGTCCAGGAAGTCGGCCGAGCGCAGGTGCGCGTCGCGCTTCTCGGCGTTGGTGAAGACGCTTTCGGCGTCGATCTGCACCTCGACCTGGGAGTCCTCGAAGCGTTCGGCGATGTGGATGTGTCCGGAGAACTCCATGAACTGCCCGTAGACCCGGGACATCGCGATGTGGCGGGCCACGAACCGGATCGCCGAGTGCTCGGGGTCGATCTCGTAGAGCCCCGGTGTGGGGACGGTGAGCGTCTTGTCAGGCACCAGCGTGAGATCGCCGAGGGCGTTGTGGGTGCCCCATTGGACGTCGGTTCGGGCGTACTGGCTCTGGTACCCACCCGCTTCCGCCCGGATCCGGTAGCTGCCGGGCATCACCGCCGCGGCGAAGAAGCCGTAGAGGTCGGTGTCCGAGCGCGCCACCCGCTTGCTGGCCCGGTCGAAGATCGAGACCTCGGCTCCCGCGAGGGGCTTGCCCTCGTTGTCGCGCACCTCGCCGCTCAACAGGCCGCCGGTGAGCGGTATCGGCATCAGGGCGTGCCGTCCGCCCGTGATCTGCTTCCTGCCGTTCCGACGGCGCCTGGTCCAGAACATGCCCCGGAGACCTCCCCCGACGAGATGCCCGCTCGGCCGTGATCGAACCGAAGTCGGTCCACACTTTGACACGGTCCGTGACGGAGTGACGCCCGACCCCTGTGACGAGCACCACGTCAACAGTGAGCGATGTACTCTTTCGGGGCCGGACAGTGACTCTCAGTCGTCCGAGTCGTCGACGTCCGGGCCTCCGCCGCCGCGCATCAGCCAGAGCACGCTGTCCAGCTCGTCGGGCTTGATCAGGACATCGCGAGCCTTCGAACCCTCGGAGGGCCCGACGACACCCCGGGACTCGAGCAGGTCCATGAGCCGCCCGGCCTTGGCGAAGCCGACGCGGAGCTTGCGCTGCAGCATCGAGGTGGACCCGAACTGCGAGGTGACCACCAGCTCGGCGGCCTGCAGCAGCACGTCGAGGTCGTCACCGATCTCGGGGTCGACCTCCTTGGCCTCGCCGGGCTTCTGGGCGGTCACGCCGTCGGTGTAGGTCGGCTCCGCCTGGTCCTTGGTGAACGCGACGACCGAGGCGATCTCCTCGTCACCGACGTAGGCACCCTGCATCCGGACGGGCCTGCCCGCGCCCATCGGCAGGTAGAGCCCGTCGCCCATGCCGATCAGCTTCTCCGCGCCCGGCTGGTCCAGGATCACGCGCGAGTCGGTGAGCGACGACGTGGCGAACGCGAGCCGCGACGGCACGTTCGTCTTGATCAGGCCGGTGACCACGTCCACTGACGGGCGCTGCGTGGCCAGCACGAGGTGGATTCCGGCCGCCCGGGCCTTCTGCGTGATGCGCACGACCGCGTCCTCGACGTCCCGCGGGGCGGTCATCATCAGGTCGGCGAGCTCGTCGACGATGCACAGGATGTAGGGGTACGGGCGGTACTCCCGCTCGCTCCCGAGCGGCGCGGTGATCTCGCCGGACCGCACCTTTCGGTTGAAGTCGTCGACGTGACGGACCTTGTTGACCTGCATGTCCTGATAACGCTGCTCCATCTCCTCCACCAGCCAGGCGAGCGCGGACGCCGCCTTCTTCGGCTGGGTGATGATGGGCGTGATCAGGTGCGGGATGCCCTCGTAGGGGGTGAGCTCGACCATCTTGGGGTCGATGAGGATCATCCGGACCTCGTCCGGCGTGGCGCGCGAGAGCAGCGACACGAGCATGGAGTTGACGAAGCTCGACTTGCCGGACCCGGTGGAGCCGGCGACCAGCAGGTGCGGCATCTTCGCCAGGTTGGCGGTGAGGAAGTGGCCCTCGATGTCCTTGCCCAGCCCGATCACCAGCGGGTGCTGTTCGGCTCGCGCGTTTCCGCTGCGCAGCACGTCCCCGAGGCGGACCATCTCCCGGTCGGTGTTCGGCACCTCGATACCGACGGCCGACTTGCCGGGGATCGGCGCCAGGATCCGGACGTTGTCCGTGGCGACGGCGTAGGAGATGTTCTTGGTCAGCTGGGTGATCTTCTCGACCTTGACGGCAGGGCCGAGCTCGATCTCGTAGCGGGTGACGGTCGGGCCCCGGGTGAAGCCGGTGACCTGCGCGTCCACCGCGAACTGGTCGAGCACGCCCGTGATCGACTCGATCATCGCGTCGTTGGCGCTGCTGCGGGTCCTGGGGACCGGCCCGATGGGCAGCAGGTCGCTCGGCGGCAGGACGTAGGTGCTCTCCCCCTCGCTCGGCGAGACGGTGAGCCGCAGCTGCTCGCCCACGGCGCCCTCGGGCTCCGCCTCCGCGGGCGGCGTGGCCGGCACCGTGGCGGGGGGCCTGCGCTTCGGGCGCGCGGGCCGTTCCTCAGGGGCAGCGGAGACGTCCAGCGTCTCCGTCGTGTCGTCGGAGTCCTCCCGGTAGACGTCCGCCGCCCGCGACGCCTGCCGTCGCCGTGACGGCCGCCTCAGGGCCACGGGCGGCGCGTCGGTGACGGGGTCGGCCGCCGTCTCGCCGACGGGGGCGTCGGCCGGTTCCTCGACCGCCCGGCCGAGCAGCCGACGGATGCGCTGGCGCACATCCCGCACGGGCGTACCGGTGAGCACCAGGAACGCGTAGCCGGACAGCAGTACGAGCACGGGCACCGCGACCCACGCCGTCAGCCCGGTGGCGAGCGGTGTGGCGGCCAGGTACCCTAACGCGCCCCCGCCGTCGACCCAGAGCCCTGGCTCGTCGGGGCGGCCCGCGGCGAGGTGCACGAGTCCGAGCACGCCGAGCACCAGGAGCAGGGAACCGACGGCCACCCGGGGCCGCGCCTCCGGGTGCGGTTGCGTAGCCATCAGCGCCACACCGACCACTGCCAGCAACACCGGGAGCACCGCGGCGCCGAGCCCCACGACGTAGCCGACCGTGGCGGAGAGCGCACGGCCGACCGGACCGCCCGCGCCCCACCAGATGCCCGCCGCGCTCACGACGGCCACCACGAGGAACGCGACGCCGAGACCGTCCCGGCGGTGGGCGGGATCGAGCTCCCGAGTGCGCCCCACCACCCGTCCAACCGATCGGCCCAGCCCGG